>JBEKEP010000046.1:0-25311 GCA_050013775.1 Occallatibacter sp. | reverse complement strand
CGCATGCTGCTCGATGTCGCGCAGTCGATGAAGGGCATGGATGCGGGAGACGCGACGAAGGCGCAAAGCGCAGCAGCCGATGCACTGAAGGCGCTGGATACAATGCAAGCGGCCATGCACGCGGCCGAATACGGCAAGTGGAAGAACTGGTATCGCGGCGATTGGCTCACCGGCGTGTATCGCACGCGAGAGATTGTGCAGGCGTACGCCGATCACCTGAAGGATCCTATGGCGAAGCTGCCCGCTCCGGCCTCCTGGAGCCTGTTCCCTGCGAAGCAAATAGGCGGGATGCATGAGGCCGGTAGGGATGTATAGCTTATCGCTCTGGTAGGCAAACCCAAGCTTCACAAGGAGCCGGGCCGACGCGGCGTTTTGCGGGTGATGCCCGGCAAAAATCGCTGCGGCGCCCAAGGGGCCAAAGGCATAGGGGATCATGGCTTCTGAAGCCTCGCGCGCGATTCCCTGCCCCCAGAACTCCGGGAGCAGATGCACGCCCATTTCGTAGATTCTCTGACTGGATTCGTAGGGGCGCAGACCCGCGCACCCCGCATGCCGGCCATCGGCGAGCAGAAAGACCGGCCAATACTGCATTCCGTGCCGATTCTGTTGCTCGATCTCTCGTGCGAGCCGTTCGAGGGCCACTTGACGCGTCCAGGGACCTCCGATCAGCGCCGACACCTGCGGGTTGCACCAGAGATCGATTGCCAGAAACTCATCGCGGGCGTTCCAGCAGCGGAAGCCCAGGCGCTCGGTAGTGAGGAAGTAATTCGGGGAGTCCGAACGAACTGGTTCAGATTGGTTCGTGTTGGACTTGCGGACGGTGGCATGCGCGCTTTCCACGCCATGCCAGTGGCTGCTCATATGCCCTCGCCCATGGTGACGTAGACCTTCAGCCGTTCCAGCTCCTCGCGGTAGGCGGTGCGCTCAGCCTCTTCATCGGCGAACGGCTGGGCGCTGGGCTCGGTTGCGCCGAGACGCTCTTCCAGTTCATCCACGCGCGCCGAGAGCGCGATGAGCGCGTCAGAGAGCGGATCTTTGATGTCGTGCGGATCGGTGATGAGCACACGCTCGCCGTTGTGGTAAACGATGTGCGCGGGTACGCCGACCACGGTGGAATTCGGAGGCACGTCGGAGAGCACGACCGATCCCGCGCCGACACGCGAGTTTTCGCCCACCGTGATGTTACCCAGGATATTGGCGTTGTTGCCGATAAAGACGCCGTCGCAGATGGTGGGGTGGCGTTTGCCGTGGCCCTTGCCCGTGCCGCCCAGCGTGACACCCTGGTACATGGTCACGTCACTGCCTACGATGGCGGTTTCACCGATGACCACGCCGGTGGCGTGATCGATAAAAAGCCGATGTCCCAGGAGCGCGCCGGGATGGATGTCGGTGCCGGTATGGAAACGCGCTACCTGCGAGAGAACGCGCGCGGACAGGCGCAGCTTGTGACGCCAGAGCCAGTGCGACACGCGATGAATCCACACCGCCCAGAGGCCCGGATAGCAGAGCAGAACCTCAAGTCGCGTGCGCGCAGCCGGGTCGCGCTCCATGATGGAGCGGACATCGTCGTGCATGCGACCAAACAGGGACATAAAGATCAAGGGACCAAGGGAACTAGAAAACAAAAAGCCAGCAACCAAGACCGTGGTTGATTAGGTCTGATGCTTGGTCCCTTGTCCCCCGCCGGGGTCCCCAGTGAGCGTTCTTCGCTCGCTGGGGTGGCTTGTTCCCTTGTTCCCTGCCTTTCTTACGCCGGCACTGCAATCGGCTCGGCCTGCAAGGCCAGCGCCTGCTGCCGCAGCGGCTCGAAGAGCACGCTCGACAGATAACGCTCGCCGAAGTCGGGCAGCACGACCACAATCAGCTTACCCTTATTCTCGGCGCGGGCAGCAACTTTGAGAGCAGCAGCAGCCGCAGCGCCGGAGCTGATGCCGACAAACAGACCTTCCTCTTTGGCAAGCCGGCGCGCCATCTCGACGCTCTCGTCGTTGGTCACCTGGACGACTTCGTCGATGTTCTTGGTATCGAGAATACTGGGCACAAAACCGGCTCCGATGCCCTGAATCTTGTGCGGGCCGGGCTTGCCGCCGGAGAGCACCGGACTGTCAGTCGGCTCGACGGCGATGGCCTTGAACGATGCCTTTTTCGGCTTGATGTAATTCGACACGCCCGTGATGGTGCCACCGGTGCCCACGCCGGAGACGAGGATATCCACTGCGCCATCGGTGTCGTCCCAGATCTCGGGGCCGGTGGTGTGCAGGTGAATGGCCGGGTTGGCGGGATTGTCGAACTGTTGCAGCATGTAGCCGTTGGGCGTACCAGCCAGGATTTCGTTGGCTTTGGCGATGGCGCCCTTCATGCCGTTGGGGCCGGGGGTAAGCACGATTTCCGCGCCATAGGCGAGCAGCGTCACGCGGCGCTCCAAGCTCATGGTCTCGGGCATGGTGAGGATGAGCCGGTAGCCCTTGACTGCGGCGACAAACGCGAGCGCGATGCCGGTGTTGCCGCTGGTGGGCTCAATCAGCACGGTTTTGCCCGGGGTAATTTTGCCCCGTCTCTCGGCGTCTTCGATCATGGCAAAGCCGATGCGGTCCTTGACGCTCGACGCGGGGTTCTGGCTTTCCAACTTGACGACAACGGTAGCCGGCAATCCGGCTGCCACACGGTTCAACCGCACCAACGGAGTGCGGCCGATCAATTCAGTTACGTTCGCGGCAATACGCGCCATGATGATCTCCTTTTTCCCGGGGCAGGCCCGGACCTCTCGTGTTTAGGACATTGGGGATTGGTGCAGCTTATCGGGTGAGAAAATCGAGCGCGCTTCGCGCGCAGTTCAGCATCGCGGCTGGCACCAGGACGGCGTTAGCGACATCGACGCATACAAACAGCCTAGACCGAACGGCCCGGCGATGGCAAGCGCAATTGTTTCCGCCAGACAGGCGGTCGGGAAACCGGATTCGGCTCACTCCCCAATGAGTTTGCAGGCAATAGGGATACTCTGGCCCTGAATCGCTTGGAGAGAGCCCTCGTAAATCCCGCAGTCGAGCAGGTTGTCTGGCGAGGATTTGCGGCCAGAATACACGTTAATCAAGAGCTGCGGACCCTGACTGTCCATCCATTTCATCATGGGCTGATTGAGCTTAACGCTGTCGAACTTGGCCGTCGCGCCGGGAGCAATCTCTTTTTTCACTTCACCCATATCAATTTGGCCCACATGGTCGACATCTTGCTTGGGCGTGCCCTGAATGGGGAAACCGTACAGATAGCCAACGACAATCACGGTCTCTTTGCCCGCGACCAGCGTGGCCATTGCCTTCTGCGAATACGTGATGGTTACTGCAAAGCCGGGAACGGTAGCAGCCGGAGCTCCGGGTTTGGCACTCTGCTGCTGGGCAAACGCCGGGCTGAATGCGGCGGACGCGAGAAGAAGATGGAGAACCGTTTTTGCGGAAAGAGCGGATTTTGCCTGCATGGACGCAATCGTACAGCGGCAAACCGGGGCGTGAGGAAGAATTTTTCGGTAGAAGCGGGGCGGTGACACACCCGCCGAACGGGACAGAGCAATCAGCCAGTGTTACGCAGCCCGGCCGAGATGCCGTTGATGGTAGCCGCGATGGCGCGGTTCACGTCGGGCGTGTCTTCACCGGCTCGCTTACGGCGCAGCATGTCAACCTGGATCAAATGCATGGGGTCGACGTAAGGATTGCGCAGCTTGATGGAGTGGGCGAGAACCTGGTTGGTCTGGAGCAACTCCGTCTGGCCCAGCACGGCAAACAGTCCGCGCACGGTGCGATGGAACTCCGCCTCGAACATGTCGTAGATGCGCTCGCACAGTTTTCCATCCTTGACGAGCGTGGAGTAGAGCCGCGCGGTACCCAGATCCGCCTTTCCCAGCGCCATCTCAACATTGCGCAGCAGGTCGATGAAGAGCGGAAACTCTTTCGCCATGGTTTGCAACAAGGGCAGCGCGCCGGATTGAGCGAGGAACTGGTCGATAGCGTAGCCAACGCCGAACCACGCGGGCACGAGCAGCCGCGACTGCGTCCAACCGAAGACCCATGGGATGGCGCGCAGGTCGGAGAGCTTCAGCGAATCGTTGCGGCGCGCGGGGCGCGAGCCGATCTTGGCGTTTTCCAACTCGCCAACCGGCGTGGACTGCTCGAAATAGGTGATGACGCCGGGGTCCTCAAGAATGTGCTTCTGATAAAAACCGTAGGCAAGACTGGAGAGCGTGTCGAGCGCGGTCTCCCACTCCGGCTTGAGCACGCCGGTGAAATGGCCCTCAGGGTCGCGCGCGTTGGGACGCGCCAGCGCGTCGAGCGAAGCGGCAATCATGAGTTCGAGATTGCGTTCCGCCAGCACCTCGTCGGAATACTTGAAGTTGAGCACCTCACCCTGTTCGGTGATGCGCAACTGGCCGTCGAACGAGTCGAAAGGCTGGGCGAAGATGGCGCGATGCGTGGGCCCGCCGCCGCGGCCCACCGTGCCGCCGCGGCCGTGGAAGATGCGCAGCTTGATGCCGGCTTCGCGCGCGACGACATGCAAATCGCGATGCGCGCGGAAGATCTCCCACGTGGAGGTGAGCATACCGCCATCTTTGTTCGAGTCGGAGTAGCCGAGCATGATCTCTTGCCAATCGCCCCAGCTCGAGAGGAGTTTGCGGTAATCGGGACGGTTCCAGAGCTCGCGGCAGACGGCAGGCGCGTTGCGCAGATCTTCAATGGATTCGAAGAGTGGCACCGGCATCAGGCCAGGATCGATGCCGGGGCCTTCGCCAACGCCCTCCACCGTGACGCCGCCGAGCCGCGCCAGGCGGATCACGGCCAGCACATCTTCTACCGACGATGCGCCGCTGATGACGTATTGGCGCACGGCCTCGGGCGAGCAACCGTGCTTGACTTCGGCGACCACGCGAAAGGTTTCAAGTACGCTCGCCGTCTGCGCGGAGAGGCCGCCAGCCAGCGAGGGTGCTATGGTGTCGTTGATCGCCTCCTGCAAGGCTGCGGCGTGAACGCGCGCGTGCTGGCGGATGTCGAGCGTGTGCAGATGCAGGCCAAAGGTGCGCACTTGCAGAATGAGCGGCTCGATGAGGGTGCGGGCAATGCGAATGCCGCCGTTCGCAATCAGCGACGCGCGCAGCGTTTCAAGATCGTCAACGAAATCCTGCACCGAGCAGTAGGCAGGCAGCGCCTGTGTGAGCTTGTCGTGGCTGCGCGCCAGCGTGTAGGGCATCACAGGCAGCGCGATTCCTGCAGCCGCGTGCGCCTCGCCCGACTCCTCCAGCGTGCGCTGGATGCGCGCCTTGAGGCAGATGACGAAGCGGCGGTAGTACTCGAATTCGTATTGCGATCCGAAAACCTGCGATTCGGGCGTGTGCACTTGCGCCACATAGGCGCGCAGGCGCTCCAGCAGCGCGTCGCTCACGGGCCGCTGCTGCGCGCTGGTGGTGAGCAGATCGATAATCAGGTCGAGCTGGCGCTGGTAGTAAAGAAGCAGATGACCGCGGGCCAATTGCAGCGCAGCGCGCGTGACCTCGGGCGTCACAAAGGGATTGCCGTCACGGTCGCCGCCGATCCACGAGCCGAAGCGCAGCACCTGGGGCAGCTCGAGCGGATCAATCTCAAGGTCGTAAGCCGCACAGAGGGACGCGGAGATCTCGCGATAGAGTTCGGGCAGTGTCTCGAAGATCGATACGTCGTAGTAGTCGAGGCCCATCTTGACTTCGTCGTAGACGGTGGGCCGTCGCGAGCGTACCTCATCGGTCTGCCAGAGGCCTGTAATCTCGGCCAGAACCAATTCCTCGAGCCGCGCCATGTCCTGCTCGGGGAGAGGAATGCGATCGAGCGCCTCAAGAAACTCGCCAATGCGGCGGCGCTTGAACATGACGGTGCGGCGCGCGGCCTCCGTGGGGTGGGCCGTAAAAACCGGCACGATGAGCACGCGGCGCAGCCAGTTCAGGGCCTCTTCCGCACCGATGCCCACGCGGCGCATCTCGCAGAATGTGCCTTCGAGCGAGCCGCGCTGGCGGCCGGCCTGCCCGCTCAGGCGGAGGGCGATGCGGCGGCGCTTGCGGTGATTCGTTTCTGCGAGATTGATGAGCTCAAAGTAGAAGGCAAACGCGCGGGTAAGCAGGACGGCGCGCTCAACGGGCAGTGCGTGCACCAGTTCAAGCGCGGCGGCAGCGTGACGCGCGGCCTCTTCGGCGCGGCCGCGAGCTTCGGCATCGCGGCGGCTGATGGTGCCCTGGCGCAACGCTTCTACTTGCGCAAACGCCTCGTCGCCGGCCTGTTCGCGCAGCACCGCGCCCAGCAACGTACCCAGCGAGCGCACGTCGCGGCGCAGCGGCGCCTCTTTCAGGTCACCGGATTGCGCTTCGAGTTCGGCAAGCCGCTGGGACCAGCTCTCGGGATTCCACAAAAGAGCCATCGTATTTTGATTATGCACGACGAAAATGAGGGTAATGTAACGGAGGATCGGGCTGTCGCCGAGTTGGGCCGGTCACGCATAATGGCAAGATGAAATTTCCCAGCGCGATCTTCCCTCTTGTTTTCACCTGCCTCGCTGCCGTGGCTCCCCTGGTTCGCGGCCAGGCCGGCACAGGACAGGCCTCGCAATCTGGATCGCCGTCTGCAGCCGCGCAGCCTGCGCGGCCGGCTCCGCCCACGCGGGATCCGCATACGCCGGGCTACGTGGCGGCGACGGAACTGCCTGACGGAGCGGTTCCCGATTCGAAGAAGAATGGCAACTTCATCCTTGGACCGACGCATACTCCGGCGCCGGAGCTGGCCAATTCCAATCGCCCGCTGGACGGGACGGTCGTCGAGTTCACGATGAATTCAGAGGACAGCAAATATTTTCCGGGCATCGCACGGAATCCTGACTCGCATCCCATGCCGGACCCGGCCAATCCGGCGCGCCTCGTTGGCGTGGAGACGCATTCCGCGCCGTACGTGCGCAAGGTTGCCGTGTACGTGCCGAACGGCTACGTACCGGGAACGAAGATGCCGTTTATTGTGGGCGCGGATGGGCCTGATCGCCTGCTGTTCGCCGCGCTGGACGCGTTGATTGCCGAGCACAAATTACCGCCGATGGTGGCCGTCTCGATCGGGAACGGCGGCAGCGATGCGCAGGGCAGTGAGCGTGGGTTGGAATACGACACGATGTCGGGCAAGTACGCCGAATTTGTGGAATATGAAGTGCTTCCCGCGGCGGAGAGCCACGCGCATGTGAAGTTGACGCGCGATCCGAACGGTCGAGCGACGACGGGCAACAGCTCCGGCGGCTCCTGCGCGCTGGAGATGGCGTGGTACCACCCGGAGTGGTATCACCGCGTGCTGACGTACTCCGGCACATACGTGAATCAGCAATGGCCGTGGAATCCGGAGGCACCACAAGGCGCGTGGGGATTTCACGAGCAGCTGATTCCGCACAGCGCACGAAAGCCGCTGCGCATCTGGATGGAAGTGGGTGATCGCGACAATCTGAACCCCAATAGCATGCGCGACGACATGCACGACTGGGTGCTGGCCAACGAGCGCATGGCGCAGGTGTTGGCGGCGAAACATTATCCATATCAGTTTGTGTTTGCGCGCAACGCTGGCCACGTGGACCGGGGCGTGCGGCAACAGACACTGCCGGAAGCGCTGGAGTGGGTGTGGAGGGGGTACAAGGCGAAGTAGCGAACGAATTTACTTGCGGCGGGCGACGTTGCGGCGGAAGCAAGTGGGCAAGTGATCGTTTACCATGCCGGCAGCCTGCATAAATGCGTAGACAATTACGGGCCCGACAAATTTGAACCCGCGCTTTTTGAGCTGTTTTGACATTTCGACCGCAAGTGGCGTTTGTGGCGGGATCGGCCCTTCTGTCCGGATGGGCTTGCCGCCCGCGATGCCCCATAGGAATGTGGCGAAATCTTCGCCTGATTTCTGCATCTCGATGTAGATGCGGGCGGCCTGAATAGTGGCTGCAATTTTGGCGCGCGAACGAATGATGCCGGGATTTTGAAGCAGGCGCTCGATGTCGGCTTCGCTGAAGCGGGCGACTTTGGACGGGTCGAAACCCTTGAAGACCTTGCGGAATTCGTCGCGCTTGCGCAGCACAATGATCCAGGCCAGACCAGCCTGGAATCCCTCGAGCATGAGCAACTCCCAGAGGGCGCGGCTGTCGCGGACGGGCACGCCCCACTCCGTGTCGTGGTAGTCGCGAAGAAGCGGATCGTTTTCTGCCCAGGTGCAGCGGGATCTGGATGGTTTGCTGGTCATCGTACCGATCGTACCAAGAATGCGCTGGACGCCAGGGTTCACGCTTCGAGTTGTGCTATCAAATCTTCCCATTCGTTGGTGAGTGCAGCCAACTGGGCGCGGAGTTCCTCGGCGAGCGTGGCCAGGCGCTGGGTTTCGGCAGCGGAAACGTAGACGCCCAAGTCTTGATCAGTGTGCGCAATGGAGGCTTCAATCCGTGGAATCTCTTCTTCGAGAAACGCGCAGCGGTCTTTCAGTTGCTTCTGCTTGATGGGGTTCAGCCGGCGTGTACGCGCGGCCGGCGACGCCGCGGCGCCGTTGATTTCCTCGTAGCCGCCTTCGATGAGGATGACTGTGTTGGGCGACGGGCTGAACGCGCGGCCGGGGTTTTCGTTACGCAAGGAGAAGGGCAACCGTGGGTGCTTCGTCTCTGCGTTGCTTCGCGGGGCTTCGCTCAGGATGACAGCGGTAGAGGAAGCTTCCGTAGCCATTGCCTCCTTGTGCCGTAAATAATCTTCGTAATTGCCTTCGTAGGCCGTGATCGCGCCATTCTCGATTTCCAGCACGCGCGTGGCCAGGCGATCGATGAAATAGCGGTCGTGCGAGACGAATACCACGGTGCCGCTGTAGCCGGAAATCGCTTCGAGCAGCACATCCTTGGCGCGCATGTCGAGGTGGTTGGTTGGCTCGTCGAGCAGCAGGAAATTCGAAGGCGAGACCAGAATGCGCGCCAGGGCGTAGCGGTTGCGCTCACCGCCCGAGAGCACACCCAGAGGCTTGAAAACGTCGTCGCCGGAGAAGAGAAAACAGCCGAGCAGCGAACGCAGGGCGGTCTCGGGAATGCGCAACGCGGAACGGCTCATGTCGTCGAGCATGCGCGCCTCGGGGTCGAGTACCTTGTATTGATCCTGCGCAAAGTACTCGGCGACTACATTATGGCCAAGTTTGATTGATCCCGAGGTGGGCACGTCGTCGCCGACCAGCAGCTTAATCAGGGTCGACTTACCCGCGCCATTGACGCCGACCAGCGCCACACGATCGCCGCGCTCAATGGTGAAGCTTGCGCCGGCAAAGACGCACTTCGCGCCATAATCTTTCCTCAGCTTCACCCCCTCTACGACCGTGCGGCCCGAGGGCGGCGGCTGGGGAAATTTGAAATGAATGACCGGCTCTTCCTCAGGCACCTCGATGCGCTCGATCTTTTCGAGTTCCTTGATCCGCGATTGCACCTGCTTGGCCTTGGTGGCCTGGTACCTGAACCTGTTGATGAATGCTTCAAGATGCTCGATGCGCTCGCGTTGGTTGCTCCACGCGGCCCGGAGCTGCTCGCGGCGCTCATCTTTTTGTTTTAGGTATTTGGTGTAATTGCCCTGGTAGATGGTGAGGCGCTTGTTCCAGATCTCCACGGTACGGTCGATGGTGACGTCGAGAAAATAGCGGTCGTGCGAGATGAGGATGTAACCAAACGGATAATTCTTGAGATAGTCCTCAAGCCAATTGCGGGTTTCGAGATCGAGGTGGTTGGTGGGCTCGTCGAGGAGCAGCAGATTGGGCTTGGCCAGCAGCAGCTTGGCAAGCGCAATGCGCATCTGCCATCCGCCGGAAAATTCATCGGTCTGCCGCGCCCAATCCTGCTTGTCGAAGCCCAGCCCGGTGAGCACGCTGCCGACCTGTGCGTCGAGCGCGTAGCCGTCGAGCGCGTGAAATCGATCCTGCAGCATAGAATAGCGTTCGGCTGCGGCCTCATATTCGGGGCTTTCGTGATTCAGCTCGGCCAATTGACCGGCTAGCCGCTCGATTTCGCGTTCCATTTCGTGCAACTCGTCGAAAACGGTGAGGCACTCGTTGAACACAGTCCGGCCCGTGAGTTGCAACCCCTCCTGCGGCAGATAGCCGATGCTCATACCGCGCGTCTGGTCGAGGTTTCCATAGTCGAGCGTCTCGAGACCGGTGAGAACCTTCATCAGCGTGGATTTGCCGGTGCCGTTGGCGCCTACGAGTGCGGTCTTCTCCTGGCTGCGGATGAGCCAGTCGGCCTCAAGAAAAAGAACTCTCGGCCCGAAGCGTTTACCGGCATTTTTGAGCGCAAGCATGAGATTCTATTTTCGCAGAGACAGATTGCATTCCGCTCCGAGGGTGTGTTATTTCGCACCGCGACTGACGAGTGCGATCCTGTAGGCTGAGCGCGGCAGGTTCCAGGATGCGGGAGTGAATTTGATGAACGCCAGAATGGCATTGCTGGTTTTAGGCATATCACTAGGGGGAACGGTGGCCATGGTGGAGTGCCAGGAGCTGGACTCGACGCTGAAGCTGAACCAGATTCAGGTAATCGGGACGCACAACAGCTATCACGCTGGCATTCCGCCCAGCGAAAGCCATCTTTGGAGGGTCAGGGCGCTTTCAGCCTGGGAAGGCCTGGACTACAAGCACGAACCGCTCACGCAGCAGCTGGACAGCGGCGTGCGGCAGATCGAGCTCGATATTTTTGCAGACAGCCAAGGCGGCCGTTACGCGCATCCCGCGGGATTGCAGATGGTGGCCGAGGCGCATCTTCCGCCCGATCCGCCGTTCGACCCTGAGGGATTGATGATGCAGCCCGGCTTTAAGGTGATGCACGTGCAGGATCTCGACTTTCGCAGCGTGTGCCAGCCCTTCAAGGCGTGCCTCGAAGAAGTGCGTGCCTGGTCGCATGCGCATCCCAGCCACATTCCGATCTTCATCCTGGTGGAAACCAAGCAGGAATCGACGCAAGGTCCGATGCATCTGACAGAAGCGGAGCTATTTACGGCGAAGACCTTCGACGCATTGGATGCGGAGATTCGCTCGGTGTTTCCGCCTGAGGAAATGATCACGCCCGACGACGTGCGCGGAGCGTACAAGACACTGAACGAGGCTGTGCTGGCCGGCAACTGGCCCACGCTCAGGAAGGCGCGCGGAAAGGTGATCTTCCTGATGGATCAGCGGCCCGTGGGGCCGGTGTATCTCGAAGGGCACCCTTCACTGCGCGGGCGCTTACTGTTTACGAACGCCGTGCCTGGCGAGCCGGACGCCGCGTTCACCGAATTGAACGACGGGCCTGCGAGCAAGATCGAACAGCTGGTGCAGCAGGGCTATCTGGTGCGCACGCGCACCGATGACAGCACGCGTGAGGCGCGCATCAACGACACGCGGCGGCGCGACGCCATGATTGCAAGTGGAGCGCAGATCCTGAGCACGGACTATCCGGCAAGCGAGCCGGCACGCTGGGAGGGCCACTACTTCGTGGCTCTGCCTGAGAATGCGATAGCGCGATGCAATCCGGTGAACGGGCCGGAGGGATGCGGAGCGAAGTGATACGACGTGGACGTGGCTAATCGAGGTGAAAGACTTCCTCCATGACCGCCCACCATTCGCCCTCGGCGCGATCGGGCATTGGATTTTGCATGGGCGTCATCAAGGCCCACCACTCCTGCGTGGTCTTGTCGGCGGCCATCCGCGCCATGTCGGCGGCGAAATCGGCGCCGTGATATTCAAAGTAGCTGAAGAGGGTGTGATCGCGCAGGTAAATGGAATAGTTGCGGATGTTGCAGGAGTGAATCATCTGGAGCACCGCCGGCCAGACGGCAGCGTGATGCTCCTTGTATTCTTGCTCGGCCTCGGGCTTGAGTCCGATCACCATTCCGTAGCGCTTCATCGAGTCTCTCTCCCAGGAACGCGGATGAAAGCCGCCGCGACGCCTAAAGCCGGCGCCTGCGGCACTGAACACTTTATCTTACGTGGCCGCACCGGCGGTTTTCCCCGAATTCACGTTTACGAGCGAAGCCAATTATGATCATTCTGGCCGATCGCAACGGATTCGCCAACAGCTACAGGTTCTCTTGATGAATCTTCGATAAGGCCTCGGTTCGCAAAAGATACGGAGGAGATATGAGCACGAGTTTCACGCACCGGCGCGAGTTTTTGAAGCAGGCGGGATTGATGGGATCGCTGGGTTCGGCGGCGATGATGGCTGGGCTGCCAGAGAGCGCGATGGCGTTCGGCGGCGGAGCGGCGCGCATTGTGGAAGAGGCGGCTGTGCCCGTGCAGGCTGAGGAAGCGCCGAAATACCACATCAAATTCGCGGTGTGCGGCATGAGCCACGACCACATCTACGGGATGATAGGCGCCGTGCAACGCGGCGGCGGCGAACTGGTGGCCGCCTGGGGCGGCGAGGAAGACAAGCTGGCCGTGTTCCGCAAGCGCTTTCCCGATGTGAAGATCGCGAAAACGCAGGACGAGATTCTCGACGATCCCGCGGTGCAACTGGTGCTGACCTCGCAGATTGCCAGCGAGCGCGCGGGGATTGCTGTGCGCGCGATGAAGCGCGGCAAAGATTTTCTCAGCGACAAGCCGGGGATGACGACGCTGGAGCAACTGGCTGATGTGCGCAAGACCATTGCCGAAACCAAGCGGGTTTACGCAATTCTCTACAGCGAACTGCTGGAAGTGAAGGCGGCGGTGTATGCCGGAGCACTGGTGCGGCAGGGTGCGATCGGCAAGGTGATTCAGACCATCAATATTGCGCCGCATCAGATATTCCAGCACGCGGGCGACGCAGGCGGCAGCGGCGGCCGGCCTGACTGGTTCTGGAATCCCGATCAATATGGCGGAATCCTTTGCGACATTGGCTCGCACCAGGTGGATCAGTTCCTGTTCTTCACGGGATCGACGCAGGCTGAGGTGGTGGAGTCGCAGATCGCCAACGTGCGCCATCCCGATCATCCGCGCTTTCAGGATTTTGGCGACATGGTTTTACGCGGCAATCGCGGGCTGGGCTACGTGCGGCTGGACTGGTTCACGCCCGATGGCCTTGGAACCTGGGGTGACGGGCGCCTGTTCATTCTGGGCACCGAAGGCTACATGGAAGTGCGCAAGTACACCAACGTCGCTGTGAGCCACCAGGGCAATAACCTTTTTGTGGTCGATCAAAAGCAGGCACGATTCATTGACTGCAATGCCATGCCGCTGCCCTTCGGCCCACAGTTTGTAGCCGACATCGTGAACCGCACGCACCTGGCACAGAGCCTGGACGAAGCGCTGCTAGCGGCGGAACTGGTGATCAATGCGCAGAACCACGCAAAATGGGTGACGCTCGAAGACTAAAGGTCGAAAGTGGTATGAGGACTCGGTACGCCAGCTAATTGTCCCCGGGAGATGCGCTTGCCTACCCGCCTCTGGCAATCGTTGAACGGCACTTCTGCAACAGGAGTTGAACGCATATGGCTCAGACGGGAGCTTCGCGGGAAGCGGCTACAAGCCGGCAGAGAGCCTTGTTGCCCGTCTGCCTGGTTTCAGCCGACGAAGAATTCCTCAAGCTCTTGGCCATGGAAATTGAGCCTTGGTGCCGCGTCACGCATAGCGCAGGATACGATGGGCTAGCGCAATGGGCGCAGCATCAGGACACCAACTCCGCCATCGTCCTCGATATTGACACCCAGGGCAAAGACCCTCTCGGCGGCCTTCTTGTCTTGAACGAGCTGCGCCGCCTCGACGCCAATCTAACGCTTATTTCCGTCAGCCGTGCCGCGGCCCGCTCCGTTGAAAAGCAGGCGCTCGAAGCCGGAGCGGATGCGCATTTCCGCGCGCCGGTCGACGTGGGAGAGTTGCGCACCGCGCTGATTGAGTTGCTGCGCTTCCGCGCAGAAGCGCTCAAGAACATTCAGGTGTTGGAAGCCAGCCGGTTCCAGGATTTCATTGGCTCCAGCGAGCCCATGCGTAACGCCTACGACGCCATCCGGCAGGTGGCCGGTAGCAATGTCAACGTGCTCATCCGCGGCGAAAGCGGAACCGGCAAGGAGTTGGCTGCGCGCGCTATCGTCGCCCTGAGTCAGCGGGCAGACAAGCCCTTCATTCGGCTGAACTGCGCGGCGCTTCCGGAAAACCTGATCGAGTCGGAACTCTTCGGCAGCGAGCGCGGTGCGTTTACGGGAGCTACCGAATCGCGTCCCGGCCAGATCGAGTTGGCCGACAAAGGCACGCTTTTTCTCGACGAGATCGCCACGCTGGCGGTGGATCTGCAAACCAAGTTGCTGCGCGTTCTGGAAGACCGCCAGGTGCAGCGCCTAGGCGGACGCACATATCGCAAGATCGATTTCCGCCTGATTTGCGCAACCAACGAGCCGCTCGAAGAAATGGTGCGCGCCGGACGTTTTCGAGAAGATCTCTACTACCGTGTGAACGTCGTCCCCATCCAGTTGCCTGCCTTGCGCGAACGCGAGGGCGACATTCCCCTGCTGTGCCGGCATTTTCTTCAAGTCCATTGTGCGGCCAATGGCAAGAGTGAGAAGTACCTCACCGAGGGCGCGCTGGCGACCTTCGAGGAGCATACCTGGCCGGGAAACGTGCGCGAACTGGAAAACCTGATTCAGCGCCTGGTAGTTACGGTGCGAAGAGACACCATTGACGTGAGCGATCTGCCGCCACGCGTGGTGCGCGAAAGCGTGACCGCACAGGAAGCCATACTGGTCCCCCCCGAGGGCACCGACTTCGACAACGAGATTTCCCGGCTCGAAGTTGCCTTGCTCACCACCGCTTTGCGCCGCACCGGAGGCAGCAAAGCGGCCGCCGCGCGCCTCTTGAGTATCGATGGGCAGCGCATCAAGTACCTGTGCCGCAAATACTCCCTCTAAAGCAACGCATGGGTTAAATATTCATCCATCGTGGGTTAATTTTTAACCCATTGGTCAAAATCCCGCGTTGGCCAGTTTTTCTCGCCGAACGTGCCCACGCAATGAAATCAGCAGTTTACGAAAATATGCGACTGCAAACTGAGTTTGGCACGCCGGATGCAATGGAGTATGGCGTCAAGCAGTTCAGAAAAATCTGAGGGGGGAAACGAAAATGGCAATCACAAAGAAATCACTGATCAGCAGCGGCATCACCACCACGAAGAAACCCGACCTTTACAACCCCGCGGCAGCCAGCAAGATGTATGCGGCGAACAAGATTCTTCCCGGCAACGCCCTGAAGCCCGGCAATGCCCTCAAGCCCGGCAACGCTCTGAAGCCCGGCAATGCTCTGAAGCCCGGCAACGCTCTGAAGCCCGGCAACGCTCTGAAGCCCGGCAACGCCCTGAAGCCCGGCAATGCCCTCAAGCCCGGCAATGCCCTGAAGCCCGGCAACGCCCTGAAGCCCGGCAACGCTCTGAGGCCCGGAAGCGCCATGCGTCAGGGGTAGCGACCTGAAGCCTGGCAGCGCGATAAGCGTTTACCGGTGTTGCCGCTGCCACGGAGGTCGACCGCGAGAAACTCGGTTGTTCTTTTTGAAGCGAGCGGCTGGTAGCCCGAGATCGATCAAGATTTCCGTTTGCGGCAATCGGTTCGAATGGCCCTCCCCCAGTTCCTTGCCCTTCACTTTACCCTTGGTTCTCTCGAGACAAGAACGGCAACCGCTTGCGCGGTTGCCGTTCTTTCCGTTCACCAGACGTGGGCTTTTACCAGGTTGGCCCCGACCGTGAACATGCGCCCGGCGAGGCTGCGCCTGAATCCAAAGATCTTCGCGGGGCCGGCTTCGCCCAGGCGCGGGCCGCCCGCGGATAGGGGCAGCGTCATGCGTGCTGTGTAGAAGACCGGGAGCGTGACGCCCTGGTAATCCTGCTTGGCTACCAGGCCCTGAGCAAGGTTTTGAGCGTCGCCACCCGGCTGAGCCAGTCTCAGATGAACAGGTGAAAAGCGGCCGGGAAGCTCGATCGCGACTTCAGCGCCGGCGGGAATGTTCTGAAGGGCTGCTACGGGAATGTAAATTCGCACGACACGCGGCCCATCGTCGGCGAGATCGAGCAACGCCTGCCCGGATCCCACCTGCTGACCAAGAAGCGCGTCGGGGTCCGTGGTGAGCACGATTCCGTCTGCCGGCGCAACTACGACCAACGACGACTGAGCCTCGGTTGCAAGCCGGGTAAAGCGCTGCGAGGAGTCTTGATCCGCGGCGGCCGGCCCGATGCTTTGCCCGCGCAACTCAGCATTAAACGCCTGAAAGCTCGCGTTGCGGGTTTGCGCCCTGGCCGACTCAACCATTGAAGCCGACATGGGACTGGTCATGGTGAGCAGCGGCTGCCCGGCACGCACTTTCTCGCCTTCGCGAGTCAGTACTTCAACCACCTTTCCGGGAACGGCGGCATGAAGTGTTTCCGATTGCATCGGTTCCACGACATAATATGCGTCCTCGCGATCGCGCCAAAGCGGCACGAACAGAAGTACAACCAACAACGCGGCCGCGACGAGAAGGATTGGACGTGTGCGCCAGAAACGGCCTCGGGCGAATTTCATCTCCCATACCTCCTTAACTACCTTCCAAAGAGAACGCAGACGCGATTTGAACATCACGTATGCCACCCAGGCGGCTGGAATCAGAGCCCACTCGGCAAGCCAGTGGGAAAAAATGTTGTATGAGAGGCGCACAATAAGGACCAACAGAAAATAGCTGTAAGCTCCCGAGACAATCGCGTAGATGACAAAGAACACAACGCGCCTGCGCGGAACAACGATGGGTTCCACCGGCAGGCGCAAAATGCGGCTCTGTACCCATCCGGTCAGAAACGCCGTGGAACGTTCCTTCAGCTCGGGAATGCCCATCGCTTCAGTAAGGAAGTAATAGCCGTCAAGCTTGATGAGCGGATTGACGTTGAGAACAACGACTGCGACTCCGGTAAGAAGAATGAGAACATAGGCAAAATCGTGGAGCCAATTCCCCGGCTGGGTATTCAACCACACGATCATGGACAGTCCGCAGATGGTCAGTTCGATCCAGATGCCGGCGACGATGGCGGCGAGCCGCTGCAGCTTAGTGGAATAAACCCAGACTTCGGTTATGTCGACATAAAAGGCAGGCAGAAGATACAGAAACATGAAGCCCATGCTGTGAACCTGCCCGCCGTAGTGCTTGCAGGTGAGTCCATGGGACGTTTCATGGATGAAGCCGAGAACCATGATCAGCAACCAGAACTCAACAAAATTCCAGCCGGTTTTATTGGTATAGCTGTAAAAGGTTTCAATATCCGGCCCCATGAAGCTCCACTTGCTAATGAAGACGGTGGCTTCAAACGTAAAGAGCGCGAGGGCACACAGTACGGTCCAGGGGTTGTAAACGTACTTTCCGATTTTGCTGTCCAGCCATCCGAGATAGCCATCGGGATCCCATGCAGAAAAGTAGATTTGTGCCACGTTGAACTGTGATTTGCGTTCGGCTTTGCGCCCTCGCTGGGTGGTTAGCTTTTGGCTTAGGGCGACATTCTTCTCCTGCGGGCTTTTGTACCAGAAGCCGGCTTCTTCCAGGCCATCGGCAAACGCACGCACGTCCTCCGGTCTGACGCTCTCTCCTGATTGCGCATTGAAATCTTCGGCAATCTCTTCGTAGGAACGAACGCCGTCAAAAAACTGGAAGAGCGCCCATTGCGCAGGGGGGAAGCGGAAGAACAACGCCTTATCGCGCTTCAGGACGCCAACCACGGGCTCACCGTCAAGAATGTCCTCGCGCACGAGCAGATCCGGATCAAGACAGGGCGGGCGGCTGCGCGCCAGGCGTGTCTGAGGAATCTCAGGAAGTACGGCGTCGAAAACTTCAGTCAGATTCATGGCGCGAGACGGACCTGCATGGTCATTCCGGGCTTGAGCAGCGGCGATGCGTGGTCGACCGCGCCGATTACCTGCACGCTACCGCTGGCTGGATCCACCACCGGGCTCACGCGATAGATGCGGCCCGCCTGGTGCAGGCCGGGATAATCCGCGGTTGTCAGTTCAAGTGGCCTGCCGACAGTAAATGAAGCCATCAGCGTCTCGGGCACGGTGAACAGCACATGCAGCGGAGCTTCCGCGGTAATCCAGAAGAGCACATCACCGGCTTTCACCTGCTGGTCGGGGCGCACGGAGCTGCGGCCAATCACTCCGCTGAAAGGCGCGACGATGCGCGATTGCGCAAGTTGCAGGTTCGCTGCGGCCAGGTCCGCCTCGGCCGCGCTCTCATCGCTGCGGTAGCGCTCAACTTCCGCAACTGTCTCATCTACCCGGTACTTGGCGTGTTCCCAGATTTCCTCGCTGATGATCTTGTCGTCGCGCATCTGGTCGGCGCGACGCAGATCGGCTCTGGCGGTCTGCTCTTCGGATTGCCACTCGCTTTCCTGCGCCTTGGCCGAGGCGAGGCGGGCATTCTGCGCGTCACACGCCGCGTGCAGCAGGCGGTCGTCAAGCCTGGCCAGGAGCCGGCCGGACTGCACGTGATCGCCGATCTGCACATCGATCTCGACAATCCGGCCCTCGCGCTCCGCACTCACGTCGGCCTGTTGTTCGGCCACAAGCGGGCCGCTGGTCGTGAAGGATTTTGCATCCTGTGCGCTCGGCGCCGGCGCGACTGCGGGTGCGGCACTACTCGCCGGCGTCGTCGACGCGGCGACGGCCGGCGGTGCAGAATTCGATTCGCAGCCTGTGGTCAGCACCGCGGCTGCCATCGCGACGAGAAAAGTGTTCCGTTTACTCAAGCGAAGATGCATAAATCACCAGCCAATCCAATTCCACAGCGTCTGCCAAATCCACAAAGCCGGCCGCCGCAGCAGCACATACCCTGCCGGCCTCAAGCCGATATAGACCTTTCCCTTACCGCTCATTCCGGCACGAAGTATCCCGTCATAGTTCGGCACCTGCACCTCGGCAGAGAAGGTGCGCTCGCCGTCGCCCGCCACTGCCTGCGGGCTGATCACAGAAACCGCATCGTGCCAGGTCCTCTGCGGATAGCTGTCAAGTTTGATAGCTGCCGCTTCGCCGGGAGTCAGCAGCGAAGCGTCCTGCTCAGGAACAGCAATCTCCACCACAGCTGAGTTGAGATCCAGCACCTGCGCAAAGGGGCTGCCGGCATCCAGATGTTCGCCCGCGGCATTCTGCAGGTTCGGTGTTACGACAATGCCCGCAATGGGCGAGCGCAATTGCGCGCTCTCAAGGCGGGTACGGGCTTGTGCCACTTCGGAGCGGAGATAGTCGGTATTGGCGCGGTCGGCGCCGGCCTGAGCGCTGCCGTGCGCCAGATCACTTTCCATTGCCAACATCGCTTGCTGATACTTCGCCTCGGCGGCGGCCAGGTTCGCCCGCCATTGCCAGTCGTTGATGGTTCCCAGAATCTCTCCTGCCACCACCCGCTGTCCCTCATGGGCATATACCTTATCCACGTTGCCTTCCATTGGCGCCGCCACGGTGACGAGGCTCTGCGGCACCACCACCGCATTACCGACCACGCGCATCGGCAGGGGGCAGAGTAGCAGAAACAGGAGTACGGCGGCGGCTACGGAGGCATAAACAACGCGGCGACGGCCCGTGGTGCGCAGCAGTGCGCTCCGCTTCTGCATCAGCGGCTCCAGCAGGCTGATCATCGGCACCTCGCGGTAGAGCAGCGCGTTGCGAATGGCCACAGTCGCCTGGCTGGCGAGTATCTTCGTCATCTCCATCTGCGCCGGATCCAGAAAGTCCGGATCGGTGCTCTCGTAGATCAGCACGCCCACGCGGCTCTGATCGTCGCTTAGCGGCAGCGAGTAGAACCCACGATAGCCTGATGCTTCAAAATTGCGCAAGATCTCCGGCGGCAAGCTCTCGCTTTCATCCGCATCGGATGCTTCATGCCACCGCAGTTGCAAAGCGTCAGGCTGCGAAGATAGCCATTGCACCAGCGCCTTCACGCGCTCCACCGCCGCATCTCCCAGAGGCAGGCTTGTCAAGCCCGAAACCGCTTTCAATTGCAGCTTTCCGCGGTTGTCCAGTGCAATGGCGCACAGCTCGTAGGGCAGCACGCTTTGCGGGCTGTTCACGATGATCTGCAGCAGGCGGTCCAGCCGCAGCGTGGAGGTGATCTCCGCACTCACCTGCACCAGCACCTTCAGGATCTCCAGCTTCCGCTCTGCCAACATCAGGCTGGCGTTTTTCAGAGCATTGGAAACCGTCTCGGCCATCGAGGAAAGCAGGAACAGATCGTCGTCGTCGAAGGGATGGTCTTCGCGATTAATCGCTTCAAGAACTCCGACTTCAGCCTCGTCCTGCATGAGAGGAACCAGCAGCGCATTGCTCACCGGTGGGGACTGGCTCCCTTCGGGCTGCCGCGCATTGCGCGCTTGCAGTCGTTCGTCGTCCGGGTCGTCGATCAGCAGCGGCTCGCCCTCCTCCGCCATATCGGCCACGTAGCCATTTCCCGGGGTCTCGATCCAGCCCAACTCCACGGTGTCATCGGTTCCCTCGCCTGCGACCATCCGCAGTTCCGGCCCGTCGAAGAGCCACAAATTGATCGCCTGGCACGGCAGCATTGCGATCGCCTTTGAGGGAATCATGGCAATTACCGCGTCCAGTTCCAGCGTCGCGTTCAGCGATTTCTCCAGGTCGTACATCTGCGACATGCGGTGCACGGAATCCAGCAGCGTTTGCCGCTGCTGATCGAACTGCTCGCCGGAGAGAAGCGCGGGCGCTACCAGCCGCACAATGGGGGCAAGGTCTTTTAGCTGCTTCTGCTTGATGGTTCCGGAAAAAACGACGATCTCGAGAACGGCTGCCAATCGCCCATCCTGCTCGACAGCCAGGTACGCAATGGCCCCCACCGAACGCGACGCATTGAAATGCGCATAGTCTTCGCGGCTCAGGCGGGTCTTGTCGTAGATCTGCCCATCGGCAGGATACTCATCCGGGATCGCAAACAGCCAGCTGCCCGCGTGTTGCGCCTCGACGATCGAAACTTCTCCCGCCATGCCCGCGATCGTCCACAGTGCAGGATCATATTGCGGTTGATAGAGATGGATAATACAGGCGCTGTCGGGGATCAGGCTGGCAACGGCAGAGGCGATCATGGTTGCCCGGGATGCACTATCGAAGGCGCTCAACAGCTGCGCCGCCGTCTCGATGGCAACCTCGTTTACGGAGGGTGTCGCGGTTTTCACGTCATCCATTGGCGTGGTTTCTCCGGAAACATTCGTTCAAGGTGTCGTGTACTGCAAATGACCGCTCCACGGCGGCATTCGAAACCATTGGCGCAGATACCGCTTTGCCGGCAATCGTTTCTGATGAAAAAGGGGAACGATGAAGCGTAACCTCTCGTGCCGGTACCCTGAAATCTGTCGCTGCGAACTGCATCTGGCGCGTCGCGAAAACGGGCCCAACGTCTACATTCGGTGTGCCGGGCCGGGGACTTGTCAATTCGGGAATCTTACCTGACCCCCCCACCCCGCTTGACAAGGGTTTGCATCAACGCGAAGATTGTCACGAGCTTAACAAGCCGGACTTCCGCAGTAAAGTGGAATTTGGCCGAGGGATTTCTCGTGGATTTGGACATCAAACAGAACGGAAACGTCTGCACCCTGAAATTGAAGGGCAAGCTCGTGAGCGGCGAGGCGGTAAGCCAATTTGAAAGCGCCTTTCTCAACGCGCTCTCCAGCGGCCATATTTTTCTCATTCTCGATCTCGAGGACGTACCTTTTGTGGACTCATCGGGTATCGGTTCCATCGTGAACTCGCTGCGCACATCCTCCAAGGTCGGAGGGACCGTGAAACTGGTCAAACCCGCCATTTTCGTCAACAAAATGCTCAAAATGGTGGGTGTCCTCGATCTCTTTGAGGTCTTTGATAGCGAAAAGGACGCGGCGGCGACTTTTGCCGGTTCCTGAAGCAGTTTCCGGCGAGTCACCATGACCAGACATTGCGCGCTGTTGCGTGGATTGCTGCTTCTGCCGATCCTAGCGGTTAGCGGAATTGCGCCCGCGCAAAAAGCGGGCCCGCGGTTGCCGCTTGTCGATCCCTCGGTTGCCCGGCTCGCCGATGGCGTGGAGCGGCCCAACGCCAAACTGCAGGCTTCTGAAACCTACCTACCCATCCTTTATCCCAGTTCCCACGCGGCCAACTTGCTCGACCTCAAGAATGGCGATGTTCTCTGCGTGTGGTTCTCCGGCACCTGGGAAGGCAGTTCAGACGTGGGGATCGTGATGGCACGACGGCCTCACGGATCGCGCAACTGGGGATCCCCGATGCTGATCGACCGGCAGGCGGGTGCGTCGTATCAAAACCCCGTCCTGTTTCAGGAGCCGGACGGAACCCTGGATCTTTACCACAGCACGCAGGAAGCCGATGCCGGCGAAGCCAATGCGCACGTCCTGCACCTGGTCTCGAGAGACAACGGCGTCACCTGGACCAAGCCAACACTCCTGTTTGCAAAACCGGGCGCTTTTACCCGGCATCCCGTGGTGGTCCTCAAAGATGGGACGTGGATGCTGCCGTTGTCGTACATCACGAGCGCGGGAATCGGCGCGGGCTCCGAAACGAATTATTCGGCAGCAGAGATCAGCAACGACCACGGCGCGACCTGGAAGGAATGCGTTATGGCTGGGAGTAAGGGGAAGATTCAACCCAGCGTCGTCGCGCTCGCGCCCGGCCGTCTGCTGGCCTTCTTCCGAAGCCGCGCGAGCGATTTTGTTTATAGCAGCACTTCATCGGACGGATGCACCTGGAGCCCGGCAATCGCGACAATGCTGCCCAACAATAACGCGTCGATTCAGGCTTTTCGATTGCACGATGGCCAAGTGGTGATGGCATTCAATAACTCCAGCAAGAGTTCGACTGGCGGCGGCTCGCGCAGGCCACTTTCGGTCGCGCTTTCCCTGGATGGCGGAAGCACGTGGCCTTATGTGAGAGACATTGAGGAAGGCCGTCCCGGCTACGGACTTGCTGAGCAGACCCCCAAAGAGCCCGGCCGCGAAGAATACTCCTACCCAAGCATCCTGCAAACGCACGACGGAGAAATTCTCGTTGCCTTTACCTATCGCCGCCAAACCATCAAGGTGGTATCGATCACCGAGAATTGGATCAAGCAAAGGGGCACGGACGGCGAGTTCACCGGACAACGATAATTCTTGTTCGCGCGGCCGGGAGAATCCTGGGCCTATTACACATTCCGCCAGTCCAGAATCACCTTGCCCGCATTGCCAGAACGCATGGCGGCAAATCCCGCTTCGTACTCATTCCAGGGGAAGCGGTGGGTAATCACGCCGGAGATATCGACTCCCGACTCCAGCATGACCGTCATCTTGTACCAGGTCTCGTACATCTCGCGGCCGTAAATGCCTTTGATCGTCAGCATGTTGAAGATCACTTCTCGCCAGTTCATCGGCATCTCTCTGGCAGGAATTCCCAGGAGGGCGATCTTGCCGCCATGACTCATATTGGCGATCATGTCGCGGAGGGCTTGCGCATTGCCCGACATCTCAAGGCCCACATCGAAGCCTTCCGCCATTCCCAGCTGCTTTTGCACGTCCGCAAGTGGCGTTTCGCTGGGATTCACGGCCATGGTCGCGCCCATCTTGCGCGCCAGCTCCAATCGCCTGGGGTTCAGGTCGGTCACCACCACGTGCCGCGCACCCGCGTGTTTCACCACCGGGATCGCCATGAGCCCAATCGGCCCCGCGCCCGTAATCAGCACATCCTCGCCCAGAACCGGAAACGAGAGCGCCGTGTGTACCGCGTTGCCAAAAGGATCGAAGATCGCTGCGACCTCTTCCGGGACGCCAGCGCTGTGCTTCCAGATGTTGGTCATGGGCAACGCAATGAATTCGGCAAATGCCCCCGGCCGGTTGACGCCAACGCCCCGCGTCGACGCGCAAAGATGCCGCCTCCCGGCAAGGCAATTCCGGCATCGGCCGCACACCACGTGCCCTTCCCCGCTCACGATGTTGCCTGCGAAGAAGTCATTCACATTCGCTCCCACCGTGACCACTTCGCCGACGAATTCATGCCCAATGGCCATGGGCACGGGGATAGTCTTTTGCGCCCACTCATCCCACTCGTAGATGTGCACGTCGGTGCCGCAGATGCCGGTGTAGTGGACGCGCACAAGCACATCGTTGATGCCGACTTCCGGTTCGGCGATGTCTTCGAGCCATAGACCGCGCTCGGCTTTGCTCTTGACCAATGCTTTCATCGATCGAACTCCCTATCGGCCATTATCCGCGCGGTATCTGAATCCGGCGCGGGAATGTTTGCGCACTTCCGGCATTTACTGCGCGGCCGTGAGCACCGCGAGCAACTCTTCGTTTGTGAGGGGCAGCGCATTGGCCTGCATGCTGCTGGCGCGGGCCGCCTTCTGCACGACAGCGGGAAAGTCGAATTCCGCGACTCCCCAGGCGCGCAGCCCGGGAATGTTGAGCTCGGCGCAAAGCGCGCGTACCCAGTCGATGCCTTCCTCCGCGCTGGCTTCACGCCAGCCGGTCAGCAGACGTGCGATCGTGGCATAGCGCTCCAATGCCGGATTTTGAGGCGCGCGCGCTCGCAGCGCGGCAACATTGGCTGCCATGCCGTGCGGAAGCAGTGCCGCGCAGAGCGCTCCGTGCGGCGCCTTCCACTGGCCACCAAGCGGAGCCGCGAAGCCGTGCACCACGCCCAGTCCGGCGTTGGCGAGCGCCAAGCCACCGAACAGGCTTGCCTGCGCCATATCGCGGCGCGCCTCTTTATCGCCGCCATCGTGGTACGCGCGACGCAACGCCTCGGCCACGCGCCTCATCCCCTCCACACATATTGCATCTGCGAGTGGATTGGCGCGCACACTGACATACGGCTCGATCAGCTGCGTCAGAGCATCCAGACCGGTTTGTGCGGTGACCGCAGGCGGCAGCCCGTACGTGAGCTCGGGATCCACCAGCGCGACCCGCGGCAGCATCATGGGGCTGCGCAAGCTGGCTTTCACGCCGTGCTCCGCCGATCCCAGCACGGCATTGCGCGTCACTTCGCTGCCCGTGCCGGCGGTGGTCGGCACGGCAATGAACGGTAGCGGCTGCACCGTGATCGCGCGCCCGCTCCCCACTACCTCAAGGAACTCCAGCGGCTCGCCACCGTTGGTGGCGATGGCGGCAATGGCCTTGCCCGCGTCGATGGCGCTGCCCCCGCCCATCGCGAGAATCACATCGCAGCCGGCATCTTGCACGCGCTGCGCCCCCGCGCGCACCAGTTCGACCGTGGGTTCGCCGGTCGCACTGAAAGTCTCGGCCTCCAGCGCCGAAACAAGCCACGCCGCGCGCTCGGGCGATGCGCCAGTGACTACCAGCGGGCGGACG
>JBEKEP010000045.1:0-25489 GCA_050013775.1 Occallatibacter sp. | reverse complement strand
TACGGATTCGAGCGCATCACCTTCTTTTCCGCGGGCTTTGAAGGCGCCATGATCGTGCTTGCCGCCGGCAGCATTCTGTATACAACCACGGAAAAATGGCGTCATGGCCTCACCCTCGATCACTTGGGCAGCGGCGTGCTTCTGCTCATCGCCGCGGGAGCGCTGAACGCGGTGTTGGGTTTGTACCTGCTGCGCATGGGCAAGCGGAATCACTCGCTGATCCTGGAAGCCGATGGCAGGCACGTGCTCACCGACAGCTATACCAGTTTTGGTGTAGTCGCGGGCCTGGGACTGGTGATGGCGACCGGGTGGAAGCCCTTCGATCCGCTGATTGCCTACGCCGTGGCGGCCAACATCCTGTGGACGGGCGGTCGATTGCTGTGGCGCGCGGTGAAGGGCTTGCTCGATTACTCTGACCCGAAGGTCGGCCACCAGATTCGCGCGCGGCTCGACACACTCTGCGGAGAGCTGGGCCTGGAATACCATGGTGTCCGCTTCCGCGCCACCGGCCAGCGCCAGTTGATCGAGGTGCACCTGCTGTTTCCCGACAGCATGAACCTTGGCACAGCACACCGGCTGGCGACGATGGTCGAAGAGCGGTTGGCCGAGGATCTCGAGATGCCCGCGGAAGTGATCACGCACCTGGAGTCGCTTGAGGATCACGCCGAGGTGCACCGCGTGGAGCACTACACGGGACGCCCAGATTGATCCATCAGCCGTTTGCCGAATCTCTTCGGTTATTAGCGGAAAACCTACGGTTTTTAAGGTATTTCCCCAACCGGAATCGGCCTTTTTAGGACGTTCGATAGACTAAAGTCACACGATTCCCTGGACTCCCTCGCCCGACCAGCGAGTCCGCCGTCTAATTTAAATAGCATTCTCACCGAAGCTTCCATTGCGCTCCAACGACCTGGACTTCGGGATGGGGGCCCTCCTGATCGCTTCTCCGCCACAACAGTGCTGCACGCCCCGATGGGTTTCTCTGGGCGCGCAACTGCTGTTGATTGCGGCGCTGGCCGTGGTGGCGGCCCGCGCCGTTGCTCAGGAAGGCGCAGCGCCCGATTCCAATGAAACGTTGTCCGCAATGGCCGGCCTGCACGGCGTGGTCGCGAGCACCGAGGGCGCCGTGTACGAAGGGGCGCGCGTGGTGCTGGAGACGAACGGCGGCGGCCCTGGGCCGGCGGCAACCGCGCAGACCGATAGCAATGGCGCATTCAGCTTTGCCAACCTTCCTCCGGGCGCGTTCAAGCTGACGGTCTCTGCGCAGGGATTCCAGAGCAAATCCATCTCCGGCGTGCTGCATGTGGGCGAGGACTTTGACGCGCACACCATCGCCCTGCCCGTAGCCGTGGCGACCAACGAAGTGCGCGTGTCGGCCGATTCGCAAATTGAGATTGCTCAAGAGCAACTGAATTTTGAAGAAAAGCAGCGCGTGCTGGGCGTATTTCCGAATTTCTATGTCAGCTACGAGCCGCATCCGGAACCGCTGACCGCGCGGCAGAAATATCAACTGGCCTGGCGAACAGCCATCGATCCCGTAACGTGGCTGATGACGGGAGCGATTGCGGCCGGGGAGCAGGCCAGCAATACTTTTGCCGGGTACGGACAGGGCGCGCAGGGGTACGGCAAACGCTTTGGCGCAAACTATGCCGATGCCTTTTCGGATACGATGATCGGCGGCGCCATTCTTCCTTCACTCTTCAAGCAGGACCCGCGCTACTTCTACAAAGGCACGGGCTCCATTTCATCGCGAGCCATGTATGCCATTGCCAATTCCGTCATCTGCAGGGGCGACAACGGGCGCTGGCAGCCGAATTACTCAGGGATTCTGGGCGGCATCGCAGCCGGAGGCATCTCCGACCTCTACTATCCCTCCAGCAGCCGCAGCGGCGTGGAAGTCACCTTTACCAACGCGCTCATCGGCACGGCCGAAGGTGCGGTGCAGAACCTGTTTCAGGAATTCCTGGTGCGGCGACTGACGCCGAGATTGCCCAAGTTCCCGTCGACGGTCACGCAATAGCAGAATCGCTCAGCCCGCAATCGACTCCACCAGCCGGTTCATCTTCCCTTCCTGCAGTTCAATGGACCCCACCAGTTTGAATTGCGTGCGGCAGCGGTCGAGGTTGTGGCCCTCGCGATGGATCTTGAAGTAAGTGTCTCCGGCCAGATAATCGGCAAGAAAGCGAATGCCCACTTCGAAGGTGATGAGCTTGCCGGAGAAGGCAAGAAATTCCTTCTCGGCTGCGGTCAGGAATCCTCCTGTCGCCGAAAGATAGCCGCGCACCAGCGCTTCAAAGAGCGGAAACTGCATCGTGACCTTGCTCAAGTCCTGCTCGTCTTCCGCGGCGGGGCTGGTGGTGGTGCGTACCATGTCGCCGAAATCATAGAGCGCAAGGCCGGGCATCACGGTGTCGAGGTCGATGACGCAAAGACTCTCGCCGGTCGTGTCATCGAGCAGGACGTTGTTGAACTTGGTGTCATTGTGCGTGATGCGCTCAGGCAGACCGGCCCCAAGCAGACTGCCCGCGATGGATTCGTGCGCCAGGGCAAATTCAATTTCCGGTTGAGCAAGTTCGGCGCGGCCTTTCACGTCAGCGGCAATAGCTTGTTCGAAAGCCGCGAAGCGCTTGGGCGTGTGATGGAAATCGGGAATGGTCTCGATGAGCCGCGGCGCAGGCAAACTGGCAAGCAGCTGCTGGAAGTGGCCGAAGGCGTGCGCGGCCTGGAACGCCTGCGCCACGGAGGTTGCGGTTTCGTAGCTGCGCGCGTTTTCAATGTAATGATAAGCGCGCCAGGTGTCTCCCTGCGCATCGACGTGCCAGTTGCTGCCGTCGCGAGCCGGAACCAGCGTGAGCCCGCGGCGAGCGCGATCGGGCTCGTGGGCAAGTTGCGCGGCAAGATGCGCCGTCACGCGTTCAATATTCTGCATCACGGCGGAAGGCGAATGGAACACGTTGCGATTGATACGCTGCAAAATATAACGCACCGGTGCGCCTGCCGTTTGGCACGTGACCAGGAAAGTGTCGTTGATGTGGCCGTTGCCGTGAGGCGCGAAGGTTGAGGCTTGGCCGCGGAACTGGAACTGCGCGGCTATGGCATGGAGCGCTTCGGCACGAAGCCCCACGGCACGAACATTGTCCGCTTCGTTCACGGCCAGAGCTTCGCAGGATAGGCGCCTGTGGCAATCAGCGCGCGAATGTCCTCCACCACGCGCGGCCGGTCCTCGCGATAGGTGACGCCGAACCACGAGTCGCGCGAATGCAGTACGTTCACGCGCGCCTCGCCGGCATGCACCAGCTCGCCCACGGTCATGGGAATGTAGCACTCAGCCTTAATGTCTGCGCCGCTGCGCTCCAGGAATTGCTCGAAGCGTACGCGCAACTGATCGAAGACGCGCGGCGTGAAGGCCCACATGTTCATGGAGACCGGCTCGTCGCCGGTGAGAGTCGTTACGTTCCCGGCGGGATCGGTGTTGCGTGCGCCCTTGCCGTCGCGCTCGATTTTGGTCAGCTCCACAATGTCCTTAAGGAATCCGTCGGGCGAAACCTGGCATACGCCGCGGGCTACCGAGCCGAAGTCTGAGAGCGTGTTGCGCAGCACAAAGCCGACCATGGCGTAGTCGGCGGAGCCGGAGGTCAGATGGCGCGCCAGTTCGCGGTAGCTCTCCGCGCCGTAAAAGTCGTCGGCATTGATGGCGGCGAAAGGTTCGTGGATGGCGTCGGCGGCCAGCAGAATAGCCTGCGTGGTGCCCCACGGCTTGGTGCGTCCCGCGGGTACGGTAAAGCCCGGCGGAATCGCGTCGAGCGACTGGAAAACGTAATCGACGGCCACGCGCTTCTCAAAACGCGCGCCCACGATCTCGCGAAAGGCCTCTTCAATGTCCTTGCGGATGACGAAGACGAGCTTGCCGAAGCCGGCGCGGAGAGCATCGAAGATGGAGTAATCGATGATGGTTTCGCCGGCGGGGCCAACAGGATCGATCTGCTTGAGGCCGCCGTAGCGGCTGCCCATGCCGGCGGCGAGAACCAGGAGGGTCGGCGAAGAGGAGGAGCTCATGAAAAATGCCTTCGTACTTGGGTTTTCGTTCAATCGAATGGTAAACCATGAAGCCGATGCGAGGCGGTGCGGGTGGGCAGTGCATCAAGCCGTCTGCTAGAGTGGGTTGCCATGAGCAGACGCAACCTTCACCGATCGATCCTGCACCTTGCGATTTTGGCCGCGCTCGTGGTGTCGAGCGCAACGTTCGTTCTGCGCGCGCAAACGCCCGCCGCACAGAGCGCGCCGCAATCTGCGCCGGCGTGGGCGCAGCCGGGCTCCGCGACACACACCCAGGTCGCGCCACCGGCCGACTTTCATCGTCCCAGCCGGAATTACGACACGCCAATCGGGATCTTCCAGGGCCAATCGGACATTGGCGCGGCGCTTGTCGAGGGCAGCGCGAGTTTCGACGCGGCAACGGGGCAATACACCATCCACTCGGCCGGATATAACGTCTGGTACACGCGCGACGAGTTCCGGTTTTTGTGGAAGCGCATGTCGGGCGACGTGTCGCTGGCCGCGGATATCAACTTTCCTGATCCCAAAGGATATGGCGACCGCAAGGCCGTCCTGATGATCCGGCAAAGTCTGGACGATGACGCGAAGGCTGCGATGGTGGCGCTGCACGGAGCAGGGATGGTGCACCTGGCGTGGCGGCCGGAGCGCGATGTGCGCGTGCAGGACATGGAGTTTCGCGTTGGCAGCCGCGGTGGCCGTCCCGGCGGCGCCTCGCCCGATAGCCTCGTCACCATCACTGCCAGGCGTATCGGCATCGAAAAGCATGGTGACGAATTCGCAATTTTCGTCAGTCTCGATGGGGAGCCGATGCACCAGTTCGGTCCGCCGATCAAGCTGCATCTCGACGGCCCGTTTTATGTGGGCATCGGCTTCTGCTCGCACCTGCCGGAAACGGTGGACACTGCGGTTCTGTCGAACGTAGTCCTCAAGAATGCGTCCGGCCGGGTGCGCTAGAACACATCTTGCCCGCGTGAAGCCTCGCGTGTTTGACTGGTTGCCGGAAAGAGGTACTGCACGTATGGCATACGTATTGGCGCTGGACCAGGGCACAACGAGTTCGCGGGCGATTCTGTTTGACGAGGCCGGCGCGATTGCCGCCGTCGCGCAGAAGGAGTTCCAGCAGTTCTATCCGCAGGCGGGTTGGGTGGAGCACGACCCGGCCGAAATTCTTTCCAGCCAAATGGGCTGCGCGGTCGAAGCCCTCACGCAGGTCGGCGCGCGGCCGCGGGATGTCGCCGCAATCGGCATTACCAACCAGCGTGAGACCGTGATTGTGTGGGAGCGCGCGACCGGCAAAGCGATTCATCCGGCCATTGTGTGGCAGGACCGGCGCACAGCGGCCTTCTGCAAGGAACTCGAGGAGCGCGGAGCCGGCGAAACCGTATCCGCAAAAACCGGCCTCGTGCTCGATCCGTATTTTTCCGCGACCAAGGTGAAGTGGATTCTGGACCACGTGCCCGGCGCACGGGCGCGGGCCGAGCGCGGCGAGCTGGCCTTCGGCACCGTCGATAGCTGGCTCGTCTGGCACCTGACCAGCGGCCACAAGCATGTGACCGACGTGACGAACGCCTCGCGCACGCTGCTCTTCAATATCGTCAAGGGCGAGTGGGACGCTGAAATGCTCCGCCTCTTTGACGTTCCGGCGACCATCCTGCCTGAAGTGAAGTGGTCGAGCGAACGCGTGGGCGAAGTGACGACCACGCTCGGGCTCAGCGGCGTGCCCATCGCAGGCATCGCCGGCGATCAGCAGGCCGCGCTCTTCGGGCAGTTGTGCTGGAGCGCGGGCGAGGCCAAAAATACCTACGGGACGGGCTGCTTCCTTCTGCAAAACATCGGCACGGAGTTCATGCGGTCCAAACACAAATTGATCACCACGGTCGCGGCCAGCGCCGGGAAGCGCCTCGAGTACGCGTTCGAGGGCAGCATCTTTATCGGCGGCGCGGTAGTGCAGTGGCTGCGCGACAACCTGAAGATCATTAGCGCCTCTGCCGACGTGGAAGCGCTGGCGGCGAGCGTGCCCGACACCGGCGGCGTAGTGTTTGTGCCGGCGTTTGTGGGCCTGGGCGCTCCGCACTGGGACCCGCATGCGGCGGGCATGCTGATCGGACTCCGGCGTGACACCGGGCACGGACACATTGCGCGCGCGGCGCTCGAAGCCATCGCGTTCCAGGTGGCCGATGTGCTCGAGGCGGTATACAGCGAGACCGGCGCGCCGCTCCAGGCCCTGCGCGTCGACGGCGGCGCAGCGGTAAACGATCTGTTGATGCAGTTCCAGGCCGACATCCTCGGAGTTCCCGTTGTCCGGCCGCGCGTGACCGAAACGACAGCCCTCGGTGCGGCGTATCTCGCCGGTTTGGCGACGGGATTCTGGCCGAGCCCCGATGCCTTGCGCGCCGAGCGCAAAGGCGATGTGCGTTTCGAGCCCAAAATGAGCGCAACTGAGCGGGCCGAGCGCCGCGGGAACTGGCAGAAGGCCGTGGAGCGCGCCAAAGCGTGGACCGAGTAGTACGAGTTGCACCAACTCGGATTTGAAGGGCGCGGCTTTAGCCCCTAACGGTATCGGGAAGGCACGAAGTGTCAGGGCGCGACTTTAGTCGTGCCGCAAGCGCCGCAACATGATCGGGGCTTTAGCCCCTGAGGGAAGTTTTTCAATCGGCCCCGAGAATTTATGCGACCAGTTCTAGTACTCTCGATGGAACCGGTTTCAAGTTTGTAGGCCAAACGGGAGTTCTAAGCTCGTGAAACTGTTTCGAGGCTTACGGCCGCTTCAGCGCGCAGCCGCTCTGCGCGACGCACTCGCAGGCGTCGTGATGGCGGCGATGGATATCCCGCAGGTACTGGGATACAGCAAGATCGCGGGCATGCCCGTGGTGACAGGGCTTTACTCGCTCTTTTTGCCGTTGGTTGCGTTTGCGGCCTTCGGCTCGTCGCGCTACATGGTGGTGGCGGCGGATTCGGCGACGGCGGCAATATTTGCCGATGGCGTGTCGGGCACAGCCACGCCGGGCAGCGCGCAATATATCGCCCTGGCCTGCATCGTGGCCGTGGGCACGTCGATCATTCTCCTTCTGGCGCGGGTGCTTCGGCTCGGATTTATCGCGGACTTTCTTTCGCGCACCGTGCTGGTGGGCTTTCTTACCGGCGTGGGGTTTCAGGTGGGAATCTCCGTGCTCAGCGAGATGCTGGGCGTGGCCGTGGATTCGCACCGGCCGGTGGTCGAGCTTTGGGAGGTGGCTCGCGGAGTGCCGCAGGCAAACCCGCTGACGGTGGCCTTGTCGGTCTCAGTGCTGGCGTCTGTCTTCCTGCTGCGCCGCTTCGCTCCCAAGGTGCCGGGCGCGCTGATCGCTGTGGTGGCCGCAATTGCTGCCAGCATTGCGTGGAATTTCGCGGGTCATGGGATTGCGACTATTGGTCCGGTGGTTGGCGGTTTGCCGCACCTGGGATTGATGGCGCTGCTCAGCCTGCGCGCCATGAACCGGCTACAGATGGAGTTGCTGCTCAACGTGTCGGCCTCGTGCGCCGTGATGATTCTTACGCAGAGCGCGGCGACTTCGCGGATTTATGCGGCGAAACATTACGAAACGGTAGACGAGAATCTCGATCTGTATGGGCTATCGGCTGCGAATGCGGCGGCGGCGCTGAGCGGCGGATTTGTGGTGAATGGAAGTCCCACGCAGACCGCAATGATGGAGGATGCCGGCGGCCGGAGCCAGTTCGCGCAGGTGACGACCGCTGTTGTGGTGGGTGTGGTGCTGCTGTTTCTTACCGGGCCGCTCCAGCATCTTCCCACGTGCGTTCTGGGCGCAATGGTGTTCCTGGTGGCAATGCGGCTCATCGACCTGAAGGAACTCAAGAACATCCGCTCGGAGAGCCCGCAGGAATTTGCGCTGGCCGTGATGACGGCGGCGGTTGTGGTTCTGGTGGGAGTGGAAGAGGGCATTGTGCTGGCGATGGTGGTGTCGCTCATGCGCGTCATCCGGCACGATTATCACCCGCATAGCGGCGTGCTCCAGGCGAATCCCGACGGAAGCTGGAATCTGGTGCCGGCCGCGCCGGATGTGGAGACCCAACCAGGGCTGGTTCTCTACCGCTTTGGAGCCGAGCTTTTTTACGCCAATGCCGGGCGGTTTCTTGAGGAAGTAACGGAAGTGGTGCAGCCGGTACCGTCCGTCGTGAGATGGGTCGTGGTGGACGCGGAGGCCATGACGCACCTGGATTACACGGCTGCCCGGGTTGTGAAGCGGCTGAAAGAAAACCTCGACAAGGCAGGAGTGGAGCTGGCGTTTGCGCGCGTGCCGTGGGATTTGAAATCCGACTTCAATCGCCATCATGTGACAGAAGCGCTCGGGCCGGGCCGGCTCTTTAACCGGCTGCACGACGCAATCGCGGCATTTGAGGCATCGTCGAAGCCGCCGGACCAGGATGCCGGGTGAAGCATCGCGGGGTGCAAACGGATTGGCGACGATCCAGGCGCAACCCCAATCCTGGAGCCTGGGGCGTTTGCCGATATCTATCCGCTTGCAGCCGCGTAGACCGGGTCCGATAAGCGCATTGGCCTATTGGCTCCGTGCGCTGCGAGATTTCATTCGACGGACAAATGGCCCGCAGAGTAGACTGCTTCACACTTGGCCAAGATGTTTCCCGTATTCCGCCAAGCGGAGGCGTGCACCATCGTCGGCCTTCTTTGTTCCGGCCACTCACGCTTTGGAGGTCGGCCGCGCTGACCATCATCCCGGCAAATGGAGTTCTGGAAGTCGGGTCCCGGCCCTAACAAACTTCACTAGGAGAGAACGATGAAAGCACTCCGAATTCTGCTGCTATCAATTGCCGTGCCTTTCGCGGCCCACGTCTCCTTAGCCCAAGCCCAGGACGCGGCGGGTTGCAAGGACTCCCCGCTCATCGCGCGTTTTCCCGGCTCCGTTATCGATTCCTGCGATGACAAAGCAGACAATACCTACACCTTCCACAATATTGGCCCCAAGGGCGAGGACAAGACTATCGAGGGCGAATATCACTCCGTCCAGTACAACCTTCCCGCCAGCGTGACCGATGCGCAGGTGGAGCGCAACATTACAACCGCCTTCCGGAACGCGGGGTACACCATTGACGGCGGGAACTGCTGTTTCACCGTGCATATGGGGAAGACCTGGATCGACGTCGAGGTCGGCGGCGGCAACTATAAGCTATACACCGTGATCGAAACGGCCTTGACTCAGGATGTAGTTGCCACTGCGGCTGATCTCTCCAACGGCATCACAAGCACTGGCCACATCGTGGTCAACGGCATTCTCTTCGACACGGGCAAGGCCGACGTGAAGCCCGAGTCAGACCCCGCGCTGCAGGAAGTGGCCAAGATGCTCAAGGGCGACCCTAAGCTCAAGGTTTATGTCGTGGGACATACAGACAACGTGGGCGGCCTCGCTGCCAACATGGACTTATCGAAACGGCGCGCGGCGGCTGTCGTGCTGGTGCTGACGACAAAATATGGCGTGTCCGCGGGTCAACTCCAGTCCTACGGCGATGGGCCGTATGCGCCCGTCGCTTCAAACGACTCAGCGGACGGCCGCGCCCTTAACCGTCGCGTCGAGTTGGTCAAGCAATAGGCAGCAGACTGCCTGACCGGGTGCGGGGCCCGGGTTAAGCGACTGACCGCGGGCAGGATGCATAGGTTTGGAGCCATAGCCGGAGGGTAAAGAGGCACGACTCTCCTACAACGCAAAACCGACAGTGCTCGATTGCTCAGACTCAGAGGATTCGACTCGCTACCGTGAATCGTGGTGGGGCAGTCAGATTGCAGCCCGACCCAAGTGAGGAGAATTGATGAGCGGACTGAAGATTCTTGCGTTAACGGCTGTTGCTGGAGCCATGTTTGTGACGGCACCATTCAAAGCAAATGCTCAGGTTACGATCGAAGTGGGAGTGGCCCCGGATTGTCCGTATGGCTACTATGACTACGCTCCATATTCCTGTGTTCCCGACGGGTACTATGGGCCGGAGTGGTTCACTGGTGGCGTCTTTGTCGGCGCGGGTCCGTGGTTTCACGGTCCTGCCGACTTCCACGGCAACGTAGACAACTCTTTCGACCCCCAGCACGGCTATAACGGCCCTGCGCCGAAGGTTGGCGAGAAGCCCGCGGCCCAACGTAGGGACCCCGCGCAGTTCAAAGGAAATGAATCGCGCGATGGACGCGGTCACACCGGCGGCGAAAAGAAGTAAAGCGTACCAAGTGATACGGATCTTCGGCCCCGGGCGCGCCCGCGCCTGGGGCCAAAGTACGCTCTTGTCGCCGCAAATGCTTCTGGATTCATGCTTCATCGCTGAGGCGCGCATCGAGCGTCTGCCGGCAAACTCCGCGGATTCGTGCGTGCCCTGGCAAAGAGGCTGATCCCAGCCCAGGGGCTTCAGCCGATCTCCTGGTCCCAGTTCTCCAGCGCCTTTTTGAACTCAAGCATGAACTTGCCGCCGTCGGCGCCGTCAATGAGGCGGTGATCGAAGCCCAGGCAGAAATACTGCATCGACCGAATCGCAATCGAATCGTTGCCATCGGCGTCGGTCAACACGGCGGGCTCCTTGCGCAAACCGCCCACGGCGAGAATGGCCGACTCCGGCTGATTGATGATCGGCATGCCGAACTCGCCGCCAAAAGCGCCGGCGTTGGTGAGCGTAAATGTGGATCCACCAACCTCGTCGGGCGAGAGCTTTTTCGTGCGCGCGCGCAGGGCGAGATCGGCGATGGTCCGCGCCAATGCGACGAAGCTCGCCGCCTCAGCCTCGCGGACCACGGGCACGATCAGGCCTCCGTCGAGCGCCACGGCGATGCCGAGGTTAATGGTCCAGTGGTAGCGGATGGCGAGGCCGTCCTTCGCGTTTTCAAGCGAGGCGTTGACGATGGGGAAGCGGCGCAGCGCGGCAACGGCCGCGGCGGCAATGAACGGCATAAAAGTCAGCTTGACCCCGTGGCGCTGCTCGAAGCCCGCGCGATGCTGCTCGCGCAGGCGCGCAATACGCGTCATGTCGACCTTGTAGACGGAGTAAACGTGCGGGCTGGTGCGCACACTCTCGATCATGCGGTCGGCAATGATAGCGCGCATGCGTGTGAGCGGAACGGGCTCGCCAGGCAGAGTCGACAGCTCCGGCGCCACCTGCAGTGGGGCAGACTTTTGGACTGACTGCTGTGCTGAGGGTGACTGCGCCGCGCGAAGCACATCGTCCTTGCCGATGCGTCCGCCGGTGCCCGTGCCGGCGATGCGGCTCAAGTCGATGCCATGCTCTTTGGCGATGCGGCGAGCGAGCGGCGAAGAGCGCATGCGGCCGGCCCGGGATGGAGCGGGCTCCTGGATGGGCTCCTGCGCCACCTGCGGTGGGGGCACTTGCAGTGCGGCAGCTTTTTGGATCGGGATTCGTGGAACCTGAGCCACCGCGACCGCAGACCCAACCTCGCCGATCACCGCGACGATCGTATTCACCTCGACGGTAGCGCCTTCGGCAAAGCGGATTTCGGCCAGCACGCCGGCAACAGGTGAGGGGATCTCTGCGTCCACCTTGTCGGTAGAGATCTCAAAGAGCGGCTCATCGACTGCGACGGTGTCGCCGATCTTCTTGAGCCATTTGGTGATCGTGCCCTCGAAGATCGATTCGCCCATCTGGGGCATGATGACTTCCGTTGGCATGCGTCCCTCTTTCGCGTCTCGGCCTGCACCGGTTCCTGCCGGATTATAAATCGCGGGCGGGCCGGGGACGGAATCTGGTTTGGCGGAATGCGGCTAGTTAGACCCGGAGCCGCCACGCTCAACACTCAAGCCAACATCGTCCGGTCTTTCACAGGGCGGGGCAACTGGCGTAGGCGCTCGATCTCAGGCGGAACCTGGAGCGGCGTATCCTCTGCCGGAAACTCCTGGGCCGGCGATTCCAGCGCGGCAGCGGCGACGGTTTGCACCGGCGACCGCAGCGCGGCCAGGCTTTCCAGCATCTCGACCGGCTCGCCAAAGACCAAGCCGAACTGCCGTACCGCGCGCTCCGCGAGATCTTCCAGGGTGGGCAGGGCCGCGGGGTCCGAAACCTCAAGGGCGAGGCTCGTCACCGGTCGGTCGGTAATGCCGCAAGGGTTGATCATGCGGAAATCGTCGAGATTGGTGGTCACGTTGAAGGCGAACCCGTGCGAGGTGACGCCGCGGGCCACGTGAATGCCGATGGCGGCAATTTTTCTTTCACCTGCGGGCAAATCTTTCGCGGCTCTCCCACAACTTTCCTCCAAAGGGCTGCCCCACCGCAGGTGGCACCAGACGCCGGTTAGGCCGCAGATGCGTCCTGTGGGCACGCCCAACTCGCCGCAGACCCGGATGAGCGCCTCTTCCATCAGGCGCACGAAGTCTACCGGTCCAAGGCGGTTGCCGCTGGCATTGCGCAGGCTTCGCAAATCGAAGATTGGGTAGCCGATAAGCTGGCCGGGTCCGTGGTAGGTCACATCGCCGCCGCGATTGATGTCGTGGAGCGTGACGCCGCGCGCGGCCAGCAGTTCGTCGGACGCGAGAATGTTGGCGCGGCTGGCATTGCGGCCCAGCGTGAGAACGGGCGGGTGCTCCAGCAGCAGCAGCACGTTACCGATGCGGCCCTCAGTGCGCAGGGCAACCAGTTCCTGCTGCAGGCGCAGCGCTTCGCCGTAGTCCATGCGGCCGAGATAGATGTACTGAATCATCACTATCTTGATTGTAGCCAGCCGCCGTGCATCTTCAGCGGGGTCAATGTTACTCCTCGAGTCGCGCCGCAAAGAGCTTTTCAAACACAACCCGATGCTCCCAGGCAACAAGCAGCCAAAGCAGCGTGGCAAACGCGCCCATCCCAATGCCGCCCGGGTTCATCGTGAGATGAAAGAGAAGGATGTTGAACAGCACAGGACCCAGCAACGTCAGTCCCAGTCCCACAAACCGGTTCACCAGGAACAGAATTCCCGACACCGCCATGATCGCGCCCACCACGTAAAAGTAGTGCGCGGCAAACAAGGCAGCCGTAAACTGTCCAGCCAGCCCTGCCGGCATCGGCCCCATGGGAATGAAAGGGTGGAGCAGATTGGAACCGAACACCAGGAACATGAGCCCCAGCAGATACCGGGCAATCATCGTGACAATTTTCATGGAGTTCTCCTCGAATCAAGTTTCGGAAGGGGATGAAGCCGCAAAAAGCAACGCAACCGCAAAGAAAAACTCGCTATGCGGTTGGATGGCCAGGGCGCACTTGGAGATTCAGTTTTGCCGCGGCCGGGCGATCCGCACAGCGGGGTCTATTTCGAGGGATCGACCAGCGCCTGGTACACCAGCGGCCGTGTCGAGTACTCCATATTCGGTTTGCCGCCGCCCATGCGCTGGATCATGCCGACAAAGACGATGTCGTTGGTCGGGTCAACCCAGAACCAGGTGCTGGCCGCGCCGTCCCAGAAGAATGTGTCCTTGCCGTCGGGCAGATCGGCAGCCTGCGGATCGAAGAGAACGGCGCAGTCATAGCCGTAGCCAAATCCGGGGCGGAAGGTTTGCGATCCTACGTGGAACTCGCCCGTCAGCATGCTGGCCGGAAGGTGGTTGGTGTCCATTAGGCGGACAGAGGAGGGCGCGAGAATGCGCACGCCACCCAGTTCGCCGCTGTTGCCCAGCATCTGCGCGAAGCGATAGTAATCCTCAGCCGTCGAAACCAGGCCGCCGCCACCCGACGGGCGCGTGGGCGGGTTCAAGAAATCGCCCATGCCGCTGCCGTTCGTGGTGTCGGCCTTCAATCCATCGTGGCCGTCGTTCTCGTAGAGCGTGGCGAAGCGGTCGCGCTTTTCGGCCGGGACGTAGAAGCCTGCGTCGCGCATGCCGAGCGGCGCGAAGAGATGGTCGCGCATGAAGTCGGGCAGCGACTGGCCGGTGATCTTCTCGATGATGTAGCCCTGAATGTCCATGGAAATGCTGTAGCGCCACCGCGTGCCGGGCTGGTAGTTGAGCGGCACCTGCGCGAGGCCATCAATCGTCTCTTTGAAGGTTGCGGCATGCCGTATGTTCAGCTTCTGGTACATCGCGTCGACCGGGCCGTCGCCATCGCCGTAACTGAAGCCCGCGGTGTGGGTCATCAGCTCGTGCATCGTTGGCGGATGATCGGGAGCGACGAGTATCATTTTGCCCGTCGCGTCGAGACCCGCGAAGACCTTGAGATTGGCGAATTCAGGGATGAATTTGGAAATTGGGTCGCTTGGCAGCCACTTGCCTTCTTCGTACAGGATGAGCATCGCCACACCGGTGACGGGCTTGGTCATGGAGTAGTCGCGGAAGATCGTTTCCTTGCCCATGGGCACGCCGCTTGCGAAGTCCTGTACGCCGTAGGTGCGGTAGTCGACGATTTTGCCGTGGCGGGCAAGGATGGTCACCGCGCCGGAGAGTTCCTTTTTGTCGACCACGCTCTGGATAAAGGCGTGCAATCGCTCCAATCGCTCGGAAGAAAAGCCGACAGACTCGGGACTGACGGGGGTCATATCAACGACTGCGGGAGCGGAAGGTTGCTGGGCGTTTGTGGCGGGAAGCCCAAGGGAGAGGGTGCCGGCGACGATGAGCAGGGAGATTCTTTTCGACAGGATCATAGTTTGAAGAGTCCTCTACGCGGCATCTGAGCCCTAGTCGCGTGCGGAACCCTTTATATCAAAATCAATTGCCGCTGGCGCGCGGACGATGGAAATCGCATTTCGCGGTACACTATCTACTGGCAGGAGGACCGGGCGGTCGCTGCCGGAAATCCTTGCGCAAGCAGGGGTTGCCGGGAGAGGAAAGTCCGAACTCCGCAGGGCAGTGTGCCGGATAACGTCCGGGACGCGGGCGTCAAGGCCCGTGGACGGCTAGTGCCACAGAGAATATACCGCCGCCACTGCGTGGGGCAGCCTTTTGGAAAGGCATGCATGGGATACCCCAGGGACTCGCTCCAAAGGGCTGCCCCACGCAGTGGTGGTAAGGGTGAAAAGGTGCGGTAAGAGCGCACCGCGCAGCCAGTAATGGCTGTGGCAGGGTAAACCCCACACGGAGCAAGACCAAATAGGGAGGGAAGCGTGGGCTAAAGAGCAAAGCTCGCGCTCGGTGCCGGCCCGGCGCCGAAAAGCTGCTCTATGCAATGGCTGAAACCTCCGGGTAGGTCGCTGATGAACGTCCGCGGTAACGCGGCGTCTAGAGGAATGACCGCATAAACAGAATTCGGCTTATGAGTCCTTTTGCCGAATCGCATGACGGCCCCGAGGGAGAGATCCCTCGGGGCTGACCATTTTGGGCGAGAAGCAGCGGCGTTAACGGCGCCAGCTCCGCTAACCGAGCCAACTCCGCTACTATCAATCCATGTTGCGAGTAAAGCGGTTAGAGGCAGGCGCGCGGCTGCCGGTGGTGGCGCATCCGGGCGAGGATCTGGGTTACGACGTGTTTGCGCTCGAACGGGCCGAATTGCCACCACGGGCCACGGTCAAGGTGCGAACCGGCATTGCCGTCGAAGCGCGCGACCCGCGGACAGACGCTCCCCTGGGGTTGCTGGTGCGCGACCGCTCGTCAATGGCGGCGCGGGGCCTTGCCACCACGGGCGGCGTCATCGATTCCGGCTACCGAGGCGAGATCCTCATTGTCATGACCAACCTGGGCGATGTCACCCAGGAGCTCCAGGCCGGCGAAAAGATCGCCCAAATGGTCCCCGTCCCTGTTCTCACAGGCCCAATCCAGGAGGTGGAAACACTGGAAGTGTCGGGGCGGGCGTCCAAGGGGTTTGGCAGTACCGGGAAATAGGGACTGCGAGACGGCCTGCGCCAAAAGGCTGCTGCATGCAATGCCCTGGAACCGGGCACCGCCAGCCTGCGTATCATAAGAGCGAGAAGCCATGCCACTTAAAGAGGCCTTCAAACTCGCGCTGGACTCGCTGTGGGCCAACAAGCTGCGCAGCATCCTCACTTTGTTCGGCGTCATCATCGGCGTGGCGTCGGTGATCATGGTGGTCACTCTCACCAACGGCGCCAAGCAGTTTGTCACCGAAAAAATCAACACTTATGGCGCGGCCGTGGTCACCATCAGCAAAATGCCGCAGACCTTTATCACTACCGAAGAGTACATCTCCTATCAAAAGCGCAAAAACATTTCATTCGACGACTACAGGGCCATCCAGTCCGAATGCAAATCCTGCGTATCGGTGGCGGGGACGCGCAACACCACCGGCAAGGTCGTCTACGGAACCAGGTCCACCACCGACACCAACATTCGCGGCTGGTCCTCGACGATGCCGCCCATTATGAATCTCAATATCGCGGAAGGGCGCTTCTACACTGAACTCGAGGACGAGCACAGTGTCCGTGTCGCCGTTGTCGGCTCCGACATTGTCGACAACGTCCTCGGCCCCGGCGACCCGCTGGGAAAAGAAATCCGCGTGGATGGCGCGCCCTACACGATCATCGGCGTAGGCGAGAGCCAAGGCAAGATGTTTGGCCAGAGCATGGATAACTGGGTCGCAATCCCCCTCATGACATTTCTCCACACATACGATGCTCACAGCAGCATGATGATCTATGTGAATACGGGCGGCGGCGGAGAGGTGATGGACGGGGTTTCCGACGAGCTGCGCGTGATCATGCGTGCGCGGCGGCACCTGGCTCCAGATCAGCCGGATGCTTTCTCCATCGATTCCAGCGCGACATTTCAAAATCTGCTCGGAAACATCCTCAACAACTTTGGCGCAGTGGTCGTGGCCATCGCCGCCATCTCGCTGGTGATCGGCGGCATCGTCATCATGAACATCATGCTGGTCACGGTGACGGAACGGACGCGCGAGATCGGCGTGCGCAAGGCGCTGGGAGCGAAACGGAAAGATATTCTGATGCAATTTCTCATAGAGTCGGCATTGCTGGCGTCGATCGGGGGAGTCATCGGAGTCTTGGTGGGCATTGGCTTGGCCAAGGTGTTGACTCTGGCCATCGGATTTCCGTCCGTGGTAGCCCTGTGGTCCATCGCGGTGGGGTTGTTGGTGTCTGCTTCGGTTGGCCTGTTCTTTGGCATTTATCCGGCACACAAGGCAAGTGCCCTCGATCCCATTGCGGCGCTGCGGGCCGAACTGTGAACTGACACCATGAAGTCCACCGGCCAAACCCGAGAATCCGTCAAGATGGCGTTGGATACCCTGCGCAAGAATAAGATGCGCTCCGGCCTGACCGTTCTCGGCATCCTCATTGGCATTTCTACGGTCATTCTCATCTCCTCGGCGATCAACGGCCTCAATTCCAACATCGAAAACTTTGTGAGCACGCTGGGCACGAACGCCTTGTGGGTCTATCATTTTGAGCCGTTCGGCCACCGGCCAACCACCGAAGAACTGAACCGCAAGAAGCTGAGCTATGAGGACGGCATCGCCATGCGCGCGCTGCAGCATGTAATCACCGTCGATCCCGAACTGACCTACCAGAATTTTCAAACAGGATTGGGCTCTGTTTCGCTCAAGCACGGCACCCACAAGATCGCGAATACCATCCTGAGCGGCGCCACGGAAGCGTTTACGGAAGTGCAGGAGGTCGATTTCCTTGAAGGCCGCATGTGGACCGAGTCGGAAGAGCAGCACCGCGCGAATGTGGTGATCCTGGGTCACGATTCCGCGGCTGATCTTTTCCCCGGCGAGGATCCCATCGGCAAGGAGGTGGAATGCGAAGGCGACGTCTTTACTGTGATCGGCGTGCTCGATCTGCAGCCTCAGCCCTTCGGAAGCGGACGCAACACGCAGGACAACCAGGCCTATTTCCCGTTGGAGACCTTTCGCAAAATTCACCCGGAAATTACGGATTTCTGGATTGTGGTGAAATACGACGACCCCGCGAACAAGCAGATCGTAATCGAAGAAGTGCGCGAGTTGCTGCGCGTGCGACGCAAGTTGCACGCCGATCAGGACGATAACTTCGCCATCTTCAGCCCCGAGTCGATCACGCGTTTGTGGAATCAGCTCACCGGCGGACTCTTCCTCTTCATGGTTGCGGTTTCTTGCGTAGGGTTGATGGTCGGCGGCGTGGGTGTGATGAACATCATGCTCGTGAGCGTGACCGAACGCACGCGCGAGATCGGCGTACGCAAAGCGATTGGCGCGACCAAGAAAATGATCATGGTGCAATTCACGCTGGAAGCCGTAACTTTATGTGCGGTGGGCGGACTGCTGGGCATTTTGACCGGTTCGCTTCTGACGCTGATTCTGCATTTTGCTGTGCCGTTTCTGCATGCGGCCCTTTCCCTCACATGGGTCGTCATCGCCTTTGCCGTCTCCTGCGTCATTGGCCTGGTCTTCGGCATTTACCCGGCATGGAAGGCCGCGAATCTGGACCCGATTGAAGCTCTAAGGTACGAGTAAGACAGCACACGGCAAGCAGCGAACAGCCACTCGCCGATAGCGGGCGATTCCGGCTATCCCGCACATTGTTTGCTGTTCGCTCGCGATGCGGAGTATTCCAATGGCTGCTGTCGGTCAAACCCGAGAATCCGTGAAGATGGCGCTGGATACGCTGCGCAAGAACAAGATGCGCTCCGGCCTCACCATTCTTGGCATCCTGATCGGCATTTCTACGGTCATTCTCATCTCTTCGGCAATCAACGGCCTCAATTCCAACATCGGGCAATGGGTGAATTCGCTGGGCACCAACGTCCTGTGGGTCTTTCATTACACGCCGTTCGGCCACCGGCCCACGACTGAAGAGCTCAATCGCAAAAAGCTGACGGCCGATGACGGCATGGCCATGCGTGCGTTGCCGCATGTCGCCACCGTGGACCCGGAACTGATCCTCCAAAACTTTCAAACCGGCCTGGGCAAAGTTTCTCTCAAGCACGGCACGCACAGCATTACGAACACCATCCTCCAGGGATCCACCACGGCCATGCCCGAAGTGCAGCAAGCGAACTTCCTGGAAGGCGGAATGTGGACGGAATCACAGGAAGAGCACCACGACAACGTGATGATTCTGGGACACGATGCCGCAGAGGACCTTTTTCCCGGCGAGGACCCGATCGGCAAAGATGTGATATGCGAAGGCGACGTTTTCACTGTGATCGGCGTGCTGGACCTGCTTCCGCAACCCTTCGGCAGCGGGCGAAACACGGCGGACAACACCGCCTACCTTCCGCTGGGGGCATTCCGCAAGATTCATCCCGAGTTTACCGACGTCTGGATTGTGGTGAAATACGATGACCCGGCGAACAAGCAAATCGTGACCGAAGAGGTGCGCGAGTTGCTGCGCGTGCGGCGCAAGTTGCACGCCGATCAGGACGATAACTTCGCCATTTTCAGCCCCGATGAACTGACCCGCTTGTGGAATCAGCTCACCGGCGGACTCTTCCTCTTCATGGTTGCCGTGTCGTGCGTAGGGTTGATGGTGGGCGGCGTGGGCGTGATGAACATCATGCTCGTGAGCGTGACCGAGCGCACGCGCGAAATCGGCGTACGCAAGGCAATCGGCGCAACCAAGAGAAATATCATGGTGCAATTCACACTGGAAGCGGTAACTTTGTGCGCGGTGGGCGGCCTGCTGGGCATTCTAGCCGGGGCATTTTTGACGCTGATTCTGCATTTCGCCGTGCCCTTTCTGCATGCGGCGCTTTCGCTTACTTGGGTCATCATCGCCTTCACCGTCTCCTGCGTTATCGGTCTGGTGTTCGGCATTTACCCGGCATGGAAAGCCGCCAACCTGGACCCGATCGAGGCGCTGCGGTACGAGTGACAGGGATCAGGTGTCAGGGTTCAGGTTTCAAGGCCCGGCGGCGAGCTCCGATACTGCACGACCGATCTGACCCCTGAAACCTGAACCCTGTAAACTGCCTTCATGCCTCACCCCCTGGCGCAAGCGATCGAGATCGTGACGACGGCGCTGGCCGTGGCCGGGATGGGCTACTTTCTCGCCAGCCTGGTAGCGGCGCGGAGTTTTCTCCGCGAGCGTCGCGCGCCGCGACCTCAGTTCTCGCCCGGCGTGAGCACTCTCAAATCGCTCAAGGGCCTCGACCCCGGCATGATGGATGCCTTCCGCAGCCATTGCCGGCAGCAGTATGCGGGCGACTTCGAGCTGTTGTTCGGAGTAAGTTCGCTCGACGATCCTGCGGCTGCCGCAGTTCAACAACTGGTCGCGGAGTTTCCCGAGCTGTCGATCCGGCTCGTCGAGTGCCCCGAGCGGCTGGGAACAAATGGCAAGGTGAGCACGCTCGTGCAACTCGCCCCTCACGCGCGCTACGATTTTTGGCTCATCAACGATTCCGACATAACGGTGGGGCCGCATTATCTCGAACGCGTGATGTGTTGCTTTGCTCCGCAGGCGCACGATGATGGCAAGGCGCCGGTCGGTTTGGTGACGGCGCTTTATCGCGGGCGCGAGCACGGCACGCTCGCTTCACGGCTTGAAGCGCTGGGCATTGCCACGGATTTCATTCCCAGCGTACTGCTCTCGAAATTGATCGAGCGTGGGCTGCACTACGGTTTGGGTTCCACGCTCGCGGTTCGGCGCGATGCGCTCAAGAAAGCTGGCGGCTTGCTCGCCCTTGTCGATCAACTGGCCGACGACTACGAAATGGGCGTGCGCGTGGCGCGATCCGGCTATCGCGTGGCGCTGAGCGCGGAGGTTGTGGAGACCAGCGTGCCGTCGTACGCGTGGAGTGGGTTCGTCGATCATCAGTTGCGCTGGCTGCGCACCGTGCGCGACGCGCGGCCGGCCGGTTATGTGGGCCTGATCTTCACGCATGGATTGGCGTGGGCGTTGCTCAACGTGCTGGCCAGCGGATTGAGCCCGGTGAGCCTGTGGCTGCTGGGGTTGAGTTTCTTTCTGCGGCTGGCGCAGGCCATGAGCGTGGGCGCCGAAGTGCTGGGCGATCACGAGGTGCTTCCGAACCTGTGGCTGCTCCCGCTGCGCGACGTGGTCGCGATGGGTCTGTGGGTAGCGGGCTTTGCCGGAGACACGATTGTGTGGCGCGGCGAGCGCTTTGCGCTCAGGAATGGAAAGCTCGTGAAAGCCGAGCGCAGCTAGTCGCTCGCCATAGCCGCGTCAGCCTCTCGCAAATCCCGAATCGCTTCCGTGTCAAACGTCAGGCACGTACCCAGCTCATTGAAGTCTCTCTCCCAGCGCGGACGATCCTCTTTTGTCAGCGCGGTGAGCGCGTAGCCAGACGTGCGCAGAATCTCGTACCAGATATTTTGCGCCTGCCAGAGATTCAGATCGAAGGGCAGTTCGGTGAGGATGCGAGCCAGCGCCAGCGCGCGGTCGAGCATTTCCAGCGACCCCGACGACATTTGCAGTTCCACCATGGCGCGCTTCATGCGCAGATCGGCAATGTACGAGAGCGTCGCGATCTCAAGCGGCACCAGGTCGGCCTTCGCCAGCGAGAGATAAGAGCGCAACCGCGCCACGTCGATCGGATCGACCTCGAGCACGCGCCGTAGGCCGGCGTTGATGGCGAACCCCGCAGCGAGGGTGAGCGCGGGAGGCTTGGGCAGGCTCGCCTGCGAAAGATAGTGCAACAAGCTGGCGTGATCCTGGTAGATGGTGGTGAGCGAGTTCTCGATGTCCCAGAGCGTCGAGTTGAGAATGAGTTGCACGATACGCCGCTGCTCGTCGGTAAAGAGCGAGGTAAGCGAGTAGTCGGCGTGGCCATAGAAGCGATCGAGCAGGCGAATCACCTCAGGGAAGTCTGCGCGCTGCACGTGACCAGACGCACCGGCGGAAAAAGCCTCGAAGGCGGCGGCATCGGTCTCGCTGTAGGCTTTCACCGCAGCGGTAATGTTTTGGTCGCCGAAATGGAGAACGGCAAATGAAAAACTCTGCGCGTGGCCGGTGATCGTGCTGGCCACATGCACGCGGCCCAGCGCCAGGCGGCCGCGGCCCGAAGTATGAATCTCGTAGGAGATGCGGCGCACACGGTAGCAGAAGAGCTCCGTCTCGTCGGCAAACGAGGAGAACACGGAGCTGATGGCGTAGTGCGCGGCGACCTGCTCGAGGTGCAGCTCCTGGGTTTCGACACATTTCTTATAGATGCTGGCGCCGTCCCCGGCCTTGGGATCGTTGGAGTGCGCCTCGGCCAGTCGCGCGAGAAACGCGGGCGCGAGCGGCGCGGCCTGCTCGCCGAAAACCTGCGAGGCCAGTTGCAGCACGCGCGCCGCGTAAGCAATCACCTGCACGGTCTCGATGCCGGCAATGTCGTCAAAGAACCATCCGCAGCTGGTGAACATAAGCTGCGCGTGGCGCTGCATCTCCATCAGCTCAAGGGCGCGCACACGTTCGTCGTCGTTGAGCGGGTGCGCCTGTTGCGCGGCGAAGAAGCGATCGACAGATTCCGCGCTGCGGTCGAGCACCACCTGGATATAAGCGTCGCGCGCGGCCCACACATCGCGAAACAGACTGCTGCCATGCTGCTCCGAGAGCGAGATCAGCGCGTCGCGCAGTTCGTCGAGGGCCTTGCGCAACGGCGCGCGCCATTCCTGGTTCCAGCCAGGATGGCCGCCATTGCAACCGCAGTTGGAGCGCCAGCGCTCCACGCCGTGCACGCAGCTCCATGAAGTGTCTTCCACAATCTCGCACTCGAACTCCGGCGGAAACTGCTCCAGGAACGCAGCGTAGTTCGTCAGCTTGACGGTCTTGTCCTGTTCCAGCAGACGCAACGCGTACGCCAGTCCCATCTCGCCATATTTGTGATGATGCCCGTAGGTCTCGCCGTCGGTGGCTACGTGCACCAATTGCGGCTGCGCGCTGTCTTTGAATCCTCCCTTAAGACGCGCGACGAGGTTCTCGCTGGAGTCGAGCAACCCCTCAAAGGCGATGGCGCGAGAGACTGGGCCGTTGTAGAAAAACACGGAGATGGATGCGCCGGAAGCGAAGCGGAGGAGATACGGGCGCGTCGTATCGACCGTGGCGTCGGGCATGTCCGTCCAGTCGCCGTCGCCCTTCAGCGGGCGAATTCGCTTGCATTGGTGCGGAGCGAGCAGGGTGAATCGAATCCCATTTGTAGCGAGGGCTTCGAGGGTTGCCGTGTCGGCCGCGGTTTCAGGCAACCACATGCCTTCAGGCGGCGATCCAAAGCTGTTTTCGTAGTCGGCGATGCCCCACCGGATCTGCGTGGCCCGATCGCGCGCATTGGCCAGCGGCAGGATCATGTGGTTGTACCCCTGCGCCATGGCCGAACTGTGCCCGCGGTTGCGTTGGCGGCTGCGGCCCTCCCCGTCAAGGATCATGCGATAGGTGCGCTGCGCGTTTTCCTTCAGCCAACTCAGCAGTGTGGGTCCGAAGTTGAAGCTGATGCGCGCGTAGTTGTTCACAATGCGCGTGATCTGGTTCTTCACGTTCACCACGCGGGCCGCGCCGTTGGGTGCGTAGCACTCGGCGCAAATGCGCTCGTTCCAGTCGTGGTAAGGCGCCGCGCTGTCCTGCGTTTCCACCGTTTCCAGCCACGGATTCTCGCGAGGCGGCTGATAAAAGTGGCCGTGAATGCAAATAAATCGTTTAGCAGGAGGCATGAAGGTTCCGAGGTCGTGCGCCGCGATCTGCGCATCCGCACCTTGACGCTATTGTACGGCGATGCGGCCGCGCTATCGCGCCGAACGGCCGGTAGGCGCGGTGTTTTTCGCAAGATCGCAAGCCCGCCATAGGTACCAACTGGCCACGGAGCGGTACGGCGCCCAGCGCTGGCCGCGGCGAAAGAGGACGTCGGGCTTGGGAAGGTCGGCGGCCTCAAGCGGGCGCGATTTGGGCACGCGCTGGAAAGTGAGCGCGAAGCCCTTGCGCACGCCATAGTCGGTCGCGGGCAGCACATCGGGCCGGCCGAGGCGAAAGATGAGCAGCATTTCCACGGTCCAGGAGCCGATTCCGCGGACTTCCGTCAGGCGCTCGACGATATCGGCGTCACTCATCTTGCGAATGGCGGCATGCGCGGGCACGGTGCCATCCAGTGTGCGCGCGGCCAGGTCGCGAAGTGCCTTGATCTTGTTGCCGGAAACGCCGGCGGCGCGCAGCGGGTCGTCCGGAGTGTCCAGCAGGAGTTGCGGCGTGGGATCGCCATGAAAATACTCGCGCACGCGGCGATGGATGGTTGCCGCGGCCTTGCCGTGCAATTGCTGATAGAGGATCGATTCCAGAAGCGACTCAAATGGCGAAGCCGAGCGGTCAAGACGCAGCGTGAACGGGCCGACGCGATCGATGAGCGCAGCAAGTTTGGCGTCGCGCGCGCGCAAATGTGCGATGGCCTCGTTGGGGTCGAAGGGAAGTTTGTGGCTGCGGCCGTCGTGAATCATGGATGGAGTGTATCGCAAGCGGATCGAATCGAGTCGCGAGTGGTAAACTCCCCTTGGTTTCTCCGAGAGGATGTTCGACATGAAGCGCCGGGATTTTGTGAAGACAATGACGGCCGCGGGAGTAGGCATGGCGTTGCGGCCGCGCACCACTCTGGCGGCGGCGCAAACCGCCGCGCCGGATGCAAACGTAAAACGCGTGCTGGTGATGTTCAAATGCCACTTCGATGCTGGCTTTGTCGATACGCAATACAACGTCGTGCACCACCGCTATTTTGACAAGTTTTTCCCTCAGGCAATTGAGACTGCGCGCGCCGCCAACGCCGGCGGCAAACGGCGCTATGTGTGGACCACCGGCTCGTGGCTGCTCTTCGAATATCTTGATCAGGCATCCGCGGCCGATCGCAAGACCATGGAAGAAGCCATTGCGCGCGGCGACATAGCTTGGCACGCGCTGCCCTTCACATGGCAGACCGAGATGCTGTCCCCGTCGATGATTGAGGGCAGCCTCGCGTTGTCCCAGTCGCTTGACCGGCGCTTCGGCAAGGTGACCACCGGCGCCAAGATGACCGACGTGCCGGGACACACGCGCGGCATCATTCCGCCGCTCGCAAAGCATGGCGTCACATTTCTCGAGATCGGCGTGAATGGCGGATCGACGCCCGCCGTGCTGCCGCCGCTTTTTCTGTGGAAGGATCCCTCTGGCGCGAGCCTGCCCATGATGTATCACCACGATTACGAAGGCATCGCCGTCGTTCCAGGATCGGATCTGGCTCTCGTGACGCGTGTGCGCGGCGACAACAGCGGCCCGCATCATCCTGACGAGATCGATCGCATTCACGCGGAGCTGGCGGCGCGTTTTCCCAATGCGGAGATCGTCGCCACGAATCTGAGCGAGATGGCGAATGCTCTTGCGCCCTACCGCGACAAGCTGCCGGTAGTGACCGAGGAAATCGGCGACACGTGGATCTACGGATGTGCGAGCGACCCGCTCAAAGTGGCCCGTTATCGCGAGCTTTCGCGGCTGCGCGAAGCGTGGATCGGCAGTGGCGCATTGAAGGTGGGCGATGAGACGGACCTTCAGTTGCTGCGCCACATCTTGCTCGCGCCCGAGCACACCTGGGGCACAGATACCAAGACCTGGCTGGACTACGACAACCTCATACCG
>JBEKEP010000044.1:0-25776 GCA_050013775.1 Occallatibacter sp. | reverse complement strand
ATGGTCCTGATGACGCAATATTTCGACACCTTGCGCGAAGTGGGCGTCAGCGGCAAGTCGGCGACCATCCTGCTGCCCAGCTCGCCGGGCACGGTGAACGAACTGATGACGCAGATTATCGCAGGCTTCACGGCGGCGAAGCCGTCCTGATTCGCGCCGGGACACCTTTATAGCGGCGGCCCGGACTCCAAGGCTCCGGGTCGCCACTACCTTGGACCCTGTGTGGATGGTGAAGCTGATGATCGAATGAATTGGCTCAAACCAGCAGCAAATTCACAATAACCAACGAAGACCAGAGGCCCAACGATGAGAATCCTGAGCGTGATTCCTTCAAGCTTGCTACTGGCTATGGCCCTAATCAGCGCGTCCGCTCAGGCACCGGCCTCGAGACCATGGTCTTCCGCTAGATATCATGGCCTTACAGTCGGAACGAGCACTCGCGCAGACGTGCTCAAGGTCTTGGGCAAGCCCAATTATGTTGGGAAAGAGGAGGATACTGGGACTCCGATAATGACTTATTCCGTTTCCGACCCGATGCCAGGAACGCTCGTTGTTTATATAACGAAGGGCATTCTTGATGGAATGAGGCTCGATCTCAACAAGAGCCTCAGAAAAGATGACATTGTCCGTTTGTTCGGCCATGATTACGTCGTCGTTCACTATGCTGCAGACGACTGCCTTGACGAAGGTGGTTCCGCGCCGATCTACCAAAGTTCAAGCGGTCCCTTCAAGTATATGGAGTACCGCGACCGCGGCACGGCGGCAGGCTTTGCTTACGATGATGATCAGAAGGTGGATGCAATCATATTTACCTATAAGCCGCTCGGTCCCACCCATTCCCAATGTGCAGGGCATGGGCGGACCTCCCCGCCTTTGACCCACCGATAAACTACGGTGGTAAATCACCGGCTCCTCGGCTGCCCACGAACCCCAATTTCCCATCCTCAACCGAGCACGAAAATGGGTGCCCCACATCTCGCCTTTGAGATGTGGGATAGCACGAACCCACCACTAAACTTCCCGCGTGGACCCTTTCTTCCCAGGCTTCCGATTCTTCTCCTCCCGCAGCTTCCAGGCCGCGTGCAACGCCCCGCGCAGCGAGTCTTCATCGGCCACTGCGAGCCGGATGTGCGTCATGCCCATGCGGCCCCATCCGCCGTGAATCGGCAAAAACAAATCTGGCCGTTCGGCAATGAACTCCGCCTGCAACTCCGGCGTCAGCTTCAGATTGCCATAGCCCTCTTTTACCGATGCGAGCGTTGCAAAGATGCGCCCACCGACACGAAAATCCACCGCGCCCATATGCGAGCCTTCCTCCGCACCCTCGAAGCTCAAAGCAATCCGCCGAAAATCCGCCGCGGTCATTTGCTTTCTGATCCCTGTATTTCAAATTCCTCGTTGAGCCACTTACTGAACGCCGCAAACTCTTCGCCACGTCCCAGAAAGTCGCGCACCATTTCCTTTGCAGGCTTCGACCCGCCTTGTTCCAGCACCGTCTTGCGATAGCGCTCGCCCGCATCGCCGCCCAGCAGATCCTCGGCATCGAATTGCCCGAAGAAATCGAGCGCAATCACCTTGTCGAACATGTAGGTGTAGTAATTCGACGAGTAGCCCGTCAAATGCCCGAAGCTCGCATACATTTTGCTGCCTTCGAGCCACGTCCACGGCTGGAACTTGGCGTACAGCTCCCGCGTCATCGTGTCGGGATCAATGCTCGCCGGATCCTGGTCGTGCAGGTTGAGTGAGAGCGTGGTGTAGTAAAGCTGCGTTCTCACCCAGTCCGCGCGTCCAAACGCGCCAGCAAGTTTCATGCTCCGGATCAGCGCGGAAGGCAGCGTCTCGCCCGTCTCGTAGTGCTTCGCAAAGGCCTGCAGCAGCTTCTCGTCGCGGAAAAACTCCTCGAGCATCTGCGATGGCACCTCGATGAAATCGCCCTCCGTCGCAAACCCTGAGAGCCCCACCCACTCAGTGTGCCCGCCGAGCAGCGCGTGCATCAAGTGTCCGAACTCGTGGAAGAACGTGACCACATCGGAGTATTGCAGCAACCCTGGGTCACCCGTTTCCGGCGTGGGAAAATTGCAAATCAGTGCCGCTTCCGGCAGCACGCGCCCGCGCACGCCCGTCACCACCGGCGCAGCCGAGAACCATTTGTTCTTGCCTTCGCGCGGATGCATGTCGAGATAGAATCGCCCCACAAGCCGCACGCCCCCCGGTACTCCATTTTCGAACACTTCGTACACCGAAACCGCTTCGTGCCACGCCGGCGCAGTGGACGGTCGAAACTCGACCTTAAACAACTTGGCCGCCGTCTCCAGCACGCCCGCTTCCACGCGCGCGTACGGGAAATACGGCCGCACTGACTGCGAATCGAAATCGTACTTCGTGCGCCGGAACTGTTCGTACCAGTAGCCGCGGCTGGTAATGTCGATCTCCGTCAACTCCGGCTGCCGCGCCCGCGCGAACGCGAGCACCTGCGCATGTTCATCGCGCGCGCCTTCGCGACTGGCCTCGTCAAGCCGCGCCAGAAACTTCCTCACGTTCGCCGCCGACTCCATCATCTGGTCGGCCGTCGCCAGATCGGCCCAGCTGCGGAAGCCGAGAATGCTCGCAATCTCCTGCCTCGTGGCAAGCAGGTCGAGCAGAATTTGCCGGTTCGCCGGATACGCACGCGTGTTGTACGCCAGAAACATCTTTTTGCGAAGTTCCGCGCTTGCAGCAAACGTCATCACCGGCATCATGTCCGGCGGATCGGTAGTCAACGTCACGCGTTCCGCGCCGTTTTCGCTCTTTTGCGCCGGATGCCGCGCGATGTAATCGGCCGGCAACCCCTCCAGTTCCCCGGGCGCGGCATCAATCGTCTTTCCGCCCTCCTGGATGTTGCGGCTGAATTCCAGCGAGAGTTGCGTCGCCTTGTCGTGCAGCGCGTGCAGGCGTTCGCGCGTAGCCTGGTCCTTGTCTACGCCAGAGAGCCGGTAGCCCAGCAGCGTGCGCTCAACGAAATGTTTGGTCGCCGCGCTCGCGCCGTCCAGGCTCATTGCCACCAGCGCGTCATAAACCGCGCGATTCAGGCTCAGCGCACTGCCCGCCATGGCCACGCGTTGCGCTTCCATCTGCGCCTGGTCGCGCACGGCTTTGTCCGCAGCCACGGAGTTCAGAATCCCCGCCTGCGCGCCGGCCAGGTTCAGTTGCTCAATGGCGGCGTCAAAGTGCCGCAGCGAATTTTCCGGCGTACGTTCGCCCGTAACGGCCAGCAGCGCGGCAAGTGCGGTTTCGTGAGCCGCCAGCCGCGCGCTCACCCACGCGGTCAGCGCCTCGGCAGAAGTGGCGCCGCCCGCCTCCCACACGTGAAGATCCTGGGTTGCGATAGCAGAAGTTGGAGTAGACATAGCAGGAATACCCTCCGAAACTCTAGGGTAACAAGACGATTCGGAGTGCGGTGCTTATGTCGATTTGTGCGCGGAATACCCGTCGAGCCGCTTCTTGAAGAGGAAGAGCACGCTCGGACCGAAACAAAGCAGCATCACTGCGATTCCTGACACGATGCCAAAGCTGGTGAAGAGCGGAGCGCAGCATTCGTCTCGGCGCCGAACCCAGACGTGGCACGGAACGGCGATCAGCAGCTCCAGGACGCTGCCTTTGAGCAGCCATGAAATGGCGCGGGAGGTCACTTCGGTTGCATTGCGGAAATGCAGGTAAAAGACGACACCCCAGACGAGCCACAGGATCACCCACCCCGCGAGACACTTCGCGGAGGTATCGAGAAAGCCTGCGCCGAAATTGTCGCCACGCGCGACGATGCCGATGCAAGAAATGGCGGCAAGAGTCAGAATGCCGAACAGCATCGATGCAACTGCGACAGAAATCGCGATGTGCGTTCGCGGCTTCAACTTTTTCTGCGTGGTGTCAACAGAGAGAAAGAGCAGCAGGGCCTGGCCCGCGAGAACGGCCGCGATCAGAATCCACGCCAGCCACTCCTGCAGCACTTCGATCAGGCCGGTCGCAACAATCTTCCAAACCGGATCGGTATATCCGCCAGCGATGAGAAAAAATCCCGGCACCAGGAGGAATGCCACGATCACGGCATAGAACACGCTGATGACGATGCCCCACTTGCGCATGGCATGTCCTTTCCTCACAACGCACCCATCATACGCCGGCGGCTGGTCCCTTAGTCTCTCAGAACCGTAGTCCCCGCTCTCTGTTCCCTAATCCCTGTGCCCTGGTCCCTGCTTTTCCGGCATCTTCAGGAACTCTTCCGGCTTCAGCGCCCGCGGTGTAAATCGTGCCTCGAACACTGCGCCCTTGAAGTAATCGCGCCGATCGATGCGCGTTCCGATGGACGTGTGTCCCGGTCCCTGCGGCGTCAAATGCAACTCGCCTTCGCCCTGCATCTCGTCGCCCACGTAATTGCGCAGCATCTTGCCGTCGTATACCGCTGTCACGCGATACCATGCCCCGAGCGGATGCAGATCGTCGCAGTTGAGCAGTGTGCGCGCCGACCCGTTTGAAAACGCAAAGCTGTCGAGGCACCACTGGCCCTTCACAATGCGAATCTCGAACAGCATACGATTGTTGGTGTCCTTGCCCGTCGCCGGATCAATCTCCGACAAATGAAAAAAACGCTGTGCCTGCGCGCCGTCGGCATCCGGCCTGAAGATCACTTCCCACGTGTACTGGCTCGCCCCGCTGAGCGGATGCGTATCCACAAACAACGCGTCATCGACACCATTGAACGCCACCGCCTTGCCGTAAGGCGAATCGATCACGTGCGGATGCCCGAGCACGTGCGTGGGATGCCCGCCGATCGTATCGATGCTGTCGAACCACCAGATCGTGAATTGCGAATCACTCGGCCCTTGCGCAAACGCAGCAGTGAGAATCAGCAAAACCGCCGCCAGCCCAAAACTTAATCTCAAAACTTTCTCCCGAAAAAATCTCTTCATCCCCACTCCCGTAGTCTCGGTCCATTTATTGGCTATTGGCTACTGGCTGTTTTCCCACTCCCGGCGGATATTGGTCGAACGTTCGATCCACCGGCTTGTCGAGCAGGAACTTATCGGCAAAGGCCAGCAGAGCATCCCAGTCGCCCTGCACCATGCCGTGAGGGCGGTCGGCAAAGCTCACGCCCAGCTTATCGCTCGCATGGAAAAATTCATACGCAGGCCGCGCCGCCAGCAGCGATTGATACACGCCATTCAGATTCACGTTCTGGTCGTGGTCGCCCTCGAGCGAGATCAGCGGCCGCGGCGCCACCAGCGCGATGAACCAATGCTCATCGAAAGGCAACTTATCCGGCTGCCCCCAGAACTGGTGCAGGTTCGGCGAAAACCAGTTGGGATACTTTCTGACCATCTCCGTCAGGCCTTCTTTGCCGCCGCGATCGGGCACCGAGCCGCTGTAGCGATACGCGGGAGTTCCGCCGCCGGAGCTTGCCACCGGAGCCACCATCGCCCAGCGATCGTCGAAAGCGCCCGCGATCAGCGCCGCTTTGCCCGTGCGCGAAACCCCAGTGATGATCAGCTTGCTTTTGTCGATCGAGGGATCCGTGACCAGATAGTCGACGATGCGCGACGCACCCCACGCCCACGCCTGCAACAATCCCCAGTCGTAGTTGGGATACGCCGGAAAGAAGCGCGTCGTCCGGTAGGCCCAGCTTCCGTCGGGCAGCCGCAGTGTGGTGTCTTCGCCGCAGTCGTTGTTATTGAACGTGACAAACGCGAAGCCGTGCGCGAGCGCGGGATTCGATTCCGCAATCTGCTCCGCCGTCCGCGGCCCGAAGGCGTGCATCGGGGGCCGATTGGCGCCCGGCGCTCCAGCCGGTCCACCTGGAGCACTCGCAGGCGGCGGCCCACCTTCGCGGGGCGCGCCCGGCGCGGCCGGTCCGATCACCAGCAGCACGTCCTCATTGCGTCCCTGGTTTGCGCCCTGCGCCAGATGCGGCAACGGCGTGGCTCCCGGTGGGGTGCCTGAAGGCGAAACCAGCGCCGGGAACGGTCCACCCGTCGCCGGCGTAAAGATGCCGATGTCGAGGCTCAGGCTCTCGCTGGGCCCGAATGTCAGATGCACGAGCCGGTATTTCACCTTGCCGCCCATCAGCATCTGCGAGCTCACCTCCACGCCCTTCACGTTGCCCGGCGGCGGTGGCGCCTGCCCCACTGCATAATATTCAAGTACCCGCTTCATCTCGGCGCGGCGCACGTCCCACTGCTTCAGCGTTTTCACCTTCCGCCCGTTGTTGAGCGTCATCACGTCAGGCATCTCGTGCCGGTTCGGCAATCGCTCCACGCCCGGCATGTCGGGCATCGACGTCTTGATCGGCGGAATGGGAATCTCTTTCGGATCGGGCCGGTCCGGAATGTCGGACCCCGCCGTCTGCGCGCCCACCGCGCATACCAGCACTCCCACCGCCAGCGCCGCAACACTCTGACGCACAATTCTCATCGTCGACCTCACTCCTTCACTCACTTCACTCATTTCACTTATTCACTTCTTCACTTCAATTCGTACGGCTTCTCCGGCGCGGGCACCGCATCCGGAACCTTCGGCATCTTTGCCGGATCGATCGTCACCGCGCCGGCCAGTCCCACGCCCGTCACGTTCGAAATGCTCAGCAGTGGGCCGTCAAATCCCGTCACTTTTACATTCCGAATCACCACGTCCTTCATATTCGCCAGCGCAATTCCCTTCGCGCAGGTTCCGGTCACGTTGACAAGCGAGAATCCCACGAGCGGCTTGCGCGGATGGATCTCCGTAGCCTGCACCAGCATGGGCATATCGGTCACGCGAATATTCGAGAAGTGAAATTCGCGGAATAGCGGAATACCGGCATCGCCCGACACGGGAAACTCATCCTGCTTGCCGCTGTTCAGGTTGTTCAGCCGCAGAAATCCCTGCTTCGCGCCCGAAGCTTCAAAATCGTTGACCGTGATGTTCTCAACAAACGCGCCGCGCCCCGGCCGGCTCTTGATGTAAATCGCATGGCTGCGCGCGCCTATGCACTTGCAGTGCTCGATCACGACGTTACGCACGCCCGCTGAAGTTTCGCTGCCGATGCCGATACACGCGAAGGTCTTGTCGTTGAAGGTGCAGTTCGTAATGTGCACGTCTTCGCACACCCGGTTGATAGTGTTGGCCTCTTCGCCGCGCCCCGATTTGAGCGAGATGCAGTCGTCGCTGGTTTCAAACGTGCAGCCGTCGATCGTCACGTTCTTGCACGAGTCCACATCCACGCCGTCCGCGCCGCTATGGAATACCACATTTTTGAAAGTCACGTTTTCGCAGTACACGGGATGCGTCGACCACATGCCCGTCTGCACAGTAAAAAGATTCTCCACGCGCACGTTGCGGCAATTCGTAAATTCGAGCAGCGCCGGCAGCCGCATGCCAGTCGCGCGATTGACGCGTCCGCGGATCGCGTCGCTGGCGATAATCTTTCCCGGCCCCGTAATGCCGATGTTCTCCGCATCCGTTGCGAAGATGAATGCGCCGTAACCCTTGATCCAGCGGCCCTCCCAGCGCACCTGCGTAACGGGATAGTCGGCCATGTCGCCGGAGCCGAGCAGGCTCGCGCCGTCATCGATACGCAGCGTCACGTTGCTGCTCAGTTCGAGCGCCCCGGTTGCATAATCGCCCGCGGGAAACACCACCTCTCCGCCGCCCAGCAGTGAGCAGCGCTCGATCACGAGTTGCAGCGCCAGAGTGTCCTTGGTTTTTCCGTCGCCAGTCGCGCCGTAATCCTTCACGTTCAAGCTGACCGTGGGACCCGCGTGCGCCGCCGGCTTTGTTGCCGCTGCGTGCGTCGCGACGGGCTTCGCCGACTGTGCCCATCCAAGACTGCTCAATCCAGCCGCAACCGGAGCCGCCACGGCTCCGCGCGCGGCCGTCGTCAGAAAATCTCTGCGCTTCACAAAAGTGCTCACAATGACCGATCCCTTCAAGTGAAAAAATTGAACTACTGAAATAACTGCGGCGCAAACTGCACCAGGAAATTCCGCCACACAATCCAGGTATGCCCGCCCGGCATGGTGTAGAAGGTGTGTTTGATCTGCGCCTGGTCGAGAAAAGCCGAAAAACTCTGCGCCGCCGGGAACAATCCATCGTCAGTCCCGCAGCCGATCCACAACAGGTGCAGCTTGGCATTCGCCGCTTTCGGATCGGCGGTCAGTCCAGCAAAATTCTTCGCAAACTCCGGCGGCCGCACCGCGGCGCTGAACCCGCCCACGTAGCTGAACAACTCCAGATGATTCAGCCCAATCGTCAGCGACTCCTGCCCGCCCATGGAAAGACCCGCAATCGCCCGGTGCTCGCGATCCGTGTACACACGGTAGCGCCACTCCACCATCGGAATCACATCGCCGATCAGATCGCTGCTGAATCCCTCCGTGACCGAACCGTTCCCGCCGGCGTTTTCCGGCCAGGGCGGCGCCGGATAGCCAAACGGCATCACCACAATGAGCGGTTTGATCTTCCCCGCAGCCAGCAGATTGTCGAGGATCAGATTTACGTGCCCCAACCGCGTCCACGCCGTCTCATCGGCGTTCGCGCCATGGAAAAGATACAGAGTCGAATAGCGCCGTTCGCCCGAGCTGTTATAGCCCGGCGGAGTATAAATCGTTACGCGGCGCGTTGACCCCAGGGACTTCGACTCGTACCAAATCGTCCGAATCTGTCCGTGCGGCACAGCCTGCGCGTCGTAGAACGCCGGCACGTCCCCCTTCACTTCGAGAATGCTCGCAATCGTGCTCGGCGTGGAGCCGGTTTTCACCTCGGGGTTGCCGGGATCGATGGTCTTCACGCCGTCGATGGTGAAGTTGTAGTTGTAAATCTCCGGTTTGAGCGGGCCCACGGTCACGCTCCACACGCCCGCATCGTCTTTCGTCATGGCCAAACTGCCGCTCTGGAACTCCCCGCTGACCGTCACCTCGGTCGCCTGCGGGGCGCGCAGCCTGAAGGTCACACGCAGGTCTGGTCGCACCTCGGGCGAGCGCACCTGCTGCTCGGCTCCGGGGCTCCGGGGCACCGTGGTCATACCATTGGGTGCCGGAGCCTGCGTCAAAGCTGAGGTGCCTACGCCCAGAGCGCAGGCGCAGAGAAGGCCCAACCCTCGCACCATAGAAATCCCTCTTAACTCCCGCTATGTTTCCCTGGACGAAACGTCCGGCAAGGAAGCCGCAGAACCGCACCTGCAATTTGCCCTGACCGCTTGCCTCTGCCGCCGGCCCGGTCCAACTCCCGCAATCACGGGACTGCGACGGGCCGATTTATTGGCGCAAGTGGTCAGTCCAATTCGAGCGCGAAAGCCATCTTCAGCCGCCAGGGGAAACCTGTCAAGCGCAGCCGTCCAGTCCCTCCCGGCGGCCCTCCCAGGGCCCTATACCGGTTCCAACCCGCCTGGAAGTCTGGGCCAAACCCCCCGCCAATGCCGTTTCAGGGGTAGGCGCGCTGGTCTTTTTCCTTTTCACGATGCATATTCGCGTTGCAAATGTCCGCAACCCCCTTTACTATGCGTCAATTGAAGGAAATGCCCCACGCCGTCTCCAGTCCGCCAGTACCGCAGCTCGCTCAGCCCGTAGCCGTGCCGCGCGTGCGCATGAGCAAGCTCTGTATCGCCGTCCAGGGAGCCACCCCAGCCGAGCTTTTTGCCCAGGCTGAAGTCGCTCGTAAGGAATCTGTTTTCATCGAGTTACGTCTCGATTTTCTGGCCAAGCCGGCGGCCGCGCTCCCCGATCTCAAGACCTTTCTTTCCCGCCATCGCGAGGTGACGGCCATCGCCACCTGCCGCCGCAAGACTCTGGGCGGTCATTTCGTGGGATCCCTGAATGCGGAGATGGAACTGCTGCTCAAAGCCGCCGAGGCCGGCGCGCACATCGTTGATTTGGAAGTGGAATCGGCCGAACACATCACCCGGCCGCAGTTGGCCAAGTTCCGCGCCTCCCTCCGCGCTGCCGGAGCCGCTCTTTTGATCAGCTCCCACGACTTTAGCCGCACCCGCCGCCCCGACGGCCTCAACCAGACGGCCCAGCGCATCGCCGCCTTCGAGCCGGAATTCGTCAAGGTCGTCAGCACCGCGCGCAGCCTGGCCGACAATCTTTCCGTCCTGCGCATGGTCGAAGATCAATCGCTTCACACCCACATTGTGGGCATCGCCATGGGTGAGGAGGGCCTCATCAGCCGCGTGCTCAGCCTCCGCGCCGGCGCGGCCTTCACCTTCGCCTCCTCGGCCGACGGCGCTGAAACCGCTCCCGGCCAGGTCTCCGTCCGCACCCTCCTCGACACCTACCGTCTCGAGCAGGTCGACCAGGCCACGCGCATCTTCGGCGTCGCCGGCAATCCCATCTCGCACTCGCTTTCGCCGCTCATGCACGTCACCGCTTTCCGCCGCGAAAACGTCAACGCCGTCATGCTGCCGCTCAAAGTCAAAACCCTCGACGACTTGCTCACCATCATCCGCGACTTGCCCCTCGATGGCGTCGCCGTCACCATGCCGCTCAAGCAGGAAGTGCTGCCGCACCTGGCCAACATGGATGCGGTCACGGCGAAAATCGGCGCATGCAACACGCTGCGCACCGGCGCGGACGGCAAGCTCTACGGCTTCAATACCGATGTGGCCGGAATCGTCCGTCCGCTGGAGCGGCGCATGCGTCTCAAGGGCGCGCGCATTCTCGTGCTCGGCGCAGGCGGCGCGGCGCGTGCCGCGGTGTTTGGCCTCGTGGAACAGGGCGCGGATGTGACCATCGTCAACCGCACGCACGAGAAGGCTGTCGCTCTCGCGCGCAAGGCCAAGGCTCACGTTTTAAAGCAGGCCGCGCTCGCCAAAAGCCGCTTTGACGCCATCATCAACACCACGCCGTGCGGCATGACCGGCTTCAAGCAGCAGCTCCCCATTAAAGAAAACGAGCTCAACGCGTCTCTGGTTTTTGATTTGGTTTATACACCGATAGAAACCCCGCTTCTCAAGCTCGCCAAGTCGCGCGGTCTCGCCGTCATCAGCGGCCTTGAGATGTTTGTGCAGCAGGGCGCGCGTCAGTTTGAAATCTGGACCGGCAAGCCCGCGCCGGAAAGCGAAATGCTCCGCGTCGTCGAGCTCGAGCTCCGCCGCCATCCGCAATAGGCCGCGATACCCTGCCATTCTGAGCGACAAGAATCGAATGTCATCCTGAGCGAGTCGAAGGACCTGCATTTGCTTTTCGCAAAGTCCGAATCCATTTGTCTCACCTGCGAGATTGTGATCTCTGCGATTCGTTGCCACAAATCTACCGTTCGGCAATGTTGTGACCCACATCACGCTCAACTGCGGCTAAACGGCAGTGAGAACAACCATTTATCGATATTTAGCGTCGTACGCTTTTGGGCACTATGGTGAGCCGGTAAGCGGGAAGGATGAATTTTTGGGAGCAAATGCTCAGCGCAGACTCAATGCCAATCTTCATTCCCGCCATTAGTTAATTCGTTAACTCAACCACAGGCTCGACGACTTCCTGCGGCTGAATCGCCTTCCGATGCGTCTTGCTGCAGTAGCTGTACGGAGTGAACGTCATGATCGATTGCAGAGCGGTCTTATCCTTCGTTGCCATGGGAACAATCGCCGGACTAACCGCATGCGGAGGGTCCGGAAGTCTGCCCACCTTGGGCGAGACGCCACAGCCCACCTCCGTCATCTTCGTCTCCACGCCGCCGTCGTCCTTGGCGGTAAATGCATCGGCAACCATCGATGCGGCAGCAACGTATCCGATCAACAGCCTCGTAGGGAACACCCTGGTTACCTACTCCATCAGTTGTGGAAGCCCGAATGCCTGCGGCACGTTGAGCGCCAGCGACGAAGTGGGGGCGATGGTTTACACCGCGCCCGCTACGATCCCATCGGGAACGACGGTCACCGTGACGGCAACTTCCGTCGTCAACTCTTCGCTCTCCCGTTCAACCACCATCACTATCGTGCCTCCGATTCCCATCTCCGTGGCATTCGACGGCGCGCCTCCGGCTTCATTGCAAGTGGGTGCGTCGTTCGCTCTGCACGCACTCATTGAAAACGATGTGACAGCGGATCCGCAGGTGAAATGGAGCGTCACCTGCGGCAGCACAGCCTGCGGATCGTTCAACCCCACCACAACCTATAACGAGAGTCCCACCACCTACTCCGCGCCGGCCGCGATTCCGCCGGGCAATACCGTCACTGTGACGGCCGCGTCGGTCACCGATCCCACAAAGTCGGCCTCGGCGAGCATTGTGATTACCGCAGCCGCGCCCACGCTGGCAGACGGGACCTATGTCTTCCAGATTTCAGGCGCGCTGGGAAACGTAGGCACTTTCATTACCGGCACGATCGTTGCCAGGAGCGGCGCCATCACCGGTGGAGAGCAAGACGCGACCTCCGACGACGGCGAGGGAGACGAGTACACGCTGTTCTCGCAGATCGCCGGTGGAAGCTACTCCACTACTCCGGATGGAAATCTCGAAATCAACATCGAGATCAATCCGAATGAAATCGAAACCCTGAGCGGCACGCTGGCTTCAGGTTCCCACGGGTTCATTGCGGGCTTTGACGGCGTCTCTGGCAGCGGGACCCTGGATCTGCAAACCAGCAAAGCCGCGCCATCGGGCGGCTACGCGATTTCGCTCTACGGCATCGACTACTACAGCAGTCCCTCGTGGATCGGAGGCATTCTCAACATCGACAGCCCAGGAGGGATTTCAGGAAGCGGTAGCGTGCTCGATATCGTCGGTTGGCCCTATTACTATGGCCCCGCGCTTTCTTTGGCCGCCAGCACGGTCTCCGCACCCGATGCATTCGGCCGCGTGGTCATCCATTTGAACCCGGGCGCAAGCCTCTCGCCGCCGAGGTTCGACCTGGCCGGCTACATCGTGGACGCGACGCACATCCGCCTAAACCAGTTCAGCGACCCGGCCTACAGCTATGTCTACTCCGGAATTTCAGGCGGCACGGCGCTCGGCCAGGGCGCAAGTACCGGCAAGTTCAGCCCGGCTTCAGTAGCCGGCACGAGTTATGTCTTCGCCGTGCAGGGCGAGGATATGCATGGTCCGCTGCAGATAGCCGGGGTGGTGACTCTCAACACAGGCGGCAGTGCCACGGGCACGCTTAACTGGAACGATCTGAGCGGAGGAGCGCCGCAAAATCCTCTCGCCTTCACCGGTGCCTATACCATCGATCCCACGGGACGAGTCACGCTAAGTAATCTCACCGACGGCGCGACATTCAAGTATTCGTTGCATCTTTATCTAACCGGCAACGGTTCGGGCCTCGTGCTCTCCAGCGATGCCAACGATGTGTTCGCCGGGCAGGCGTTTCAACAACAGGCCGGCGCGTTCTCTGCGGCGTCATTCAACGGCAGCTACGGGTTGAACGCAAGCCTTTACAACGCAACTGCGTTTTATGGAGAACCGACGTGGGAAAACGTGGTTGGCCCGCTGCTGGCTGTGCCCAATGCCGCCGCGGACGACGTGACGGGATTCGCCGACTATGGCGCGGGATCAGCGGACTTCGCCATCTCAGGAAGCTTCATAGCTGCCGCGAATGGTGTGTTTGAGGGCTCGCTCGCAGGCTTCGACAGTGCATCTCCAACGAAAGCAAACACCTTCACGTTGTATATGGTGGATGGCACACAGGCAGTAGCGATCGAAACCGATAATTCGCAGTTGACGCTGGGCAGGCTGGCACTGGTGCCGTGAGACCCTCGTCCCACCGGGTACTTGCCGTGTTTCTTCGTGGGCTTCTCCAGATTCTTCTCTCCGGGCACATGCGTCGTCGGAATCGGCGCCAAGTCCGGGCCGATGCGCTTCATCTGCGTGTCGATCATCTCGTAGTCGATCGTCCGCGGAGCCACGCGCCAGGCAACCCCCGCCCTCACGGCGGCTTTTAGACCACCTTGGGCAGACGGATCGGCTCGCTGCCGAAACAGGGTGATAATCTTCCTGACAAAATGGAGCGTCTAATTCGACTTGTCGCGCAACGAGCGCACGATCAGACGGGCCAACGCGAGGCCTACCAATATCCCGAGAAAATTCGCCATCGGTGCTCCTGTCTGGGGGACTCAGCCTTTTGACCTGCGCCTTCCGCCATTCGACCTCGAGGCGCTGTTTCTCTTCTTCCGAAATAGTGAACCACTAACGCCGTAAGTTGTTCAAGTTCTATTTTCCGAATCAGCGCTCGCGCCTCAACTTACTTCTCAGCCGACCCGCTACCCCTTGCCGCCTTTGTGTTTCTTCGCGGACTTCTCCGGTTTTTTCTCTCCCGGCACATGCGTCATGGGGATCGGCGCCATGTCCGGGCCGATGCGCTTCACTTGCGTGTCGATCATTTCATATTCAATGGTTCGCGGAGCCACGGGCCTGGTAATGCCGGTCGCGGCGTCGGTGGCGACATTGCTGCCGCTTGCGAGCTCGAAGCTGAAGGCGGGAACCGTGCCTGCCGCCGTGGTCTGGGTAAAAACGAGCACCGGCAGGAAGCCCTGAATGGGATGCACGCGGTACGCCGTCTCGTAGCGATGGTGCTTCAGGCTCCATGTGAAGACCCTGATCTGGTCGAAATCGTAAGGCAGCCCGGACTGAGGCGGTGAGAGAGCCATCACGTATTCGGGCTTTTCTCCGGGAGGGTCGGCGCCAGAGTCGTTCACCTTCGTCAGCACCCACGCGCCCACAATCCGTTGGGCCTCGGCGTACTGCGCAACATCGTCCGGAACATCCACATCCAGGCGGCTGCCCAGCAGCCAGCCCACATGCCCCTGCGGATCGCGCGCCAGCCACCAGTCTTCCATGTCCGGCGGCGCGGTTTCTTCCACGGGTGCGGGTGGTGCAGCCTTCGCCGTGCCCGGTTTTGCAGTGCCGGTGGACGGCGCGCTCTTGTCTCCCGCCGCGGGTTTTGCCGCATTCGACGGCAACGGCCCAAAGACCTCACCCGGTTTTTTGGGAGCCGATGCTCGCACCAGCAATTCGACCTTGGTAGTGCCGGGCAGCAGATAAAACCGCTCCGTTTCGCGGCCCGGAAGCAGATGCATGGCAAGGTCGTCTCGCAGCACGGCTGTCGCCGCCACGGGATCGTTCTTGCTCACGGCGGCAAGCTTCATAAACCCGTCATAGGTCTTCTCGTCGATCACGGCCCGATCTTCAATCCAGCCGATCTCGTTCTTGTCGGTCTTCACCTTGAGAAAGCGCTTGGCGTGTTCCAGAACCTCGAGCGGCTGCGCGTTCACCACCTGGCAAACGCGGTTCGACACCGGGGCTACGCGGTCGTGGAGATAGACGGGGCGCGCCGACGCGACGTACACCGTCTCATGCTGTTCGTGGTGGAAGCGGTTGCAGCCGGTGAGGAGCAAAACACAGCTCAACGTCATCAGCGATGCCGCAATAACCGTTCCGAAGCGCCGGAAAATACTGAGAAGAAGAGTTGGCAGAAAAGTAGACACAGACCTTGTGACTGCCTTGAGAATAGCACTCCACAGGTTTCAGGGGTCAGGTTTCAGGTGTCAGTGGTGAGCGGTTGGTAATCAAAAGTACCAGGAATCGATAGAGATCGGATCATCGGATTCGCCGGAGGCTCGCAGAGCGGTTCGCGTGCCTGAAACCTGAAACCTGACCCCTGAAACCTGCCTTTACGGCAGCGCCGCCACGGCGACGGCTCCCACAGGGTCGGTTCCCGTAGAGGTGGCAATCGCAGCGGTAAGCGCTCCGGAACTCATAGTGTAGGCTTCGAGGTCGGGATCGCCGCTTGAAGTCGAGCCGCCAGTGGAAACTGCCAGCACAAAGTTATCCTCGCTGTCCTCGGCAAGTCCCATGGGCACAATGCCTGCCGAAATGCTGTTGCCCGCGGCGATCGTATACGCGGTTCCCGAGGCTGTGATGGGAAACCATGCGACGTTCCCCGAACCCGTCGTGCCCTGGCCGTTGGCGACGTAAACGTAATCGCCGTTTGCAATGGGCAAAATAGCGTTCGGCGACAGTCCCCCACTCGCGATCGGGGAGCCGGAAGCCTGCGTCAGAGCTCCGCTGAGTGAACTGTAGTTGAAGACGCGCAATCCGCCGGAGTCGCCCGCGGAGTTTGCCAGTGTCTCGCCAATGTAGAACAGGCGGTTGGTGGGATCCACGGCCACCGACAGCGCCGATCCATTGCTGTTGACTGTGGCGATCACGGTTGCCTTCGAACCCAACGGATTCGCATTGACTGCCGTGAAGGGAACCACGATCGTGCCACCCCTTCCGAGCGCGAGAAACAAATTGGTCCCATCAGGAGAGAGGACCATCTGCGACACGGAGGCGTTGGTCACATTGAATGTCTGGTCCGGTGGGGCGCCCGTGCCGGTATACGCTCCGGTCGTTGCGTTGATGGGAATCGCGTTCATCTGCACTGTTCCGGCGGCCGGAAGGAATGCGTCAATCAACCACGCCCCGCTCACCTGCATGGCTGAGGCAACGTCAGAGGAAATCACCGCGCCGCCGTTCCCAATCGTCAAAGCGCCGCCCGATCCAATCGAGTAGAGATAGATGCCGCTCACGGTGCCGACATAGAGAAACCCTCCGCCCGGCGCAACGGCAATGCAATTCGGCGCGGAAGAAAGACTGTAGGGGCTGCCGGAAACCTGCTCCAGCGTGCCGGTAGAAATGGTGTATGCCGCAATCTGCTTCGTCGTCTGGTTCAGCACATAAAACACGCCGCTTGAGAGCGTAGTCTTTGTGACCGTCGTTGTAGTGGTCGACGGTGGCAGGTTCCAGAATCCTGAGCATCCCGCAAGGAGTGTCACGGCGGCAAGCAGAATAAAGCCAAATCTGAACTTCATCATCACTCCATGCAGAACGCACACCCAGGACCGTCACTTCCTGGGAAGTCCGCAGCAACATTCTGTTTCAAGGGTAGCGCCAGCCGGCACCTTTTGTCCGCCGCCGGGTCCGTCGACCAGAGCAGGAACTGCCAGTCTGCTGAAAAGACGCGGCCCGGACCATTTCCGCTCCATGGAAAAAGCCTTGGCGGAAGCGTAACGCCGGTCTCCACGGGCTGCGGGAAAACTGTTCGAGGACCGCACGAAGTGTCAGGGCACGACTTTAGTCGTGCCGCAAATGCCGCAAAATTGACGTGGGCTTTAGCCCCTGCGCGATCTTCGCTCGCGAAGACGCCTCTCTCCGCAGCTTCTCCAAACCCGCACATGCTCGAAGATCATTACGAAAATGGAGCGCTAGTTGGGTCTGCCGCCGGAAGCGGCGCGGCGCCGGAAGCGATCATCCACGGGCTGCCGCCCCTGAAACCCGGACTCCATCGTGTGCCAGTGCTCGATGGCCGTTTCGCCCATCCGCCAGCACAGCAGAACGATCTCGTCGTCGACCCGGCAGGGAAAGTCGAGCAGGCCCGCTTCCAGGTCCTTCACTTGCACTCCGATGGCGTCGATCTCCGCAATACTCTCTTGCACGCGCTTCAGGTGCGCATCCAATTCGGCGCGCTGCCGGGCGATGTCCACGGTGTCTACACGCATGCCGCCGGCAAAATAAATGCGCTGCGCCACTTCGTTCAGACCCGACTCGGACGTTTGCGCGGAGCGCCGACCTTCGATCGCGCGCTTAAGCAGCGATTCAAGCACCGGGAGCAGCGACTGCGCCTCTTCGAGAGTAAAGGTCCTCATAGTGTGAAAATGCCCCAGACTCCTAAAGCATACGACGAAATCGAAACAAATGTGCAGAAGGACGAACCGTTGGCGTTCTTGCGTATAGTGCGACACGCTATGGAGCACCAGAGCGCTTTCTTTTGGCGCAGCCTCACGGGCATTCCTCGCAAAATAGAAAAGGCCGCTCACGGCGGCCTCTTCTAAGCTCTTTATTTTCTTGAGCGAATTGGTTGCGGGGGCTGGATTTGAACCAGCGACCTTTGGGTTATGAGCCCAACGAGCTACCGGGCTGCTCCACCCCGCACTCCTATCTTAGCAAGCGCGGAAACGTGGGTCAATCGCCCGACGCGGTGCAAATGCAGTGCGGCACCTTTAAAATCAGCAGTTTTTCTTGAGTGTCTTGAGAAATGCAGGCATTCCTGACAACCGTGGCCCGGCTCCTCTCTCGCGCCGGCCCATCCGCGGCGCTTATTTCACGTCGGTCGCGGCGTCGTCCTCTTCGCCTTCGACGGAAATGCGCAGCGAGCGCAGGAAATGCAGATCGTTGGGCGAGAAGACTCCCGGCTCCGCGTCGGCCTCGGCAGCGAGTTCGCCCGCTTCAGCCTTCTTCAGTTGTGCAGCCACCACTTCGTTCAACCCGATCGTTGCCTCAAGCATCAGCAACACGTCAAAGCCGTGCTTGCGGATGTCCTGCACGACGCCCGCAATCTGCTCGCTCTCAATCACCGACTCATGGATGGCCTCGCCCAGTTGCTGAATCAGTTCGCGCAGACGCGATGTCACGGGTACCTCCAGGAGCGGCGGCCCACACCCAAAAGCATGTGAGTAGCGGCGTAGAATCTCTTTACCTTACTGCCAAACCCTTTTCAGAGCAACCCGGGGCCGGTCCAACGCGCCACAGGCCGCTGCTACCATCATAAACGGGATGAGACCTCGCATGATTGGCCGCGCCCTGGGCGTCGGAGTGCGCGTTGCCGGGCACATTGTCGGGCAGTTCCTGGCGCCGTCCGCGCAACCCGCGGGCGCTCCTCAAATGCATCAATCGGTTCCAGTTGGCTCCGCGCAGCAGAACCGTGCAGGCCAGGCGGCAGCCTGCGCGACACATCAGGTTGGGCAATCTGTGGGCCAGGCCGGTCGATCCGTCAGCCGCGGCGTAGGCGGCTTTTTGCGCCCCTTTCGCCGCGTGGGCGGCGTTCTCTGGCTCGAAGTCAGCGGCGTCTTCTTTCTCCTGCCCGTCGTCGTCTTCGCTGCCCCGCTTTGGCGCGCCGTCGTAGCCTACCCGCATACCAGCGACCACAGAACGCTCTGGGTAACAGCCGGCATCGTCGCGCTGTTTCTCTATCTCGGTGTCAGTTCGTTCTGGCGCGCGCACCGCCGATCCAAACGGACCTAATTCTTCGCCGGCTCCTTGCGCTCCCCGCGCGCAAACGCCCACACCGCCGCGCCAATCGCCGCCAGCCCGATCAGCAGAAAGCCCAATCCATCGCGAGCCCCGCTGTGCATCAGCCGGAAACCGCCCAGGCGCATCATTGCCAGTGCATTCAAACCTGCCGTTGCCATCCTTCCCTCCACCGGCAGGCGCTCGCTCCCGGCCGTACAGGAAGAAACCCGGAACCGCGCGCAGAGTTGTTCTTGAAGTTTTGCCGCGGACCGAATCAGCCGCGCTTGCGACCCCACAGCCGCGGCGCCAGTGCGTAGTTCAACTGCACCAGCACAATCGCCCCAATGCTCAGCCATATGTGGATGAAACAAAGCGCCGCGCCCGCCGCGTAAAGTGACTGCGCAATCACAATGCGCCGGCAGATGCTGTTCCGCACCTCTTCCGGCGTGTCGGCTTTTACCAGGCTGGCGCGCGTGGCATACGACCAGCTCCAGAAAAGCATCGCGCCCAGCACGAAAATGTTGAGCCAATAAATTCCCAGCGCCGTACGGTAGTCGAAAAACTCGGTCAGCAGCCGCGTCGAAAGCGGAAGCAGCGTGACCGCGAAGAGAAAGCCAAGATGGATCCAGGTCAAATCGCGCGTGCCTTCGGCGAGATGATTCAGCTGCGTCTGTTGCCCGGCCCAGAAGATGCCGAGCGTCAGAAAGCTCATGCTGTACGTGATCCACTGGGGCCCCAGCGCCGCAAGCGCCCTCAGCAGTTCGCCCTCGCCGTGCACCTGTGCGGCGGTAGGCAGATGCAGGTCCAGCACCAGCAGCGTCATGGCAAAGGCAAAGATGCCGTCGCTCAGCGCCGCCAGCCGGTCGAGATTGCGCCCCTGAATGCGGTTGTAAAGAGTGGGCATAGGCAAAGCGTGATTCTATCGTTCCTAGACTAAGATACTTTGCCCTGCGTAGCTTTGACGGAACGAACTGCAACCACGCCAAGTAGCAGCATCACCAGCACAAGCGCGATCCACAAGAGAGCGGGATGCTTTTCCGTGAAGGGGCGCGTGTCGGGGCGCGGCTGATATGCGGGATTGGCGGTCTCCGCTCCCAACTGCGCTTCGGTTGCGTTGGCGGCAGGAACGAACAGCGTCGCGTAATCGTATTGCGGAGCCTCCAACGCGGAGTCGCCGTAGTAAAGCGTATACGAGTCTCCGGCAGCTGCGTCAAAACACAGATCGTGCTCCGTCATCTCCAGCCGGATCGCGGTGATTTGAACGGGCGCGTCGTCTCCATTCTCAATGGTCACCGTCCACGTGGCCGGGCTGTCGAAACCCACTTGCGGCGCATCGAAGGTCAGGTGTTCTTCGTCAATGCGGTGGCCGTCCTGCACGCTATGCACACGAAGAATGTTGCCGGTGGCTGTAACCGGCTGTGGCGGCTCGGTGGAATCATTGGCAGGCGGCCGCGCAACCGGCAAAATCTTCACTTGCACATCGCGGCTGAAGCTGGAGGGTTGCGCGCCGGGCTCGAACACGATGCGATCGACCGGAGTGCGCGCCGGCACTGTGAACTCAAAGACCGAGTCGTGGCCCTTTTGCATGCCCGTCGCGGTCTGGGTAACCGTCACATACTTAGGCGGGCTCGCTGGTACTTCCAACACGGAAAGCCCGGTCACGTTCTGCGGCGCGATGGGGCCGGCAATCTGGAAGTGCAGAAAACGAAAATCCGATTGCGGCAAATGAAGGACGGTACTGCGGCCCAGCCGCTGCTGGGTCAGATCGAAGACGGTGAAGGAGCCCAGCTTGGTCCGGGAGCCGCTGGTCTGCGTCTGGCTGCCTGAAACCGTGACCGTTGCCAGAAAGTTCTGCCCATCGATATTGAGTTGCAAGTCGGTGTAGCTGCCGGCGGGCATCGCGGCATCGAAGACGGTCTGGTCTCCGGTCTTGCCCAGGTTGAGCACGGGGAGGCTTTGACTGGTGGAGGCAACGGGCGCGGCCGCACGCAGAACATACGGTGTCTCAGTAGCGCCCTGGTAGAGCCGAAGATCCACGAGCCCGGCCGTGGCGTGGCTAAAAATCTCCGTGTCGACCACCGCGCAGGTTTGCCCGGCAGATTGCGCCGGCTTCGCCACGGGCCGTTCGAACTGGAAGTAGCGAATCTCCGGCGTGGGAGCGGTGAACAGCAGCAGCCAAAGGGCGGCGACCCATCTCATGAGTTTTCTTCCTTCCGGCCGCGCAGGTTCAGCCAGTCACGCTGGTAAACAAAGCTGACCGCAAGCAGCAACACGCCCAGGCCGATAAAGCTCAGGATACGGAACCCCTGGCTGAGCTGGCTTATGTCGATAAGGAAGACCTTGGCAATGGTTGCGGCCAGCAGCACCAGCGCCTGCCAGCGCAGGAAAGCCGACCGCCGCAGGAAGCCCACGGTGAGCAGCGCTGCGCCGTACAACATGAAAAATGCCGAGTAGGTGAACTGCGCATACATCTCGTAGTTTGCGAACAGTTGATAATCGCCGCGCCAGCACAGGTACCACCAGAAGCTGTGGATCTCCCAGCTGATGGCCAGCAGAGCAAGCGCGTTCACGACGAGCACGCCAGCGGCAGCCAGATTGGGCCAGTGCATCACCGCGGCGGGAGTCTCCTCGTCGCGCGTATTCTTTGCCAGCCAGACCACGAAGGCAAAGACAGCAATCGCCACGCAGTACGTCGCAAAGCGCTCGTTCAGGAAAGGCCGCGTGGCCGCGGACGGATTCACGGCCACCAATGCACCCAGGCCAAGTACCAGGCAGATGAGCGCGAAGGCTCTCACCAGCAACGACCGCACGCGGACGGCCAACCACAACAGCACGCCGCCCTCCAGCAGCCAGCCGATCGTCATCCCACGGCCCTGCGTTTTGAGCGGAACGGCCATGACGAGGAAGGCAATGGCCATAGCCAAATGCAGCGAGGGAAGCATGGCCGGTCCGGCGCGCAAAACGCCCCGTTCCGGAAGCCGCATAAGCAGCAGATAATATGCGGCAAAAGCCACTGCAATCCACGGCGCAGCCCAATCGACCACTGCGGGAGAGAGCAGGCAGTAGAAGCCCAGAAAGCTGAGAGCCGCGCTGGCAACAGGCAGCACCACCAGGGCCAGCGCATCCCAGCCGCGCATCCCTCCGCTCTCATCGAGCGGCGCGTGCACCAGGCGCGGCGCCAACGAGGAGATCAGGAAGAAACAGCAAAGAAAGAGAGCTGTGCGCGTGGCTTGCCACTGCGAATAAAAAGTAAACCACCAGCCGAGAACAAAGATTACCGTGCCTGCCGAGGCGACAAAGAGTAACCGCGACCACGGACGCAGCGCCACCAGCACGAGCACTGCGAAATCGAGCACGAGCAGATAGCTGAAGAGCGTGATCTCGTGATTGCCGCCCGTGGAAACCAGCACAGGCGTAATCAGGCCGCCGGCAATGGCATAGAGCGCGAGCAACTCGCTGTCTTGGGCCCACGCCAACAATCCGTTGAACGCGGTGACCGCAATCATGGCCGCGAAGGCGACGCCCGCCGGCACCAGCGCGTACTCCTGGTAGGCGGCCCACAGCGAGAGATAAAGCGTGCCGCTGCCAATCGCCTTCAGGGAGTAGGAGAATGCCGCGAATCCGCGTTTTTGAAAGCGCTCAGACCAGACTATGAGCGCGACGCCCGCCAGCAATCCCGAGAAGACGCGGCCGATGGGACCGATCCAGTGATTGTCGAAAGCCAGCTTGAGGAACCAGGCCACGCCGATGAGCACGGCCAGAATGCCGATGCGATTGAACCACTGCGAGCCGATGCGGCTCTCGAGGGAAGGGGAATCGACTGCCTTCGCCGGCTCAATGCTGGCGAACAGGGGTGGCGCGATCGGAGCCGCAGGCGCTGCCGGGGCAGGCGCTGGAGCAGCAGATGGCGCAGGAGACGCAGCGCGCTCGACGAAACGCGGAGCCTCAACTTCGGGCGGTGGTGAGAATGCTGCCGTCGCCGGCGGGGCGTGAACCGCCTGAGCGGCCTCATGCAGTGGCTCCGCTGGTGTGGACATCCGCCGGGCGAGAGCTTCTAGCCCCTGCTCCAGATAATGAATGCGGCTCATCAAGCCCGCCAACTCTCCGCGCACCTGGTTCGCGCGGGAGTTCGCCGTCACGATCGCAACGATCGGTAGGACAATGATCGCGACCAACACGATGACTATTAGAAAGACGATGGAATCCATAGGCTTAAGTTGCCGGAATTATATGCCCGTTTTGCTTGGCCAGCCGTAAAAAGCAAAAACAATCGCTCAGCTCCTCGGCCGCGCCGCTGGCGCCTTTCGCGTTAAGTGCCACACGCCCACCGCCAGCGCCATCGCGCCCAACCCATACGCCAGCACCGCGATCTCGCCGCGATGAACCTGCCAGCCCTTCCCTATCGCCAGAGCTGCCGCGATCAACATCACAATGCCTCGTATCCGGTTCATTCTTGCGCCTTTCCCGCTCGCTTCTTCCCAACTGCGGAGGACGCATCCATCCTAATCGTTCCCCCCGCCGCCAAAACCGCTGGCTCCCGCCCCAGATTGACCCCGTCGCCCGCAGTCCCTATGTTGAAAGAGGTAGAACTAGCCGCTCTTATAAGGAACATCCATGTCTGATTCCGTTTCCGCCGTCGCCGCGCCGCTCAAGAAAACCGCACTCAACGCCACGCACCGGGCCCTCAAAGCCAAAATGGTCGACTTCGGCGGCTGGGATATGCCGGTCGAGTATCCCGTAACCGGCGACGGCCTCTGCGTCGGTTTGCTCGGCGAGCACATGGCCGTGCGTACCGGCGTCGGCCTTTTTGACGTCAGTCACATGGGCGAAATCCAGTTCCGCGGCCCCGGCGCGCTGGCCGCCGTGCAGCACATCACCATGAACGACGCTTCGAAGCTCGCCGACGGCCAGGCGCACTATTCCGCTCTGCTCGCGCCCTCGGGCGCATTCGTCGACGACATCCTCGTGCACCGCCTCAGTCCCAACGACTATCTCCTCGTCGTCAACGCCGGAACCGCCGACAAGGACTTCGCCTGGATCAGGCAGCAGGTAGGCGGCTGGCCCGGCATCCATCTCAGCAACTACTCCAGCTACTACTCGCAACTCGCCTTGCAGGGTCCGCGCTCGCTTGAGACTCTCGCGAAACTCACCAAGGTTGATCTCGCCGCCATCAAAAACTACTGGTTCACCTGGGGCACGGTCGCCGGCATTCCCAACGTCATGATCGCGCGCACCGGCTACTCCGGCGAAGATGGCTTTGAAGTCTACATTCCCTCCGACGAGCCCACCACCGTGAAGATGTGGAACGCGCTCCTCGATGCGGGCGCGGAGTTCGCTATCCGCCCCTGCGGCCTGGGCGCACGCAACACTCTCCGCCTCGAAGCCGGCATGAGCCTCTACGGCCACGAAATCTCCGAGGACATCAACGTCCTCGAAGCCGGCCTCACGCGCTGGCTCAAACTCGACAAGGGCGACTTTATTGGTCGCGATGCTCTCATCCAAATCCAGGAAGAAAAACCGAAGCGCAAAATCATCGGCCTCGAAATGGTCGAGCGTGGCATCGCCCGCGACGGATACTCAGTACTGTCTTTGGATGGCGAGCAAATTGGCGCCGTTACATCCGGCTCGCCCGCGCCGTTCCTCAAAACCAACATCGCCATGGCTCTCGTGCCCGTGAGCGTAGCCGAGTCAGGCACAGACGTTCTAGTCGACGTGCGCGGCAACCGCGTCCGCGCCAAACAGGTGCCGCTGCCCTTCTACAAGCGGCCCAAAAAAGCCTAGCAGCCTGTTGCGAAAGGCGGTTTTTGAAAGGGCACGACTCTTCGGGTTGTCAAAACGCTCATCAAGGACAGCACGAAGTGTCAGGGCACGACTTTAGTCGTGCCGTAGTCGCATCAAAATAAGCATGGGCTTTAGCCCCTGAGGGATGTTTCCTCCCCGCGTTTAGACTTTCACCATAGCTTGAAAATGGTCTCCGACCATGACCACCACCCCACCACCCCCGGCGCAAACCGCACTCAGCGGCTCGGTCCTCGTCCTCATTCAATTTGACGTCTGCGAAGAGATCCGTCTCGACCACTTGCAGCAGGCGGTCAACGCGCGCACCGTGCAGCAGCCCAAAATCAAGCACCTCGTCCCTGCCTACGTGCGCTATCAGCGTCCGCCGGTAGCCGAGCCGCTCGAGCCCCTTCTGCTCAGCGGCGGCGAGCGTCTCGACGGCGAAATCAAGTACTACGATTACGGCGTCGTCAGCGTCATCTATCAGCTCGCGTTTTCCGGCGATTGGGAAAGCCTCGTCCATCTCGCCAGCCGCTGGGTGTGGGATGTCGATTTTGCCGCGCGCGTCGAGCCCATCGTGCGCCAGCGTCTCGAGCGAAACGCCGCCGCGCTCATTAAACCCTACACACGCTGGCTCAGCGAAGACTACTTCATCTTCCACGTGCGCAATGAAGAAGGCGCGCAACCGGCTGCCGAGATCGAGCGCCATCACGGCCTTGAGATCGCGCAGATCGTGCGCGGCGACCGGCTCAAGCTCTCACCGGGCGAGTGCGCCGAGGTGCTGCAATCCCGCATCTCCTACTACGACACCGACCTCGCCGTCATCGGCTGGAACGCCGCGTTTCTCTACGACAGCAACGCCGGCGCTGAGACCGCCATTCAACTTCTCGAGTACGCCAACTCGCAACTCCTCGAGTTCCGCCACTACGACGAGCTGCTCACCGGCATTCTTTCAAACGTATACGACTCGCTAGAGAGCAATCGCGGCTTTCCCGCGCGCTGGCGCATGGCGCG
>JBEKEP010000043.1:0-26093 GCA_050013775.1 Occallatibacter sp. | reverse complement strand
GTCCATAGGCGGCGTCGGGATCGGTCATTTCAGAGAGATCGATGGTGATCGTGCTATCGGCGGATTTACAGTCGATGGTGCTCATGCGCACGAAACCGAAGATGAGATAGCCCTCCGCACCGCCGTCCTTGTAATCGAAGAGATTGCCTGAGTCGAACTGACGGATCGCGCCGGACTGCTCCCAACCTGGGGCGATGTGACAGTCGAGGAGGTTTTGCGCGACAGAGGAGCCAGAAGCAAGCAGAGCCGAGAGCAGCAATGCGGCAACCTTCATGCGAAAAGCTCCTGTGCACGGGCCATGCGACGGGCGACGTGCACGCCGTGAGGACAATCTACTGTGCAGCCGGCGCAATCGGCACAGCGGACGGGCGCCTGGGCGAGCTCGAGATAACGCTCGCGGCCAAGCGCGAACTGGCCGTAGCCGTCGGCGTAAGTTAGGCAGCGCAGCACGTCGGCCACGGGCAGGCCTTCGCGGCACGTGCCCTCGCATGCGCCGCACATGCGGCAATAGAGCGGGCGAATCCGCTCCAGGTGCGCGGTGAGAATCCCAGCATCGATGGCGTTGAAGGCGTACTGCATGGCCTTGAGGTTTTCGTCGAGCTGATCCATGTCGGTGATGCTGGGAACGGTGGTGGCGACGTTGGGATTCTTGACCACCCATTTGAGCGCGGAAAGCATCGCGCCGGGTTGCGCAAGCTTGCCGCCGATAGGATCGCCGGGCTTGTGGCTGCGCGCTCCGCCAGCCATGACCTTCATGGCCACGACGCCGAGACCGGCCTCGGACGCGGTTTCAACGGCCTTGTCCATGGCGGGATCCATGGTGAAGTTGTAGGCTGCAAGCACGACATCGAACGCTTTTTTCTGAATCATCCAAGGAATGAGCTGCGGCTGACCACTGTGGGTGCTAACGCCGATGAAGCGGACCTTGCCCTGCTGCTTGGCGAGCTGCTGAGCCTCGATATGATCGTCCGTAATTTCGGCGGGACCGCTGCGGGCGTGCAGATACCAGATGTCGATGTAGTCAGTATTGAGCTCGCGCAGGCTCTGGTCGAGATGCTGCATCATCCCGGTTTTGTCGGACGCGTGGGTTTTGGTGGAAAGAACGATCTGCTTGCGCTTAACTCCGAGCGCCGCGCCGACCATGCGCTCGTTGTTGCCGCGCGAATAGCTGCGCGCAGTGTCGAAGTAGTTGATGCCGAGATCCGCGGCGCGCTCAATCACGCTGGGGTCAGAGGTGATCATGCAACCGAAGCCGACAGAGGTGACGCGGAGCCCGGTGCGGCCGAGCGTCTTGTAACTGAGCTTAATGGCGGAGCTTGAGGGTGCGGCGCCGGATTGCGGCTTGAGGACGCCGAAGGCGGGGGTTGCACTGGCAAGCGGAGCGAGCAAGCCGGCGGAAACACCGGCGGTGAGGAAATCGCGACGGGAGGTCCTGGAAGGCATGGAGACACCTCGGCTCTACGGAGCGCCCATAGTGTAGAAAGCGCCTGGGGCGGGTGCATAGGACGGGCGTCACAATGCAGGGCTCAGGTGTCAGGTTTCAGGGGTCAGTTCGGGACCCGTCGCTGGTCGCTCAATTTAAGTTGCGGAGGACCTGGAGGGCTTCTTCGAGGGCGGTTTCCCATGGCACAAGCTCGACGCCGAAGCGGGCGTGCAGTTTGGCGTTGGATAGCACGGAATTGCGGGGGCGCGCGGCGGGGGTGGGGTAGTCCTTGGTCGTGATGGGGGTGAGAGCGGGCGGTTTAACGGCGAGGACCTGGGCGGCACGGGCAAAGATAGCCTGGGCAAATCCGAACCAGGAGACGGAGCCGCCACAGGTCATGTGGTATAGGCCAGCCCAGTCCTGCGGCGCACCGAAACGGCCGGCGAGGATGCCGGTGACGATGAGATGTGTGGCACGGGCGAGTTCGATAGAAGTCGTGGGCCCGCCGATCTGGTCGTCGACGATGGAGAGACGATCGCGCTCGCGCGCAAGGCGGAGCATGGTGAGGAGAAAATTGTTGCCGTGGGGGCCGTAGACCCAACTGGTGCGGAAGATGAGGAACTTGCCACCGACGCCCTCGACGGCCTGCTCACCGGCCAGCTTGCTGGAACCGTAGACATTGAGCGGATTGGGCACGTCAGACTCGACCCACGGCGAAGATTTGCTGCCATCGAAAACATAGTCAGTGGAGTAGTGGACGAAGAGGGCGTTGCGCAGGAGGGCCTCTTCGGCGAGGACCCGCGGCGCCTGCTCGTTGATAGCGTAGGCAAGATCGCGCTCGGTCTCGGCACGGTCGACGGCGGTGTAGGCGGCGGCGTTCAGTATGATGTCGGGCGCGGCGCGATGAACCAGCTCGCGGGTTTGCGCGGCATCGGCGAGATCGACAGATTCACGATCGACGCCGACGATGGGGCCGAATCCGGCGAAGATCTTTTCGAGCTCGCGACCGAGTTGGCCGGCGTTGCCGACGATGAGGATGCGGGGATTCGTGACCGTGGTTGACGATTCGCTCACGCGGGCGAGCTCCGAAGGACGTGGAAGTGTGCTGCTGGCATTCTAAATGGCTGCGGCGGAGGGCCGGTTCGCTTGGAATCGCGATTCACCGTACAATTTAAGGAGGAGTCTTCCCCGATGCGCCGTGTGTATTGCGATGCCAATGCCACCACGCCTCTGCTGCCAGAGGTGATGGAGGCGATGCGCCCGTATCTGATGGAGGATTTCGGGAATGCGTCGTCGATCCATTTGCAGGGGCAGCGGGCGCGGAAGGCGGTGGACGGGGCGCGTGAAACGCTGGCCACGTTTTTCCATTGCCGCGAAGCCGAGGTGGTGTTCAACTCCGGCGGGACCGAGGGGGACAACACGGCGATCTTCGGGCTGGTGCGCGCGGGCGATCACCTGATTACGACCGCGATTGAACATTCGGCGGTGCTGCGCGCGGCTGAGCGCGTGGCGGAGCGCGGTGCGGAGGTGACGTTTGTTGCGCCTCGCACGGATGGATTGATCGATCCCGAAGAGATTCGGCGAGCGGTGCGGCCGCAGACTCGACTGATCAGCGTGATGCTGGCGAATAACGAGACGGGCGTGCTGCAACCGGTGGAAGAGATTGGGAAGATTGCCGCGGAGGCGGGTGCGCTCTTCCACATCGATGCGGTGCAGGGCGCGGGGAAGGTTGAGTTCGACGTGCGGCGATTCGGCTGCCATTTGTGCTCGATCAGCGCGCACAAGATGCACGGGCCGAAGGGCGTGGGCGCGATGTACGTGCGGCGAGGGACACCGCTAGATCCGCTGATTGTGGGCGGGAGCCACGAGCGCCGGCAGCGCGCGGGCACGGAGAATGTGCCCGGCATCGTGGGACTGGGCAAAGCCGCGGAACTGGCCATGGAAAGCCTGGCGGATGGAACCGTCGAACGCATTGCAGGATTGCGCGACCGGCTTGAGGCAGGAGTTTTGCGGATTGCGGGCACGGGCGTGAACGGCGCCGGCGCGCCGCGCGTGGCGAATACCACGAACATCCGTTTTGAGCAGGTGGAGGGTGAGGCGCTGGTGATCGCGCTGGATCTCAAGGGCGTGGCAGTGAGCGGCGGGTCGGCTTGCCACTCCGGCTCGACCGAGCCGAGCCACGTGCTGATGGCGATGGGATTGGACAAGAATGCGGCGCGGGCGAGTTTGCGGTTCAGCCTGTTGAGGACGGCGACGGAAGAGGATGTGGACCAGGTGCTGAAGGTTGTGCCGGAAGCGGTCGGGCATTTGCGCGCTTTGGCGCCGGAAGTTGCAGGAACTCTTGGATAGGAAAGCTTTCGAACAGATGGAGCAGCACACAACAATCGCGGTGGCCATGTCCGGAGGGGTCGATTCCTCGACGGCGGCGGCGATCCTCGCGCATTCGGGCGTGAACGCAGTCGGGCTGACACTGCATCTTTGGGATCAAACGAGGTTGGCCGGGAAGCACGGCATTCCCGATGCGCCAAAGGCGGGCCGCTGCTGTTCCATTGACGATGTGTATGACGCGCGGCGCGTAGCCGAGGACCTGGGGATTCCGTATTACGTGGTGAACCAGGAGGAGCGGTTCGAGCGCGACGTGGTGCGGCCGTTTGTTGACGAGTATCTGGCGGGACGCACGCCGATTCCCTGCTCTCTTTGCAACAACCACATCAAGTTCGATCAGCTGCTGAAGACGGCGCGCAGCATTGGTGCGGAGTACATTGCCACCGGCCATTACGCGGTGAATGAGTACGACGAAAAGCGCGGGCGCTGGATTTTGAAGCGGCCAGCGGACCTAGCCAAGGATCAGACGTATTTTCTCTTCGGGCTTACGCAGGAGCAGTTGTCGCGGACGCTGTTTCCGCTGGGCCACATGACCAAGCCGGAGGTGCGCGAAGCGGCGCGGCAGCATGGATTGCGGCTGGCCGAGAAGCCCGACTCGCAGGAGATCTGCTTCATTCCTGGCGGCGATTACAAGCAGTTTTTGACGGCGTATCTCGAAGAGCAAGGCGAACGCATGCCGGAGACGGCGGGCGAGCTGGTGGCTGCGAGCGGCGAAGTGATCGGGAAGCACGAGGGAATTTCGAACTTTACCGTGGGCCAGCGCAAGGGTCTCGGTGTGTCGTCGCCGTCGCCGCTTTATGTGCTGCAGATCGATCCGGCGAGCCATCGCGTGAAGGTGGGCCCGGATGCCGAACTCGCGACGCGGACGTTGCGCGCGCGGCAGATGAACTGGATCAGCATTGCCGGGCTGACGGGACCGATGCGGGTGCGGGCGAAGATCCGGCACCGGCATGAGCCGGCGTGGGCCACGCTGGAGCCTGCGGGACCGGACGAGATTCTGGCCACATTCGATGAGCCGCAGCGCGCCGTAACGCCGGGACAGTCGGCGGTGTTCTACGACGGCGATGAGGTGGTTGGCGGCGGCTGGATTGTCTGACGCGCTCGCGTAAGATGCTTTCCTATTTCGGCCGCTGCATCTCGAAGCGGTCGCGGGTTCGCACGTAGGTCGGGCCACCCATGCGGCCGATGGCATTAAGCCGGTCGGGGTCGATCTTGTAGCCGTCAAGAAGCGATTCGAGAACGTGGAAGCGCAGGACCTCGCCTAGCACCAGAATGCCGCCGCCGGGCTGGTCGCTGACGCGGATGATCTGATGCAGGCGGCACTCCATCTGCACTTTGCTTTCGGCCACGCGCGGTGGCTTCACCAGATCGCTTGCCACCGGCGTCAGTCCGGAAAGCTCGAATTCGTCGACTTCGGGCGGTACATCGGCGGAGCAAAGGTTCATCTGCTCGGCAAATTCCTCTGACACGATGTTGACGACGAACTCACCCGTGGCTTCGATGTTGTACAACGTGTCCTTGTACGGGCGCGGGCCGTTGCGGACGGCGGCGCAGAAGCAGACCACCGGAGGGTTGGAGCTGCACGCGGTGAAGTAGCTGAAGGGCGCGAGATTCCGGACGCCAGCAGCATCGACGGTGGAGACGAAGGCGATGGGCCGCGGCACGATCATGCCGATCATGAGCTTGTAGGTTTCATTGGGCGCGATTTGGGCGGGATCGAGGGTGCGCATTCTGAGTTCTTGTCGAGCGCCGGTCAGGCGCCGGCTGCCAAGCTACACGAACATGTCGTTATCGCTGGACCTGCGACTCGCTTCCCCTCGCGGCGCGCCTTCCGTGCTGCGCAGCGACTCGACGACAGCCTTTGCGGAGGCAAGGAACGCGGAGAGCTGGCGCATGGGCTTGGCCACGGTGTCGGCCATAAAGGCACTGGCGCGGTCCACGGCATCGAGGACACTGGAAAGCATGGTGTCGAGGCGGCTGGCCTGACGCCGCGCACGCGCAATGATCTCATCAGCGGCCTCTTGCACGTCGGCAGTCTGATCACGCAGGGCGCGCGTGAGCACGGCGAGGTCGGAAGTGGTTGATTCAATCTTGGGCGCGAGGCGCGTGACGAGGTCGCGGGTCTGGTCAATGATCGGCATGACCGAGGAGCGAATGTCTTCGACCTGATCGTGAATATTCTTGGCCAGTTTGCGCAGGGCAACGAATGCGGCAAGGAGAACGATGGCCTGAATCATCATGGCCAGCGCCACTGCGGCGACCATGGCGAGCTGAACGGTCTGGTTATCGAGTTTTGGCATGGCGTTGCCCTCGCGCAGAGGTTCTGCGGCTTGAAGCAAAAGTTGTCAAGCACGCTCCCGGGGGAAGAAGCGGCGTTGTATCCGGAGCCGGCACAGGAGCTTGTCGGTCCTGCTCTCGCGCCCGGCGCCGGAAAAAATGGCGCGGCCGGAGTAGGCCGGGAAGGACCCGGAGCCGCCCGCTCTCAGCCCTCGTGACTCTCGGATTCGCTGGCCGACGCGTGGTAAGCCTCGCGACCCGCTTCAACAGCGGCGCTGACCCGCGATGTCTGGTCGGAGACAAGATTCTTGCCCCGCTCCACAAATTCTTCCCACTGCGCGCGTCCGCGATCGACGGCGTCACGGCCGCGATCGACGTATTCGCCCACCTGTTCCTTGCCCTTGTCGACGAAAGCACTGACATGTTCCCTGCCCTTGTCGACCATTGCGCTGACGTTCTCCGCAGCCTCGCGCGTGCGGACGCGTAGATACTCGGTGCCCTCGCGGGCGCCCTGCGCGATGTCCTCGCGGGTTTCGCGGCCGCTCTTGGGGGCGTAAAGAATGCCGACCAGCGCGCCAATGCCCAATCCGGCCAGGAACCACGCTACTCCGTAGGATTTATTTTCGTCTGCCATGACGGAATTTCTCCTTTCGCTACCGTACACAAGAATGCCTGAGACTACCGAACAGTCCAAGTTTACCGCAACCGGCCGGCATCCTGCAGTTTGGGCATTGCAAACAGGCGCTGGGCCTGCCCGCACATGGCCGTCTCGGAGTTGGATGCGCGAATGAGACAAGCGATGGGCGGCCGACCGCGCGCAGACCGGATTCACCCACCGCAGCGACAGGTGTGCGCCAGAACCTCGGCAAAGTGGAGAGCCTTGGTGTGAGCCAACTGGTCGATCTGCTCGCGGCAACTGAAGCCGTCGGCGACCACGATTGTGGTTGGCCCCGCGGATTGAACGGCCGGGAGCAGGCCCTGGTTGGCGATGGTCTTCGACACTTCGAATTTGTCGGCTTCAAAGCCGAAGGGGCCAGCCATGCCGCAGCAACCGGCCTGGATCAGCTCGACCTCGGCGCCGGCTTCGCGGAGAAGCGCGATCTCGTTGCCCGGGCCGCCGAAGACCGCCTTGTGATGGCAGTGGCCATGGACGAGGATGTGCGCGCCGTCAAGACGGCCCGAAACGAAGCCGGGCGCACGGGCGGCGAGAAAGTCGGCTAAGAGCCAGACCTGCTCGCTCAGGCGTTGAGCGCGGGGCTCGTTGGGGAAGAGCTCGAGCAGCTCGTCCTTGAAGACGCTGGCGCAACTGGGCTCAAGGAAGATAAAGGGCAGGCCGGCATCGATCTGCGGAGTCATGCGGCGAACGACCTGCGCGAGATAGGATCGGGCCGCAGAGAGCAGGCCGAAATCGTAGAGCGGACGGCCGCAGCAGATGTGCCCGTGGGGCGTTTCCACGCGGAAGCCGGCAAGGCTGAGGACGGTTTCCGCTGCCTGGAGGGATTGTGGATGGTAGTAGTTGTTCCACGTGTCGGGCCACAAAAGCACTGATTGCGGGAGATCAACTTGCTTCCCTTCCCGGGTCCCCGAGTGCAAGGGACCCGGGGCACCCAAGTTCATGGTTGGGCGGCGCGATTGCTGGAAGGTTCTCGGCGCGAGACGCGGCAACTGCCGCTCACGAGCGACTCCGGCGATGCGCTTGATGAGCGGGCTGGTCAGAGGTCCGGTGAGGATTGCATTCGTCAGCGCCGGCGCCAGCGAACCGTAGCGGGCAAGTTGGTCGGCAAAGCCGAAGATGTAGTGATGCAGCGGGTGCAGACGGCCTTTGTAGCGCTGGGCTAGAAACTCTGACTTGTAGGCGGCCATATCGACCTGCACCGGGCACTCGGATTTGCAGGCTTTGCAACTGAGGCAGAGATCGAGAGCCTCGTGGACGGCAGGGCTCTGGAAGCCTTCTTCGCGCAATGCGCCGGAGAGCATTTCCCACAGCAGATGCGCACGGCCGCGGGTGGAGTGCTGCTCCTCGCCGGTGGCGCGGTAGCTGGGACACATGACGCCGCCCACGGTGTTGCGGCAGGAGCCGACGCCGACGCAGCGCTCGGTCGCGCGCGCGAGAGAGCCGTTGTCTTTTGCGAAGGCGAAATGGGTCTCGGGGGTCTCCGAGTGCGAGTGACCGTGGGCATCCATTTCTGCGGAGTGGCGGAGATTCTCTGTGGGGTCGTAGACGCGGACGGCGTCAGAGAGCTTGCCGGGATTCATGCGATTGTCCGGATCCCAGAGGCTCTTGAATTCGCGGAAGGCCTCAATGAGCTCGGGACCAAACATTTTAGGCAGCAGGGCTGCGCGCGCCTGGCCGTCGCCGTGCTCGCCAGAGAGCGATCCGCCGAAGGAGAGCACGACGTCGGCAGCGCGATCGATGAACTCGCGGAAAGTTTTTATGCCTTTTGGAGTAGAGAAGTCGAAGTTTATCCGGGTGTGCACGCAGCCCTGGCCGTAATGGCCGTAGAGCGGGCTGCGGAAGCCGTACTCGGCCATGAGCTTGCTGATGGCGCGCAAATAGTTGCCGAGCTGGGCAGGCGGCACGGCTGCATCTTCCCAGCCCTCGAAACGATCAGGCTCGCCGGGCACGAAAACCATGGCGCCGAGGGCAGACTCGCGTACGTGCCAGACCGAAGCCGCTTCCTCCGGCGTGCAGATGTGCGCCACGGGCGGGGAGGGCCAGGCTTGCGAGGCGCGGGCGATGGCTTCGGCCTTGGCCAGCGCTTCTTCCTGGGACCACGCGCCCATCTCGACCAGAAGAAAACCAACTCCATCGGGCAGCCGATCGAGATCGCGCAGCGCTAGACCTTTGCGGCGCATGAAATCGACAAGCAGATAATCAAAACCTTCCAGGCCGATGGGCTTGTGATCGAGGGCGAGGGGAACGGCATCGGCGGCGAGAAAGGCATCGCTGAAGCCAAGCACGGTGAGCACGCGGAAGGGCGGGCTGGCAATGAGATTGAGCGTCGCGGAGACGATATTGGCGCAGGTGCCTTCAGAACCTACCAGCGCGCGGGCGACATGGAAGTTGTTTTCCGGCAACAACTCATCGAGGTTATAGCCGGAGACGCGGCGGGGGATGCGCGGAAACTTTTCGCGCACCAGGGCAGCGTAACTGTCGCGAATGCGCGCAAGGCCTGAGTAGATCTGGCCCACGCGACCGCCGGATCGGATGAGCGCGTCCAGTTGCTCTTGCGGAGTCGCGCCCACCGTCATCCTCGTGCCGTCGTAGAGAACAATGTCGAGCGATTCCACGTTGTCGACGGCTTTGCCGCCTAGCAGGCCGTGCACGCCGCAACTGTTGTTGCCGACGATGCCGCCGAGCGTGCAGCGGGAATGCGTCGCGGGATCGGGCGCATAGGTGAGGTGATGAACCTCAGCGGCGTCGCGCAGGCGGTCGAGCACGATGCCGGGCTGGACGCGCGCTATTCGCTGCGCGGGGTTCAGCTCCTCAAGTGAATTCATGAAGCGGGAATAGTCGAAGACCACGGCCACGTTGACGCACTGGCCGGCGAGACTGGTGCCCGCGCCGCGAGGCAGAACGGCAGCGCCTGTTGCGCGGCATGCAGCCAGCGCAGCCTCAACGTCGGCGGCGTCGCGCGGAAAAACTACGCCGATGGGCAACTGGCGATAATTCGAAGAATCGGCGGCGTAGAGAGCACGCGAGCCGAGATCGAAACGGACAAGATCGGAGGAGGCCGGAACGCGCAGAGATTTTCTTAGAAGACTCTCAAGCTCACGATGCGCAGAGAAACGCTCATGGTCGAGCGGAGCGGGATTAGAGAGAATGGAAAATGAAGAAGTGGTCACGCTGGAATATTAACGCGTTGCAGTGCGCCAGGTTGCGTCAGCGCGAAGGCCACTCTTCAACAACTACGCCCAGGTCGTTGAGATGCTTGATGGCGTCTTCGACGTTGCGCCGGACCTTGGGACGGTCCTTGGGTGAGGCGGAAGGCGATTCCGCAATTGCGATCACGCGGCCGTAGTGCCATGCGCTGGTCGGAATGGCGGCAACTGCCTCGTCGAGATCGGAAGGCCGCAACTGAAGTTCCTGGCGACGGGCGGCCACGGGGCGAAGCATGCTTCCCTGCCCTGCCGGGCTGGGGTTGGCATCCGGTAACAGGATGCGGAGCGAGATGTCGTCAGGGCCGACCGAGAGAAACGGGTTGTCCCACGCGGCCGGGTCGTGAATATCGATGTAAAGACTCTTGGTGGGCAAAGGAATCTGCTCCAACTCGGCGCGTTCCTGGTCGAGCTCGGTCTGGTTGGCCTGCACCTTTTTCTCGGCCGTCTCGGCTTTGTGGACCACGCCTTCCACGCGCTGCGCTTCCTTGTGGCAGGCAGCGAGCACAAAGGCCAGCAGCGCGGCCATGACGAAGATTCCCCTGAAACGCGAACGCACAATCACGAGATCAAGAATATCAGGAAGACAGGGAGCGAGGGAACAAGGGAGCAATGCGCGACCCGATGTGGGACGGCGTGCTCCGCGTCACGGCGCGGGTCGTTGGAAATCCGCTAATCTGCGCGCACAGAGAAACGGAGGGCGAAAATGGGGAAGCGCGTTGTGGCGGTGGTGGGTAGCTACCGCATGGGCGGAGCAACCGAGAGAGCCGTGGAAGCAGTCTTAGAGGGCGCGCGGGTAATGGGCGCTGAGACACAAATCTTCCATTTGAGCGATCAGCACATTGAATTCTGCAAGAACTGCCGCGCATGCACGCAAACGCCGGGCGTGGAGCGAATCCGATGCGCGCAGGAAGACGATCTGGAGCCGATGCTCAGAGAGATTGAAGCGGCGGATGCGGTGGTGCTGGCTTCGCCGGTGAATTACTACAACGTGACAGCGATCTTCCGCAGATTCCTGGAACGGCTGCTGGGGTTTACCTATTGGCCGTGGGGACAGAATGGCCCTGCGCTCCGCAGCAAGGTGCAGCCGCGCAAAGCGGTGTTGGTGGCCGCGGCGGGGATGCCGGGATTTCTGATTCCAGTGGCCACTGGAGCGCCGCGTGCGCTCAAGTTAGCGGCGGGGATGGTTGGCGCGAAACCGGTGGGCAAGTTGTGGATTGGGCTGACGGCGGGAAGGCCGGACTACAGACTGAGCAATCGGACGCGCGAACGCGCGCGGCGCATGGGGATGACCCTCGCGTAAGTTTCTGCTTTCCCACATCTCAAAATCGAGATGTGGGGCACCCCTTTTCGTGCGGAGTTGAGAGCGGCCGGTTGAGGTTCGTGCGCTCCCAACGAAGCAACGCGTGGGTGCAGCACCCAGCCGCGCCTACTTCGGAATCAGGTCGCGAGCGATGGAGTCGAGGACGCCGTTGAGGAAGTTGCTGGACTCGGGCGCGCAGTAGCGACGGCCAATCTCGAGCGCCTCGTTGATGACCACCGGAAAGGGCGTGGATTTGAAGCCGACCAGCTCGGCGACGGCCATGCGCAACAGGTTGCGGTCGACGGCGGGCATGCGATCGAGCCGCCAGTGCGTGGAATGGCTGGCAATGAGCGCGTCGATCTCCTCCTGGCGCTCCTGGGCCACGCGGAAAAGATCCTCAGCGAAACCGCTCACTTCGAGGTCGACGGGATCGCCGGCCTTCCAGAACGTAGCGCGCACCTGGTCTCCGGTCTGGTGGCCAACGTCGGCCTGAAAAAGCATCTGCATGGCGAGTTCGCGGGACTTGCGGCGATGGCGGCTGGTCAAGCGGGACCGCCTTGCTGCACCTTGCGGCGCAGGCTCACCATTTCAATCGCGGCCGTGGCGGCTTCAAAGCCCTTGTTCCCGGCCTTGATGCCGGCGCGGTTCAGCGCCTGCTCCAGAGTCTCGCAGGTGAGCACGCCAAAGCTGTGGGGAATGCCCGTTTCCTGTTGCGACTGGCCGATGCCGCGGGCCACTTCGTTGTAGATGGCCTCGTAGTGGGCGGTTTCGCCGCGCAGCAAGCAGCCCAGCGTCACAATGGCGTCCACGCGACCGGTGTTGGCCGAGGTGCGCGCTGCAGCGGGAATCTCCCACGCGCCGGGAACGCGAATGACTTCGATGTCGCTGCGGTCGGCGCCGCTGCGCAGAAGCGCGTCGAGCGCGGCCTCCAGCAGCCGATCTGTGACCACGGCGTTCCAACGCGAGACGATGATGGCAAACTTCATTCCCGCAGCAGAAAGATCGCCTTCGAGCGCGACGGGCTTGCCTTTTGCCGGGTCCGTCCACGCCCAGAAACTGAAGCGGAAACCGGGTTCGGGCTCAATGGTGAAGATGCGGGATTTCCAGTGGGTCTCGGAGATGGGCGAGAGACGGCTGACCGCCGCGTCGCCACCCTGCGCGCGCAGCCAGGACTCAGCCACCTGATGGATGGAGTCGAGCGAAGTGACTTCGATGAGCAGATCGGCCAGAAACGAATCGGCCACCTGGGGAAAGCGGCCATCGACGAATTCGAGATTGGCGAGCGGGGCCAGGAACGAAGCGCCGCGCGATCCCTCTTCCTGCCATCCTTTGCCAGGGGCAAAGCCGAGCGCGCGGAAAAAGCCGCTCAGCCGTTCGTAGGCTGCCGCGCTGCCGGCCGGACGCAGAATCGAGATGCCCTTGATCATGAGTTGATTTTAGCGGAGCTAGCGGGGTTAGCGGGGCTAGCGGAGTTATTGTTCCGGCCCATCAACAGTGGCACACTTTCCCACCCATTTCCGCAAAGTACGCGGAAATGGGTGGGGCACGGTGGCAGTATTCAGGGGCCGGGACGATGGTGGCACATTACCCTATGTGACCGAGCGCGGCTTGACGGTGATGACGGTTGCGGGAACCACGGTGGTGGGGCTGGGCGCGACCGGATAGAGACAGCCGGCGTCGTTGCCCCCCGCCGAAACCGGCGTACAGGCCGGCAGAGCGGGGCTGTACTGCTGCGAATCGGTGGGCGGTGTGGCGATGCTGACATTGGTGGGAATGCTGATGAAATGGATCTCGTTGTCGCCCGCGGTGGAGACAAAGAAGAGGGTGTTATCGGGCGAAAACACGCCGGTGAGTGGAGCGGTGGGCGGCGTGGACGAGGAAGCGTCTGCGAATTTCACGTAGCCTACGGGGCCTGCGCCGCTGGCCTGCGGCAGGTAGAACGGGAGCTGGGCCGCCGTAGTGGCCGAGCTGGGCGTCGAGTAGGTGACAAAGGCGATGGGTGCGGCCGTGGTAGTGGAATTGGTGGTGGGCGCCGTACCGGTGACGATTTGGTTGACGGCAGTGGCGTTGGTGACGCCGGTGAGATTGACCGTGCCGTCGAGCGTGGGATTGGTGGAGAGAGGCGTCATGGTCTCCACCTGATTGGGCGGCGCGCCGGTGGTGGCTTCAGGGCACAGCGGAGTGGCCGAAATGGCAAGTCCGATGTCGTCGAGCGTGATGCTGCTGCCACTGAGCGAAGCGCCGAGCATGTGTTGCCCATTGCTTGTGGCGCCCAGAACGCTGGTCGTCACATTGACGGAATCGCTCTGCGGGAAGAACTGAATGCTGGCGTTGTTGCCAACCGTGCCGGAGGGGCACCAGGTGTGGGCGACGGTCGGAAAGCCGGCAAGATACGCGCCAACGCCGGGAACCGTAACAGCCACGTTCTGAGAACCGCCAGAGGCGGTGAGTGGGTAGGTGCTCCAGCCAAGGTTGATGTTATAGACGTAAAGCGTGTTGGTGTGGGCACCACCGAGCGCGGCACTATCAACGATGTAGACGGTATTGGAATCGGGCGTCCATTGGGCAGCGACTCCCAGGCCTCCGTTGGAGGATCCGGAGCCGGAGGATGTGTTGTAGATGTAAAACACTCCGCGGATTTGATCGTTGACGACCAGCTCACCGTTGTTGGGCGAGACGGCGAGCACGACGCCGGGCACTGAAGTGTTCTGGTTGGTGATGGCATTGCTTGCCGTGGAGTAGACCATCAACTCGCGGGCCGAACCGAAGTAGAGGTTGTTGCCGTCCTGATCCATGACTACGGAGTTGGGCACGAAGGGAAGGCGCACAGTGGAGCCGGGATTTCCGGTGAGCAGTTCCATGGAAGCGAAATACTGCGACTGACCGGGCGCCGCGAACCAGACGTAGTCGCTGGTGGCGCCGGGGACGGTGATGCTGACGGGATTGGAGGAGAGTGGCAGGCCGGTGCCATTGAGACCGAACTCATTGATGGGGGCAGGATTGCAGCTGAACGGCTCGCATACCGCGTAGACCGAACCGACGCCGGGGAAGGCGGCGGTGATGGTGCCGGCGCCTGTGGCCCCGATATCAACGGGATTGGTGGATTCGTATTGGAGGTTCAAGCCGGCGATGGGGTTGCCCAGCGTATCAAGGACGGTGGTGGTGAGGTTTTGCGAGACACCCTGCGTGACGACGCCACTGGTAGCTCCGCTGGCCAGCGAGACTTTGACGGATGCGGGCGGGCAGGTGGAGAAGTAGCCAGCCGACGATGCCGATTGCGCGATCGTGGCAGTGATGGAAGTGGTGCCGGGCTGTTGGGCGGTCAGGACCTCGGTTGTGGAGTTGAAAGTAGCGACGGATGAATTGCTGACCGAGAAATTGAGGGTGCCGATGGAGGATCCGCAACTGGGGACCGAAGTGACGCCCGGAGCCAGGCCGCCCGTGCAAACATAGTTTGCCGGGGATACGGAAGGCGGGGCGCAGAATTCGTATTGCGCGCCGTTGCTGACGTAACAAGCCTGGGCGTCGAGCTGAGCCTGCTGGTTCTGGGAAAAGCATTGCTGCGGCGAAGAACTGGAAAGTGACGTGGTGACCAGACTAATGGCAGTCACCGGCGCATGAATGTACACAGCGACTGGGTTGGAGGTGACGGAATCGGCTGTGACCGTAACATAGGCAACGGCGTAGGGTAGGCCGTTGGAGGACGGCAAGGGATTGGGCGCATAGCAGTAGGTGTAATCGGCGATGCCACCGCCGGTATTGCGGTTCCAGGTGCCGGCGCAGAGCTGGCCGCTGGGCGAGATGTCAGCCAGCTGATTGTTGGAGGTGCCGTAGTTAAGCTGGTTGCCGCCAATCGAAGCCGCATTGCCCTTGCAGGTGTAAGCAGCGGGGCTTTGAACCTGGAGGGTCTGCCCGTAGGCCAGCGAAATGCCGGCGATCTGCGGCTGCAGGATGATGGAAGCGATATCGGTGTCTTTCGGACCGTAGCCGAGGCCGTTGCAGTAGTTTCCTGCCGGGTTGCGCACGCAGCCGGATATGGAAATCCCAGCCGGAAGGGCCAGGCCAAGCAAACAAAGAAGCGTAAAGAACCGCCGCATGAATCCTCCCCGTTCTGCGCCAACGAACCGCGGAACGGTCGCTAAGAACACGTAAAGAAAATTGAGTTATTGCCTTCCCTTTTTATGCTTAGGGTCGGCCCGCAACAGGTGGATCGCACCCAAGCTCGAGATCCCCGGCGGCACACTGCCGCACGCGGCCGAAGAGGCAAGACGCACACTGAATACTCCAAGAAAAAAGTGTATCAGGACGAGCCTACCTCTGGCACAGAACCAGCCGGCAACGCAGCTCTGCTGAATAGACTGTGACGGGGCCGGATGGGGAGCAAGGAAGACAGGGACCAAGGGACCGAGGGAACGAGAGGGCGGGGAGAAAACGTGGGATCACGGGGTGGGGGGCATGTACCGGGCAAACCACTCCATGGCGCGTTGCTGGACATCCTGGCGGTGGGCGGGATCGGAGAAGCCGTGGCCCTCATTGGGGTAAACGACCAACTGCGCCGGGACGTGCAGGTCGCGCAGGGCGTGCCAGAACTCAAAGGATTGGGGCGCGGGGCATTCGCCGTCGCGGTCGCCCACTACCGCGAGAGTGGGGGTGGTGACGTTCTTAATGAAGGAGATGGCGGAACTTTTGGCGTACACCTGCGGGTCGTCGTAGACCGAGGCGCCGAAGTAGGGAATCATCCATTGGTCGATGGAGTTTTCGCCGTAATACGAAAGCCAATCGGAGATGCCGGCCCCGGCGACGGCGGCGCGGAAGCGATGGGTCTGGGTGACGGCGAACATGGTCATGAAACCGCCATAGCTCCAGCCGGTGATGCCCACGCGGTTGGGGTCGACGGGATATTTCGCCAGCACCGTGTCGACACCGGCCAGGATGTCGCGGAGGTCGCCGTAGCCGAAGTCCTTGCGATTGGCCTGGGTAAAGGCCTCGCCCTGGCCGTAGCTGCCGCGGGGGTTGGGCATGAGGACGAAGTATCCACGAGCGGAATAGGCGGTGGCGCTGAAGCCGCCTCCGCCTCCATTCCAGCGAGATGCGATATCCGAGGCAGGACCGCCGTGGACCTCGACAATGAGCGGATATTTCTTGGCCGGATCATAATTTGCGGGCAAGAGGAGCCAACCCTGGATTTGAAAACTGTCGTTGTTCCAGGTGAGCGAGGCGACGTCACCCCAGATGGGCTTGAGGCCGTCGTTGAAATGTGAGAGCTGGGTGAGGCCGGAGGCGCCGGCGGCGGGATCGGGAGCGGGCGCGGCGGGCGTTGCTGCGGCGGGACCGGCGGCGTAGATTTCGGGGGGCTGGCTGAATGAGCTGGCCTGAAAAACGAAGAGAGAGCGATCACCGGTGACCGCGAGGCCGTGATCGAAGTTGCCGCGACCGACAGTGCCGGGGTAAGTGAAGACCGGCACACCAAAGCTGGTGGCAACGCTATCACTGGTGCGGTCTCCCTGCAGGCGGAAACGCACAAGACGGTTGATGCCGTTCGCGACTTCGCTGGTGAAGATGTGCTCGTCATCGCCCCAAACGATCCATTGCGAAGAGGCTGGGCGGCCAGGAGTGAGATTGCGCGGTTGACTGCCCGTCGCCTCGATGATCCACACGTCGCCGCCGGTAACGCCCTGATCGCTCATGAGGCCACCGATGAAGGCGATGGCCTTGCCGTCGGGCGACCAGCGTGGGAGTGCGATTTGCAGGCCGTGGAGGGGACCGGGGATATCTGTGGGAGCGAGGATCGCAGTGGGTTTCGAGTCTCCGGCAGCAGATTGCGTGTAGAGCTTGGCGACCCACCAGTTGTTTTCACCGGGAGGGTCGGCGGCGACGTAGGCGAGGGTCGCGGAATCGGGAGACCAGTCGAATTCGAAGACGTGAAGGTTCGCGGGGGTGAGATAGGTGGGCGCGGCGGCCTGGGTCCCGTCGGCAGCTAGGGCAGCGACGCGCTGGACGTCAACGTGGTCTTCACCGATAACACCAGAGGGCGCGTCCATGGCGGCGAGGGCCCCCGCGGGACGGGTGGCGCCTTCAACATAGAGGAAGGCGACGCGCTTGCCGTCGGGCGAGAACGCGGGCGCATCAACATCGCCGTGGAGAGCAGAGAGACGCCGGGGCGGATTGTTGTCGAGATGCGAGAGATAGATGTCGGATTGGCCGCCGAGATCCGCGCAATCTGAGATAAAAGCGAGGGCGGCGGAGTCAGGCGACCAGACGGGGTCGGACTCGGTGCAGGAGCCGTCGGGGGAAGGGGCGGCTGTAATCCGCTGGCTATGGCCGAGATTGTCGAGAGAAGTAACGAGAATGATCCCGCCGTCGACCCAGGCGATGCGCTTGCCGTCTGGCGAAACGGAGATGTGGCCGATCATGATGGCGCGCCGCTGGCTGTATGGCGTTGGTCCGGGGTTCGTGGAGCCGGTCGCGGAGGTTTGGGCGCAAACGGGCAGGAAGGAGGTTGCGCCGAGGAAAAGCGCCAAGGCGGCGCAGCGGAGGCTGCGAGGCATGAAATGCATAGCAGAGATGTTAGCAGGGGCTACGGGACTTTCAAGGCTTGGCGGCGACTTAGCCGGATAAGCGCTTCACTGGATGGTGACGGTAGCGTTGCCACCTTCTTTGGCGAAGTCGAGGGTGAGATCGACTACGGCGGCGGCTCTGTCGGGTTTGGGCGAATAACCGAGGGTGTAGCCGCGCAGCGAGGGCTCATTCAAAATGGCGCGGTATAGGTCCGTGATGGCTTGTTCGCGATAGATATCCCCAGGCTTCATGGCGAAGATTTCCCGGACGCGTTTTTCCTGCTCCGGATCGAGTTTCTGAATGGTCAAACTCCGCAAATGGTAAATGGGACCGGGGTCCACGTGGAGCGCGTAGGAAACGGTGGCATGATCGCGGTCGAGAACCGGATCGGATGAGATATGCACGTCCGCATAGCCATACTGCTGGTACAGGGCGCGAATTTGCGGGCCTAACTGACCGAATGGAATCGGCACTGCCGGATCGCCTGAGTGCACAGTAAAAAAGCTCGATAGGTCTTTCCCGGACAATAAAGGGCCGCCGTCGGCCGTGATGGTGGAGATGCGGTATTTCGGGCCGGCGTCGATGAGAACGGACTCGTCCACGAGATAACGCTCGCCCTGCTTGTAGGGTTGACCGTGACGAAGATCGACCTGCTCACTGAAATAACCCAGCCGCTTGAGCGATTTTTCAATTTCGAATACAGAGAAGCGCGAAAAACCCTCCGAGAATCCCCGCCCCTCATCTCCCTGGATCTCATTCTCCACCGCGGCCAGGGCGTCGGCGGCGTTTGCCTGCACTTTGATGACGCCAACGGCCAACTGTGGCTCGACAAGCATGAAGACGACGGAGGGTCTCGAGATGGGCGGGGAATCATCCACGTCCACGCCAAGAATGTTAGGGAGCGGTTGCCCCATGGCCGAGGGAGATGGCTCCTCGCTCATGACCCGGGCGCTGATCCCCTTTTCCATGAGCAGCGCGGTGAGGGCGTCGCGCACGCGGCCCTCGGCTTCGGTGGTGGTCGCGATTTCATCTCCTAGATGCGGGATGCGCTTCTTCAACAGATCTCGAAGCTCGGCGTCGGTCCACCAAGCGAAATTGCTGAAGGTATATGGGAGATGGGCGGGGTAGGCCTGTTTCTCCGCCTGTGCATGCGACGTGGAGGCGATGCCGAAAACACAGCAGGATAGAGCAACAGCAAAGTTCGCAGTTGTGCGCCGAAACTTCATGATTGCGGCAAGTGGTAGTAAGAGCAATGTCGGGCTCGTGCCGAAGCATAAGAGACGAGGGCGCGCTTTTTCAAGTGACTCTCGTCCTCGACAGCACGTCGCTGGGCTCGCGTTTCGGGGATGGCATTGGGGTCCGCGAGACGATGGCTGGCGCGGTTTGTCAAAGGTTGGCGAGGGTGGGTTGGGGTGTAAATTATTGAAACCATAGATAACTATAAGAATTAAATCTTTTGCGTATCATTCTTACGAAATTGGGTAAGCTAAGGGCATTCGTATCGAAATCGAAGTTATGGGCGGGAGAGCGGAAGGAGCTTTCCGGGTTTTGCTACGTCTGTGACTGCGGGGTGGGGACCCACCCTGAGCAACGGATTCTCATCCTTTTCGCAATGAGCGCGAATAGGGTGGGGCACGGATCGCTGGTTTGGATGGAGCAGCAGCGAGCTTAAGGACGGGAAGGAACCGCAAGGGCAACTCGGAGAGAGTTGCCCTTTTTCTTTTCCGCGAAAAGCGCGGAGGCGCGGATGGGGAACCGGAGAGGTGGGCAGATGAGCAACAGCAAAGCCGGCGGGACAATCGCCACCGAGGCAACAAACAAGGGCGCGACGGCGAGGAGACGCGAGAAGCGCGGCGAGGCAAAGAATACGAGAGATGGGGACGAACAGAAAAACAACGAGAGCGTTCCCGACGACGTTTCCGTGGATCTTGAGGACTACAAGGGGGCGCGGAAAAAGCTGCGCCACGCCGTGAAAGCGGTGGTGAAAAACAAGAGTGGCGCAATCGCCGAGACGCTGGTGAGCAAGGCGGAAAAGGGTGACATGCGCGGGACGGAGATGATGCTTTCGCTGATTGAGAAGAAGAAGCAAGGCAAGGACGCGAAGAAGAAGAAGAAACGGAGCGGGCCGAGCTGGGCAGAGCTGCTGGCGTCGGAGCCGGAGTGGGACGAAAGCATGGAGGACGACGGCGAGGAACCGGCGGAAGACGATGGGACGGGGCTAGGGACTTAAGTGCCAACGGGCGCGTTTGTAAGTCGGCTAGTTATTGGCATTCGCGAGGTTATCGGAGTTAGCACTTTCGTGAGTTGACGAGTTAGCGGACGTTGGATGACGGGCTAAGAGACTAAGGCCAAGGGACTGGGGACAGCGGATTTGAAAGCCTCGCGCGGTGCGAGGAGATGTGGCAGGAAGAAGGACGCGATGGGAATGAAGCTCATGAAGGACGACGGGATACAGACGCCGAGCCGGCGAGTCAGCACATCAGCGGGCGAGCAAGTTAGCCAAGTTCCCACCCTTTTCGCAGGAAGCGCGAAAAGGATGGGGCACGGCTCGCTGGTGCGGATGGGGATGCGGATTGCCGTGGGGCTGCTGGCGATATGGCTGGCGGCGATGGCATGGTCGCAGGGCGTGACGACGACGACCGTGCAAGGTACGGTGTACCTGGCGAACGGGCAGCCGGGCGCGGGGACACTGGTGATCAGCTGGCCGGGGTTTACGACCGCGGCGGGCCAGGCAGTGGCAGCGGACTCGTTGACGGTGACGATTGCGCCGGACGGTTTTGTGAGCGTGAACCTCGCGCCGAACCAAGGCGCGACGCCCGCGGGAGAGTACTACACGGCCGTTTACTACATGAGCGATGGAACGGTGAACACTCAATACTGGGTGATTCCGGCGGCGGCGCAGGCAACGTTGGCGCAGGTGCAGGTGCAGATTATGCCCGCGACGGAAGCGGTGCAGGCGGTGAGCAAGGCGTACGTGGATGAGGCGATCACAGAGTTGAGCGAGAGCCTGCTAACGGCGTCGGGCGGAACGCTCAGCGGACCCTTGTATCTGAACGCCGATCCGACGCAGCCGATGCAGGCCTCGACCAAGCACTACGTAGATGCGCAGGTGGCGACGTCGGTCCCACTTGCAGGCGGCAATATGACGGGCGCACTAACAACGCCTGCGGTGAACGGCGTGGAGGCGCCCACGGCGGCAAGCGGACAAACGACACTGCAGGCAGCGATGAACGCGGCGGGAATAAATGGCGCGATGGAGATTCCGCCGACCTACGCGGGGACGGACAGATTTACGAACGCGAACGGCGTGAAGGTGGTGGATTGGCGGACAAGCGGATCGCAGCAGACGGAGCGCAGCGTGAAAGAGTTTGGCGCGGTGTGCGACGGCGTCACGGATGATACAAGCGCACTGCAGGCGGCGCTGAGTTATGCCAACGCGCACGGTGTGGCGCTGCTGCTTCCCGAAGGCACGTGCAAGACGCGGGCGCTGAGTTGGCGCGGAGAGTCGATTGGCGGTTTGGGAAAACAGATTTCGTCGCTGATGGGATTTCCAGGCGAGGACGTGCTGGTGAGCGGACCGGATGCGCTAAACATTTTGAGTTCTACGCGGCTGACGGACGAAGAACGCGCGCTGAGGCAGCGGCAGGGGCTCACTCTGCGGCAGATCGCGTACCGGCGGCGGATTCGAGCGGATTTTCGCGGACTGACGGCCCAAGAGTACGCCGAAGACGAAGAGAGCTGCTTTCTGGCGAGCGGAGAAAGCGTGTTTGAGCTGGCAGCGGTGGAAGCGCGGTTGAAGAGCGCGCCGGAGCCGGTGGAGCGGCGGAAGAATGGAGAGCTGGAGGTCTGGCTGCCGCCAGTGAAGGGCAAGGAATACGTAGTGGCGGTGGATCCGGCTGGAGGCGGAAGCAATGGCGACTACTCCGCTGCAGAGGTGCTGGAGATGGAGACGGGCTTGCAGTGCGCGGAGTTCGCCGGACACGTGGGCGGACTGGAGTTGGCGCGGTTCGTGGCCGGGCTGGCCGCGGAGTACAACGGTGCGTGGCTGGTGGTGGAGCGGAACAATCACGGCAGCGGCGTGCTGGCGCTGGCGGAAACGGCGTGCAAGTACGAACGAATTTATCAGCAGGGCGGGCAGGCGGGTTGGCTGACCACCAGCATGAGCCGGCCGGGGGCGATTTCGCGGCTGAGCGCGGCGCTGGTAGAGGAGCCGGCGTGCTTCCAGAGCCGGCGGCTGCTGGGCGAGTGCCGGAGCTTTGTGCGGCAGCCGAATGGAAGCTCGGGCGCGCAGGCGGGCACGCACGACGACTGCGTGATGGCCATGGCGATCGGGCTGGCGGCACGGGCGGAACTGGCGGGGAAAAGACGAAGCTCCTAGCCGCCAGCTTCTAGCTGCCAGCTCTCTCGTGCTAGGCTGGAACTTATTGTGTATAAATGAGTTGACACGCCATGAATGACTAGAAGCTTGTGGCTAGGAGCTAGAGGCTGCTTTTCGGGACTTCCCTTCCCGGCGATTGCGCAAGCGGGCGAATCCCCCTACAATATTGATAGCGAAGAATTAGAGGAAAGGTCTGTCTGTCGATGCCGAAGGAAAAGATTCATCCCAATTACGCTGCGGTGCGCGTGATGTGCGCCTGCGGAAACAATTTTGAGACACAGTCGACTCACAAGGGCGACATTCACGTGGAAATCTGCTCAGCTTGCCACCCGTTCTTTACGGGCAAGCAGCGGTTGGTGGACACGGCGGGACGCGTGGAGCGATTCCGGCGGAAATACGCCAAGAGCGACAAGGCGATCGCGGCGGCCAAGTAGCCGAGGCGCGAGTTAGACGAGTGAGCCTCCGCCGCGGCGGAGGCTCACGTTTGTTTGGGCCGCAACGCGGAGGCAAGTGAAGAAATGAAGCGAGACATCGAGTCTGTTGACGAGTACCTGGCGTTGCAGTCCGAGGCGGCGCAGCGGACGCTTAGCCAAGTGCGGGGCGCGATTCGCAAGGCGGTGCCGAAGGCCGATGAGGCAATCTCCTACAAGATGCCGGCATACAAGCTGAATGGCGAGCCGTTGCTTTACTTTGCCGGGTGGAAGCAGCATTACTCGCTTTATCCTGCAACCAAGCGGCTACTCGCGGCACTCAAGGAAGATTTGAAACCCTACGAGGTAGTCAAGAGCACGGTTCGGTTTTCGCTCGCGGAGCCTGTTCCTGCGAAGTTAATTGAACGCTTCGCGAGGTTTCGCGCGCGGGAGATCAGCGAGAGTATGAAGAGCTAGAGGCGCAAAGGCATTTATGACGGGACGCGGATTCACCGTAAAGAAGGACTGGGACAATCCGGTGGAGCATGCCATGCCCGCGGAGGCGCGGGTACCGGCGGAGGTGCGGCTGGGTGCGGTCGTGGCACGGCCGGCAACGGTGCTGGCGCCGATGGCCGGAGTGACGGACACGGTGTTCCGGAGATTCATTCGGCATGCCAGCGTCTTTACGAGAGAACAGGGAGCAAGGGAGCAAGGGAGCGAGGGAGCGGCGTCAGCGCAAATTGACGCGGCGATCAGCAATACGGAGTCGGGATGCGGGCTGATCATGACGGAGTTCACGTCGGCAGATGGGCTTAGCCGGATGCGCGAGACCAAGCGGCGGCGCTATCTGACGTTTTACGACGACGAGCACCCCATTGGAGCGCAGTTATTCGGATCGAATCCTGCGACTCTCGCCGACGCGGCGCGCATCGTGGAGGAGACGGGCTTCGACACCGTTGACTTGAACCTGGGCTGCCCGGCAAAGCGCGTGGTGGGATCGAACGGTGGGTCGGGGCTGTTGCGCGACCTGCCGAAGATCGGCGAGATTTTTCACGCCATTCGCAAGGCAGTGACGATTCCCTTCACCGTGAAGTTCCGCATGGGCTGGAACGAGAGCCAGATTGTGTGCGTGGAGCTGGCGCGGATGGCCGAGGCCGAAGGATTGAATGGGCTGGCGCTGCATGCGCGCACGCGCGAGCAGGGTTACAGCGGCCAGGCGCAGTGGAACTGGATTGCCGCAGTGAAAGACGCAGTGCGGCTGCCGGTGATCGGCAACGGCGACGTGCGCACGCCGGAGGACGCGGCGGCGATGGTGGCTGAGACGGGCTGCGACGCGGTGATGATCGGGCGCGCGGCGCCGGCGAATCCGTGGATCTTTCGTCAGATTGCGCAATATACTGCGACGGGAAGCTACGAAAAGCCGACCACGGAAGATCGCTTCCGGATGATTCGCGCGTATTTTGAAATGCTGATGGCCGAGACCGAGGCGACAAAGGACTTGCCGCGCGACGCGAGGCTGGGCGATCCAGTCGGCAAGATGAAGCAGTTCGCCACGTGGTTCACGCACGGCGTGACCGGCGGCGCGAAGCTGCGCGCGGCGATTTACCATGCGCGCAATGGCGTCGATGTGCTGAGCGAAGTCGAGCGATTTTTTGTGGCGCGCATGGAAGCGGGCGAGAGTGCGGAGCCCGAGAGCGAAGACGCGGAGCCGGCGTTTCCCGATGCGGCGCTGGTTTGCGATTGACTTATAGCTTGTGCGCGCCGGATTCCGGCCACGATGCGGGCCGGACGCCGTCTCTCCATTGCGTTTCCGACTGACGAAGCGGCACCGCGAACAGCGCGTAGTAGTTGTCCGTCAAAAGACCCTCATATCCCATCGCGGTCCCGTCCCACCGGCGCCAATCGGGCGAGTGCCCTGCTGCATCGCGTCCCTCGAAGCCGGATTTGCCATACTCTTCGAGCATCGGAAAGAGAATTGCGTCGGCCTCATCGGCGCGGCCCAGATCATACAAAGCGGCCAGCGTGAAGAAGGCGAAAGAGCCGGTGGCGCCGCCATTCTCATAATTCTGGAATCCATCCGAGTTATCTGGACGCGTGCCGCAGCCAAAACGGCCGTTTCCACGTTTATCCACGCAGTCTTTCAAGGCGACCGAGACCAGGTTACCCGGCAGGCCCAGTGTGAAATTGTCGTAGCCCACTTCTTTCATCTTGGCCATCAACTTGTCCATGATGGCGTTGGCCTGTGGTTTGGCGACGAGACCGTAGTGAATAGCAATGCCGTTGACGAAGAGGAAATAGTAGTCGTGCAGCTCGCCGTCGGCACTGCGCCAGCCAGCGAGAACACCGGTGGCGGGATCGATGAAACGCTCGTAGTAATGAGCGCGCAACTTGTCCGCGGCGGCCTGATAGTGAGCGGCATCGGCGGGCTTCCCGGCTTTGTGTGCCAGCATCACCATATCGCCCAGCGCGCGATAGGCGAGCGCGTTGGCGTATGCGTCTTCGTAGCCGAAGCCGATGGTGTCCCACCAGTTCGAAGGCCTCACTTTGGGGGCTCCTTCGGACCATGTGTTGGAGTTGCCGCTGACGGAGTATTTCATAAGGCCGTTGCCGCTGGAATCGCTGGCGAGGATGGATTCTGCCCAGCCGCGAATGCCCGCGTAATTTTGGGCGAGCCAGGCATCGCTATGCCCAGCGCGCACGCAGTTGGCCGCGGCGATGACCATCGCGGGCCAAGTGTCCGAATCCGTAGTTGGACGGTCCGGCACGGCAGGCAAGCCGTAGGCAAAGCCGCCCGCGAGCATGCGGTCGAGAGTTTGGCGCATAACATCGAGAGCGGCGAGGCCCGGCGCCAAGGGCGGAGTGAGCGCGGCGATGTCGGCGAATTCGTAATAACAAAATGCACAGGAATCGCTGGCGGTGTTGTTGGCCAACGCTTGAAGTTCAGGATTGAGCTGCAAGGCGTTGAGCCAGTTGCGGCGGAAGGCGTCGAAGCGCGGATCGCCGGCAATCCCCGGAACATCGGGGTGGATGGCCGTCACGTCGAATGTGTACACGATGCGCTTGTGAACAATATCCGCGCCGGGGAGCGAGAGTGCGGCCATGGATTGCGGACGGTTGGAGGTGTAGGTCAAGCCCACGCCGAGGGCGCTGCTGGTGAGCCGCATCGAGCCCTGGCCGGGAAAATGCAGCAGCGCGGGCGTGGACAGAAGGCCGTCGCGCGAGAAGAGGCCGAGCGCCGTGGAGTGAACCTGGTTCAGATTGAAATGAAGAACCATTGGCGCGGGATTAAAATCTGCGGACCACTTGGTTGTGAGAACGATTTTGTTGGAGGAAAACTCGAACGTCCATCCGGCGGGCGTTTCTTTGGGAGCGATTGCGGGGCGGTATTCCACGCGGAGCGTTTTATCGGAAGCAGTAGTTGACGCTTGATAGCCGCCGTCATTGCGATTGGCGCTGAGGATGTTAGCGCCGCGCAGGGTT
>JBEKEP010000042.1:0-26327 GCA_050013775.1 Occallatibacter sp. | reverse complement strand
TGGCGTGCAATCCATAGCGCTGGCCGAGCACGCGGTCGTAGGCGGTGGGAACGCCGCCACGTTGCGTGTGGCCGAGATTGACGGATCGGGTTTCATAGCCGGTCTTTTTCTCGATCAGCTCGGCGAGAGCTTCGCCGATGCCCGATAGACGAGCGTGGCCGAAAGAATCAACCTGAGCCGATCCAATGACCTGGCCAACTTCGGGAAGGTGGCAACCCTCGGCAACTACCACAACGCCGTAGTGCTTGCCGTGATCGTAGTTGTATTTGAGCAGCGCGCAGACATGATCGATGTCAATGTCCTTCTCAGGAACCAAAACCACGTGCGCGCCGCCGGCGGTACCTGAGGCGTAGGCAATCCAGCCGGCGTCGCGGCCCATCACTTCAATCACGATCACGCGATTGTGCGAATCGGCAGTGGTATGGATGCGGTCGATGGCCTCGGTGGCGATGGACACGGCCGTATCGTAGCCGAAGGTGGCGTCGGTGCCGCTGATGTCGTTGTCGATGGTCTTAGGAACGCCCACAGCCTTGACGCCATTCTCGGAGAGGAAGAGCGTGACAGATTGCGTGTCGTCGCCGCCGAGGGCGATGAGGGCATCGATCTTGTTGGCCTTGAGCACCTCCTGTGCCTTCTCGATGCCGCCGGGAATCTTCTTCACGTTGGTGCGCGAGGAGTGCAGGATGGTGCCGCCCTTCAGCTGAATGCCGTCGGTGTTTTCCAGAGTGAGCGGAATGAAATTGTTATCGAGTACACCCCGCCAGCCATTCAGAAATCCGATGAATTCATCACCGTAATGGTTGATGCCTTTCCGAACCGCCGCATAAATAACCGCATTCAATCCGGGGCAATCGCCGCCGCCGGTCAACAAAGCAACTCGCATCGTGAAATCTCCTCGTGATTTTGCCTCGGCTGTTCCAGCCAGGCCTGGAATCTGATGGCGTGCAGTGCGGCCGGAGGCGGGGAGATCAGCGGCCTTAACGCCTTAGATAGTGTATCGCGGTCCTGTCAATGGAATTGTGATTGAGGTTACAGGGGTCAGTGTGAGTGCGAGTGGGAGTGTGGATGCACGTTCCCAGCACACTCACACCCGCACTGCACACTCCTCTCTGGTCGACGCTCCCCTTCCCGTCCAGAAAGTGCTTCAATAGGGTATGCCTGAAAACGGGGCTCCGTTTTTGCTTGCGTTCATCGGCCTGGTCGTCATTGTGCTGCTGGTGTTGTTGCAGCTAACGCGGCTGGGATACCTAATTCGCGCCACCATTCCGGACCGGCCGCGGCAACGCATGTTCATTGCCTCGGTTTCATTCCTGATTACGTTCGCAGGCGTGCGGCTCCTGGTGCACCGGATTGCGAGCCACGAGGGGCGTATGCAGTGGGTGACGGTGCGCGGGATGCACATTCACCATCTTGTGTGGGGCATCCTCATCCTGCTCTTTGTGGGCTATGGATGGCTGCTCGATCTGGGATGGTCGAATTCGCCGGAGTCGATATTTTTCGGGCGCCTGATGGCGGTGTTTTACGGCGTGGGCGCGGCGTTGACGCTGGACGAGTTTGCACTCTGGCTGAGCCTGTCGCCTGACGCGTACTGGACGCGCGAAGGCCGGCTGAGCATCGATGCCGTGATCATCTTCGGTTCCATATTGGCAGTGGGTGCGTGGGGCGCGCCGTTTTTCCGCGCTCTGCAGAGGATGTGGCGCAAACGAATGGGAGCAGGCGAAGGCATCAGCCGGCTCAATGCGCCGATCCGCCGTGGGCGGTTGCTTCGTCGGCGTAAAGTTCGGCGATCACCGCCGCATATCGCGCAATAAGAACGCGGCGCTTGATTTTCATCGACGGCGTGAGCTCGCCGGTTTCCTGGGTCCACTCGTCGGCCAGGATGCGGAAACGTTTGATGGTTTCAAAATTAGCCAGAGTCCCGTTGACTTCGCTGATCGTCTCAGCATAGACCTCAACAACGCGCGGATCGGCGACGAGTGCCGCACGTGAATCGGCGGAGACACCGCGTTGTTTCGCCCATTCTTCGAGAGCGGCAAAGTTAGGCGCGATGAGCGCGGAGATGAACTTGTGACGATCGCCGACCAGCGCGGCGTTAGCGACGAGCAAATGGTTTTTCAACTTGTTTTCGATAGGCTGAGGCGCGACCATTTTGCCGCCAGAGGTTTTGAGCAGTTCTTTCTTGCGATCGGTGATGTAGAGAAAACCATCGGCATCGAGGTGGCCGATGTCGCCGGTATGGAACCATCCATGGCTATCGAAGCACTCGGCAGTGGCCGTCGGCTTGTGCCAGTACCCGCCGAAAACCGATGGGCCGCGGACCAGCAGCTCGCCATCTTCGGCGAGTTTGAGTTCAACGTTGGCGATGGGCATGCCGGCCGCGCCCATGCGATGCCGGATGGGCGTATTGAGCGCAATGACGGGTGAGGTTTCCGTGAGGCCGTAACCCTCCCACAACGCAATGCCTGCCGACGCGAACCAGCGCGCAGTATCGATCCCCAGCGGCGCACCGCCAGAGATGAAGATGCGTACGCGGCCCCCAAAGGCTTCGCGCACTTTGGAGTAGACCAGCTTGTTGGCCAGCTTCCAAGGCAGAGAGTTGGGCTGGCGGCCATCATAGACGACATCGGCAAAGCACGAGCCGAGATGCACGGCCCATGCGAGAAGACGCTTCTTGATGGGAGATTGCGCCGCACGACGCTCCACTTCCTGGTGAATCTTCTCGAAGACGCGCGGCACACCGACAATGACCGTGGGCTGAATATCGCGCATGGCCTGCGGCAGCTTGTCGAATTGCGAACAGTACGCCACTTGCGCGCCGTAGTTGTACATCACGTAATCGAGAACGCGGGCCGTGACGTGAGAGAGCGGCAGGAAAGAGATGCAGGCGTCGGTGGAGTCGAAGTGGAAGTCGGCAGGAGCGAAGTTCTGGTTTGCGGCGATGTTGCCATGGGTAAGGGCCACGCCTTTGGGCTCGCCGGTGGTGCCGGATGTGTAGATCAACGTGGCCAGATCGCGCGCCTCAACGGAGTGCGCAAGTGCATCGAAGACGGGATCGCGCTGCGGGCCGAGAGCGTCCGCAGCGCCGAGCAGCGCGCTCATGGCAATGGCGCCTTCGGGAGCTGGAGCATCCATCATGATGATGCGCTCAAGTTGAGTCAGATCGCGCACGGAGAGGAGCTTGTCGAATTGCAGACGCGTGGAGACGACGGCGATGCGGCAGCCGGCGTCACGAATCTGCTCGGCAATTTGCTCGCCGGTGAGCGTGGGATAGAGGGGCACATCGGCCGCGCCAATGGCCTGCGCGGCAAAATCCGCGATCAGCCACTCCCAGCGATTTTCGCTGATGAGTGCGATGCGGTCACCTTTTTTCGCGCCGAACTGGAGAAAGGCCGTGGCCAGCGCGCGGACGCGCTGGTAGATCTGATCGGAAGAGAGCGGATGCCACTGATTGAACTCATCCTGCCAAAGAACCGCGCGCGGATTAGCGGCTGAGGCAACGCGAAAGAAAAGGTCATTGAGCGTCGTGATCTGAGGGACAGGCATTATTCTCTTCAGGAACGGATCATCCTAACATGCGGACCATGCGAGTGTACCATTTGAGCAGAGCGCTTTAGACTGCAATCAGCGGCGTTTTGATCTTCCCTCAGAACGGAGTCCCTTTCTCCATTCAAGATGGCTGAATTGAAACCTATATTTCTTGCAAGCGAGCCAGACCCCGGCGTGCTGGAAAAGCTTGCAGTAGCGGAGCAACTTGCGCTGGAAACGGTGATCGCTCTTGCGATTCTGAATCTTGCCTGCTCTTTTCTGCCGCTGGCGCTGCGGCTGGAGCCCACAAACTGGCGATTGATGAGCGGCGAGGCAGTGCTGTTCGCGCTGATGAGCGCGCTGAGCTTGCTGCAGCTGGAACCACGCCACTCGCAGCGGAGGCAATTTACAAGCGAGGCACTGGCAGCGGCCGTGCTGCTGCTGAGCGGAATCATCGTTGCCGGCCGCGTTCTGCATTCCGCGCCTGGAGCAGCCGCACCAGTTTCTTCCCTTGCGCAATCGTATTGGATTTTGAGTACCCATATTTCCCTGTCAGCGGCTGGGGGCTTTGCGCTTCTCGGACTGTCGATGCTGTTTCTCCGCGCGCAGGGCCGCGCCGCGGTTCTTGCCGCCGATCTTTCGACCTGCTGCCTGGTGTTCGTAGTGCTGGTGTGCACGTCGGAGCAGATCAGCGAAATGTCGCACATCTTCGGCCCACCGGCAGACATGGGCCGCTCGTTCCAGACCACGGCTTGCCTGATCCTGCTCACCAGCGTGACGTTTTTTCATCGCGCCCGCAAAGGGATTCTCTCGATTTTTGTGGGACGCGGAACCGGCAGCAGGCTGGCGCGGGCATTGTCGCCGATTCTGCTGCTGCTCCCTTATCTGCGGGAATGGGGCCGCGCTCACTTTATCGGCGACCGGAGAATGCCACCGCCGTATTCGACTGCGATTCTGGCCACGCTGGCGGTGATCGTGTCGACTGCCCTGTTGCTGTATCTCGCACGCCGCATCAATAGCATGGAAGTAAAGATTCACTCCCTCTCGCTGCGCGACGAGTTGACGGGACTTTACAACCTGAGAGGCTTTCGCTTGCTGGCTGAGCAGGGACTGCGGAGGGCGAACCGATCGAGTCATCCGTTCTCGGTCCTGTTCGTCGATCTGGACGACCTGAAACAAGTCAACGATCAATTCGGACACTTCGTGGGTTCCCAGTCCCTGGTGGAAACCGCGGAGATTCTGCGCACGGTGTTTCGCGAAGCGGATGTGCTGGGACGGATCGGCGGGGATGAATTTGCCGTGGCGGGCGAGTTCACCGAGCCGGGCATGGTTGCGGCGGTCGAGCGGCTGGAAGAGATCGTCGCAGGGTGGAATAAGGGGCCCGATCGACAGATCCCGCTCAGCCTGAGTTTCGGAACCGTGACTTCAGGCGCGGGGTCGCACGAAACGCTCGATGCTCTGCTGAAGAGTGCCGACCAAGCGATGTACGAGCAAAAACGCCGCAAAAAGGGCCTGGCCGGGGAAATCGTGCGGTCGTGACGCGCAGCAAAAGCGACGAGCAATCGAGATGAGGAGCCCGGCGGGCGGCGGACTCCTCACCAAGTTTTACGGCAAAGCGTAGACGCTTTTGAGTACCTTGTCTGCCAGAGCCTGCGGGAGCGGTGCATATGAGAGGCTCGACGCTTCGCTCTCGCCAGACGTGATGATCCAGTTCAGCATGTCCTTGATGACCTTTTCCTTGCTCATGTCGGTAGGATGAAGGGGAATCAGCAGGTAGGTGAAGCTGGAGATGGGATAGGCGTTGGGACCGGGGGCGTCTGTGATGGAGACGCGGTAGTCGGCAGGTATTTTAGCCGTGGCCGCGGCATCTGTAACGCCTTCGATCGAACCCTTCACCCAATTTCCGGCCTTGTTCCTGATGGCCCCGAAGTTGATGTGATTCTGCAGGGCGTAGATGAGCTCGACGTAACCGATTGAGCCCGGGAACTGGCGAACTTGCGAGGCAACGCCCTCATTGTGGCTGCCGCCTACGCCGGTGGGCCAGTTGACTGCGGTGCCCGATCCGGGACCGTTCTTCCAATCGTTGCTCACTTTGCTCAGGTAGTCGGTCCAGATAAATGTGGTTCCGCTGCCGTCGGAACGATGCACGATGATGATTCTGTCGCCGGGCAGATGGACGCCGGGGTTGTCTTTGGCGATGCGGGGGTCATTCCACGTGGTGATCTTGGCGAGATAGATGTCGGCCAGCACGTCGGGGCTGAAACGAAGATCAGAGACGCCGGGCACGTTGAAGATGGGCACAACCGCGCCCAACACGGTGGGAATGTGAATGAGCTTGACCTTGGAGGCGGCCAGCGCCGGATCGGCCATGGGCATGTCAGAGGCGCCAAAGTCCACGATGCCGCTTGTTACCTGCTGGATTCCGCCACCGGATCCGATCTGCTGATAGTTAATCTGTACGCCGGGATGCGCGGCGCTGTATTGGGTGAACCACTTGGAATAGATCGGACCAGGAAAGGTTGCGCCTGCCCCGGTGATCTTCTGGGCCTGAGACCTGCTCAGCGCCACGACGAACAATAGAACGGCAAGTAGCGTCTTTTTCACAATTTGCTCCCGTGCAGTTTGCCTGCCGCAACTCATTGTCTACGCGGATTGTTAAGGGCAGTTGAATAGTAAAACTATTCCTGAACCAGGCTGTCGGAACCTGGCCGGAGACGGCAAAAAGGCTACACTGGTGCGGCGTACGTAATCGTTACCGGAATCTTTGCGAAATGGCGAGGAGAGTGAATCGATGCAAGCAGGAAAAATGTCGCGTAGAGATTGGATGGTGGGCGCCGCAGGAGCTGCGCTTGCAGCCGGATTGCCAATGCGCGGGGTGACCGCGGCGTGGGCGCAACAGCAGAGCCCGGCGGAAACGAACCAGCAGCCCAATGTCGGAGCGGGACGCGCGGCGTGGATGCAGAATCCGCGTTATGCGTGGGGCGTGATGACGCATTACCTGGCCGACTGGCAGGCGCGCGTGAATAAGCTGCAAATGACCATCGAGCAGTGGAACAAGATGGTGGATGGATTCGACGTAGAGGGGATGGCAAAGCGGCTGGACCAGGTGGGCGCGGGACATTACCAGCTCAGCATCGGACAGAATTCCGGCTACTACCTTTCGCCAAACGCGGTGTACGACAAAATCGTGGGCATTGCACCGAGCAAGTGTTCGCGGCGCGACCTGGTTGCGGATTTCTATGAGCCGTTGCACAAACGGGACATCAAACTGATGGTGTATCTGCCGTCAGGCGCGCCGGGAGGAGATCGCGCCGCGCGCGAAGAGTTGGAATGGGTGAACGGACCGTACGCGAACAAGAACTTCCAACGCAAATGGGAACAGGTGATCGCGGCATGGTCTAAAACGTGGGGAACGAAGGTCGTGGGATGGTGGTTCGACGGCTGTTACTATCCGAACTCAATGTATCGCTCGGCAGAGGCGCCGAATTTTGCCAGCTTTGCGGCGGCGGCACGCGCGGGCAATCCTGATTCGGCGGTGGCATTCAATCCCGGGGTGATCTACCGGCTCGTTTCTGTGAGCCCGGACGAAGATTTTACGGCGGGCGAGATCGACAAGCCGGATCAACCGACCGTGCGGCGGAGCGGCGACGGGCGCATCGACGGAACGCAACTGCACATGCTGAGTTTTCTGGGCGAGACGTGGGGGATGGGTGCGCCACGGTTCACAGCGGATCAAGTAGTTGAGTTCACCAGGAAGATCCGCGATTTTGGCGGGTCGGTGACGTGGGATGTGCCAGTGACGATTGATGGCACGATCTCGGATCCGTTTCTGGAGCAGTTGACGGCGCTAGGTAAGGCGTTTCCGAAAACAGTTTCAGCTCCCGGCAGTCAACCTTGAGCTGCTTGCCGCGACAAGGCCGCAGCAAAAATCGCTAACAAAATAAGACAGAGCCGCTCAGACGCCGGTTGCGGCAGGTGTTTGCTGCGCGGGCTGCGGGGCGGTCTGCGGAGCCGGCGCGAGGGGCAGCGTGAAGTGGAAGCTGGAGCCGTTGCCGAGTTCGCTTTCAGCCCAGATACGTCCGCCGTGAGCCAGCACAATGTGCTTGACGATGGCGAGGCCGAGGCCGGTGCCGCCCGACTCGCGAGAGCGCGCCTTGTCAACGCGGTAGAAGCGCTCGAAGATGCGCTCCAGGTGCTCGGAGGCGATGCCGGGGCCGAAATCCTGAATCGTAAACTGCACCTCCGAGGCGAGCAGACGCGCAGAAGCAAGAATGCGCTTGCCTGTTTTGGCATATTTGAGGCCGTTCTCCAGCAGGTTGCCGAAGACCTGATGCATCGCATCGGGATCGGCCATGACCAGCGCATCGGGTGCGGTCGTGGACTGAATCTTCACGCCCGAGTCCACGAATTTGCCGCCGATGGAGTCGATGGCGTCGCGCAAAAGGGCGCTGGCGCGAACGGGCTGCAGATTGACTTTGTAGTCAGGGCTTTCGACACTGGCCAGGGCAAGCAAATCCTCGGTGAGGCGGTTCATACGGCTGGCATTTTTCAGAATTACGCCGAGGAATTCGAGCGTCGTCTCCGGGCTGGGGTTGGGATCTTCAATGAGGGTTTCCACGTAGCCCTGGATGGAAGTGAGTGGCGTGCGCAGTTCGTGGCTGACATTGGCGACGAACTCGCGACGGGATGTTTGCGCGGCCTCGATGCTGGTGACGTCGTGGAGCACGACCAGCGCGCCACCCGCGGGCAACGGCGCCGCGTTGACCTCGAAGACGCGGCCGGGAGAAAGCAGGCTGGCGCGACCGACGCAGATTTCGTTGCGCTCGAGGGCTCCGCGCACACAAGCCAGCAACTCGGGGTCGCGGACGGAGTGGACGAGGGGACGGCCAGGAATGAGCTGCGATCCGGCGATGCGCTGCATGATGGCGTTGGACCAGCGCACAAAGCCGGTGGACGTGATGGCAACCACGCCTTCCTGCATGGAGTCGAGCATGACGGCCAGCTCGGCGCGACCGCTTGCAAGCTCGGCAAAGTCCCGGCCCACGCGCTCGGCGGTTTGATTCAGAGCGGATTCAACGGCGGAGACCTCGTCTTTTCCATGGGTTTCGATGCGGGCGTCGAGGTTGCCGTCAGCGATGCGGCGGGCGAAGGTGACAACGCGGCGAAGACGCGCGGAGATGCGGCCGGAGACCCAGACAGCCAATGGGAGAGCGATGACGAGCGCGATGAGAGCGAACCAAAGTGCGTCGCCGCTGAGCACGCTGAGAGCGGCCTCGGGCGAGCGCTCCCAAATGCGGCGAATGACCAGCTCCACCACCAGCATCTGGACGGCGAGCAGGAGGAGAAACACTCCGAGCAGCTTGGTGAAGACGTTGGAGTTCATGAGAATTCAGCCAGTAGCCAATAGCCAGTAATTCCAGCTGCCCGATAATTTAGCCAGCAGCCAACCATTCGGTAGCCAATATCCGACGTAGGCCCGAAACGATCAGGCGGTTTCGTCAATGACTCGACGGCCGCATGACCGCGAAAGGAATTCACTGCCCACGTTTTACTACTGGCTATTGGCTATTGGCTGCCTTATTCGCTCTTGGGCAGTTCGAAGCGATAGCCGGCGCCGCGCACGGTTTTAAGATAGCGCGGATTCTCCGGGTCGATCTCGATTTTCTCACGGATGCGGCGCACATAGACATCGACAGAGCGAGGCGTGACGAAGCGGGCATCGCCCCAGACCGCGTCGAGGAGGTGGTCGCGGCTGAAGACGCGGCCGGGATGGCGCGCAAGATAATCCAATAGTCGGAATTCCGTTGCAGTGGTGGTAGTAAGCTCGCCGCGGACCTTCAACTGCATGGCGCTGGCGTCGATGATGACCTCTTCAAAGCTGATGATCGAGGGCGAAGTGGGGCGCTCGAAGCGGCGTAGAACAGCTTTGACGCGGGCCACCAGCTCGCGCGTGGAAAAGGGCTTGGTGATGTAGTCGTCGGCGCCCAGTTCCAGGCCGAGAACGCGATCGTTTTCGCCAGCGCGCGCGGTGAGAAAGATGATGGGAATTGTGGAAAGGCCAGCGTGGTTGCGCAGGCGGCGGCAAACATCGAGGCCATCGCCTCCGGGTACCATGATGTCGAGCAGGAAGAGCGCCGGCGGCTTGCGCTCGGCGTCGGGAATGAGATTAGTGGGGGTATGAAACAGGCGTGCTTCAAAACCTGCCGCTTCAAGGTGATGTTGTACCAGCCGTGCGATGTCGGCTTCGTCTTCCAGAACAAATACCGATTGGCTCAAACCGTCAGTCCTCGTCCGGCGCCCGGTTGAGTGGTTGAGCAGGTGCGGGCCGCTGGAACCAACATCAGAGTAATGCACGGAGGCAAAGGGATTGCAAACGTTTGATGAATTTGGCGAAGACAGGGACCAAGGGAACAAGGGACCGAGAAAGACAGAGACTCCGCTTGACTATTCATCTCGCAAATGGCCATTCAATGCTGCCGTTTAGCGCTTCTTTGCGCCTTTGGCGGCCGGCTTCTTCGCTGCTGGCTTGGCAGCCTTCTTTGCCGCCGGCTTGGATTTGGGCGCAGGCTTTGAGGCTTTCTTCGGAACCGGCTTTGCGGGCACCTTCGCCTTGGCCGGTAGTGGCTTTCTCGCGGCAGGTTTAACAGGCTGTGCTGCCTTGGCAACCGCCGGTTTCGCTTTTGCAGCAGGAACCGGTTGGGCCTTAACGGGAGCAGCCTTCGCTTGAGCGGGCGCAGTCTTTGCCGGAGCAGGCACAATTTTTGCCGGAGCAGCGGCGACGGGCTTCCCTTTTGCCGCGGGTTGCGGAGGCGCGGGCTTGGCGGGCACTGCCGGAGGTGCTGCTTTGCCTGACCCTTTTTTGGCCGGGGCGGCTGCCTGGGCCTTTTTCTTGCTGGCCGGGGCTGCCTGCTTCTCGTCGGCTTCTTCCTCGTCTTCGTCGGACTCGGACTCGTCTCCGTCGTCTCCTGCCAAAGCACCCTTAGGCAGAACGCTCAAGTCGAGTTCCTCGTCGTCGCCGGTCGCCTCCAGATCATCGTCTGTCAGCGGGACGTCCTCGTCTTCCTCATCATCATCGAAGGCTTGCTCCTTGATCTTCGCCTCGGCACGCTTGGCGCGCGATCTCTTGATGGTGACTTGCGGCGGCGGGGCGGGCGGCGAGTGCGGCTCAAGATAGGCGCGCATTTCCTCCGGGGTGGTCAGATGGCCGTCGATCAATTCCAAAAAGATGTTCTGTACAAGGTCTGAATAGCCTGGCAACTCGGGAGTGATGCGCATCTCCTGCATGAGCAGGTAGGGGATCCGCTGGCGCGCCTCAGGCCAGACCTTGAGGAAGAGATTGAAGCGTTCCTGCACGGCTTTATCCTTGCTAATAAACCCAAGCCACAGAATTGCTTCTGGGTCATAGCTCATGAAGAGCTTATAACCTGCCGAGGCCTTGGCATTCTGCTTGGAGAGCAGTACTTTGGCAAAGCCGTTGGCCAGGGAATCGAGATGATTCCACTCCTCTACGAAGCCGGGGCGCAGCATCGTCTTCTTGAGCGCCGACAGATCCTTCGACGGCAGCTTGGCCGTGAGCAACTGCATCTGACCCGCGGACATATCGGGATGAACACCCTGCACAAGTAACTGGACCGCGAGATCGTGGAGCGCCGTCAGCTTAGCTTCATCGGCCTTGGCCGACGTCCATGCCGGAAAGAGGACCTTCATCCAGCCTTCGGCTTCGAGGGCGCGGAGCACTTTAAGCCCATCCTCCTCGTGCCCGATCTGTTCCAATTCCTCGCTGCGCGCATGGGCGGAAAGAAACTCAATGACGCCTTCGTTTTTGGCGTTTTCGTAACGGGTCTGGGTTCTGGGGTCCATCTCCCAGCCGAGACGGGCGCGGTAGCGGGTGGCGCGGATCATCAGCGAGGGTTCTTCCAGGAACCCGTAGTTCGAAACCAGGCGGAGCGTCCGGGCCTCAATGTCGGCTGCCCCGTTCAGCGGATCCATCAAGAGCCCGTAGGAGCCCTCATTAAGGGAGATGGCCATGGAGTTCACTGTAAAGTCACGTCGGCGAAGATCCTCCTGGATAGAGGCAGGTTGATAAACCGGCTTGCCGGGCTTGGGGTACTCCACGCGATGGGTGCTGACGACATTGACCCGAACGGTGCCGGGAAAACACAGGTAGAGGCTGCGCGAGGTCTCGTCTTCGCCCCAGAGTTTGCCGCCGAGCTTTTCCAATGGTTTCTTTAGCTTAAGTGCGTTTCCATGAACTGCTACTTCCAGTTCGCGAACTGCGTGGCCGCTAGTAAGGTCGCGGACAGCGTCTCCGGTGAGGAAAAGGATGCTGCCGGCATCGCGTGCCACGGTGCGCAACTGCGCGAGCGCGTTGCGTTGGTCAGCGGAAAGCCGGTTTTCCAGGAGGTAGATGTAGTCGGGCATGTGCTCTTCCTGTTTCTGCCATCCTCATCCTCAGCCAAGTATCTGATGTTGTTGCCCTTACAGGGAGAATATTGGAAGCTGGCAAACAAAAACATTAACACAAGTTGAGCAGAATGACCAGTTTTGCTCAACCGTCCGAGCAAGTCTTGGATGCGATTGGACTTCCGCGCGATTCCCGGACGGTGGCCGAGGGCCATTCTGGGGGCTGTGAGCCAGAAAGAGCAATAGAGGTGGCCGCCGTGGCGGGCTTGACCGTGCGACAATCCAGAGCGATGGCTTCGGCGCGCAAATCCGTCATTGTGCGTAAGTTCTCGCGCGATTGGTGCGCGGGATACGCGGGCGCGGAATTTGGCCAGCAAAAGGCGGAACTGGAGTTTCTGGACCTGACCGGGAAAGTGGTCCGGGTCGGCTGGGAGCAGGTGAAGTGGGTTTGCTATGTGCGGGACTTCCCCACCGGATCGGCGGAACAGGCAAACCCTGAGCGGCTTGTACGCAAGCGATTTTCGCTGCGGCCGCGCACCGCGGGGCTCTGGCTGCGCCTGACCCTAAGCGATGGCGACGAGTTGGAGGGCCTGGCGGCCAACGACCGTTCCCTGGTGGATGGCGCCGGGGTCCTGCTGACCCCGCCCGATACGCGTTCGAATACCCAGCGGATCTACGTGCCAAGGCAGGCGATACAGGCTCTCGAGGTGGTGAGTTTGATCGGGGCCGCGGGACGGAAACGGGCTGAGGCGCCAAAGCTGGGCGAGGAGCAGCCTGGACTGTTTGGCGCCGAGGGCTAAACGGGCTAACGTTGCTGATCTACTTCTTCACCGGTATTCTTCCGAAATGCGACCCCTTCGTTATTCCATCAACGTCACACTGGACGGGTGCTGCGATCATCGTGCAATCACGCCGGACGAAGATTTGCATCGTCACGCGGCCGAGAACCTCAACCGGGCCGATGCCCTCCTCTTTGGCCGGGTGACTTACGAAATGATGGAGGCAGGGTGGCGGCCGCCGGCGCAGACAGGAGCGAGGCCTGACTGGATGGAACCCTTCGCCCGGACGATCGACGCGGCAAAGAAGTACGTCGTGTCGAGTACGTTGGAGCGAGTCGATTGGAACGCTGAACTCGTGCGCGGGGATCTGGGTGCGGCCGTTCAGCAGCTCAAGCGGGAGCCAGGTCAGGGACTGTTGGTGGGAGGTGTCCAGCTCCCGCTCGCTTTGGCGGAGCTGGGATTGATCGATGAGTACGAGTTCGTGGTGCACCCCAGGCTGGCGGGCCTCGGACCGACGTTGTTCGCGGGGTTATCTAAGCAAATCGACTTGAGACTCGTAAACCGGCTGGAGTTCGGCTCAGGGGCGGTGGCGATGCGGTATGAGCCGAGATGGTAGCGATTGGGCTTGTCATCCGGACCCGCCGCATCCGCAGAAACTTTGTCTCCGTGATATGTCACTGGTCCGCTACGGCAAATGCTTTGCGATCGCCCCCTGCATTCTGCAATGATGCAACCAGTCGGTAGTCGAGCAGGCTTTTGTAGTAGTCGACGGTCATGCCCACGACGCGCGATTCCACGTAATGCTCCAAAATCCACGCGCGCGCTGAACGCCCCATGCGCTGGCGGCGTTTGGGATCGCGAATGAGCTTTATCACCGCCTCATAAATCGCCTCTGGATACCCCGGTGGAATGATCAGCCCGGTGATTTCAGGAAGAACGGAATCGCGCGCGCCGGTGCTCTCCGTGGTGACGACGGGGATCCCCGTAGCTGCCGCTTCCAGCACAACATTCGGGAAACCCTCGCGCCAGGTAGGGAGAACCAGCAGGTCCATGGCGCGGTAATACGGCGCTGTGTCGGGGACAAATCCCGTGCAGTGGATGTTTGGATGATGCAGAATGCGCGCCCTGAGCCCTGGGTCGAGCGCATCTTCAGAGACATCGAACCAACCCACCAACAGCAGGCGCGTGGAAGGTTCGGCGCAAAGAATCAGGTCGAAGGCTTCACAGAGTTCCGGCAGCCCTTTGTCGCGCGTCAAGCGGCCCACAAAGCCGACGACCGGAACGCTGCGCGGAATTCCCAGATGCTCCCGGATCGGGCTTGGCACGGGAGAAAAGCGATTGATATCCACGCCGTTGCTGCTGCCTTCGCCTAACAAGTGGAGTTTGCTCGAGGGGGCTACGCGCAACGCGAGGGTTTCGGTTCGCAGGCTTTCGCTGTTGCATAGCACCACGTGCGCGCAGCGCGCAGCCATGCGTTCCGTGGCCAGCAGAATGCGGCGTTTGAATCCCGATGTGGTTTCAAGCTTGAGCCCGCGCAACATATACACGCGCCGGGGAACGCCGCGGAGCCAGGCGGCGAGAGTACCCAACAGGCCGGCTTTTGGAGTGCTGAACTCGACAAGATCGGGCTGACATTTTCCAATGAACTGCCAAAGCCGGTAAAGCGAAACCAGATCGGCGAATGGTGCGATGCCGCGCTTCATGGGGAGCGCAATCCGCTCTACCCCTTCACGCGTGGCAGTGATATCGAGCAAGGGCCCGGGGCTGGAAAGCAATAGGACGCGGAATCCGGCGTTGCGCAAGGCTCGCAGGCGAGCACCGAGCACAAGACAGGTTTGCGCGTGCGTAACTCCAACGACGATGGTTGGCTGCTGGTTCACGCGCGGCGCAGAAATGCAGAGATCAAATGGCGCGGCATCTGCCATAAAGGGCCTGGGCCGGAAAGATTTCCCCGAGGAGTGGAGACCGGCGCGCAGATTATGGGACGAAAAATTGCAAGTGTAGCGGTGTGGGACATTGATAAGGGTTACTTAAGAAAGATTCAGTGATTGCGAACACGTGGGTTGATGCGGGTGCTGGCGGACAATTGCTTTCCTCTCAGGAAATCCATGGAGCAACGCAAAAGAATTCTCCTGCTGAGTTCTCGAATTGGCGGCGGCGGCGCACAGCACGTTATGGCGCTCCTGGCACGCGGGCTGTCGCGGGAAAGATTCGAGGTTCACCTGGGGCTGGTGCGAGCTCGGGACGCCGGCGCGGTGCCGCCCTGGGTGACGGTCCATCCTCTGGGAGCCAAACGAGCGCGCGCCGCTACGCTTCCCCTGCTGCTGCTGGTGTGGCGACTGCGGCCCAAGGTGATTTTGTCGGGAGCGGCGGAGACCAGTTTTGTGGCGCTCTTGCTGCGGCCGTTTTTCCCGCCGGGGACGCGCGTGCTGGTGCGGCAGAACGGGACGGTCTCTGCCGCTCTGGCTCATGGCCGCGTGCCACGATACACGCGCTTGCTTTACCGACTGCTTTACCGGCGAGCCGATCGCGTCATCTGCCAGTCACGCGCCATGGCCGAGGATCTGGCGCGCGAGACCGGCGTTCCGGGTGAGCAAATTGTGGTGCTCCCGAATCCCGTCGATCTCGAAGAAATTCTGGCCGCGCGCGACGCTCCGTCGGCGTGGAGCGGCCCTGGTCCGCATTTGCTGGCCGTAGGAAGGCTGTCGCAGGAGAAAGGCTTCGACCTACTGATTGAGGCGCTGGCTTCATTGAGAGGGAGATTTCCTGAGGCCGACCTGATTCTGGTGGGATCGGGCCGCGAGGAAGTGGCGCTCAAAGCGCTTTGCCGTTCGCTGAAAATGGAGACCGCGGTTCGCTTTACGCAGCAGATCGACACGCCGTATGTGTTTTTCCAGGGAGCGACGCTGTTCGTGCTGCCATCGCGCTATGAAGGGATGCCCAATGCGTTATTGGAGGCAGCCGCGGCAGGCCTCCCGCTTGTGTCCACGCCGGCGTCAGGCGGGGTCGTGGACCTGCTCAATGGCCGGCCGGGCGCGTGGTTAGCGACAGAGGTTTCTGTGAGCGCCCTCACCGAAGCCTTAGAGTTGGCGCTTGAGAGTCTCCATCCGGGAGACCGCTTCCACCATGGATTTTTCCATTCCACAGCCTGACCGAATTCACATGAAGCCTGAAAGTTTCCGTTCGGCGTACCACTTTGCACGACTGTTCGGTATGGGTCAAAGTAATAAACTGCCAATTTTTCCCATGTGCATTTTATCTCTTGACATTTTTTCTGGACAGATGTTTCCTTACAGTATAGTTTTCAACCCCAAGTGAAGGACCCGCTACCAAGGTCACTCCTGTGTTGCTGACAGGGGGTTGGCTTCGACGGCGAAGGATTGGGCATGCCGGGCCAGCGTTATACCGGCTTCATTTTTATAGAGCATTGCCTCCCGCTGTCGAACCGGTCTCCAGCTAAATCTCTCACGGTGTACGTCCATCTGAGCGCCAGGGTCGCGCCGTTCGTCGAAACGAGCGCGCTTCTGCCGGCGTAGCTCCCGGGCAAATTCATCGTGAAGCCGTCCACCTCGCCGCGCGGGTTCCAGTTCGCGACGTGAGAGCGAGGTTGCCGGAGGGGCCTATGCTTCGTGATGTCTTGCGCTTTGCGCTTTCTTTCTTGCTGGTTGCCTTATCGATCCCGTTGCTTACGGTTTCGTTTTTGATCGCTGCCCTGTGCGCGGGGGTGGTCGCCGTTCTTCCGGGATTCCCGAAACGTAACCATGGGGACGCGATTGCCCTGCAAAAACTGCGGGCGGTCGATGAGTTCGGTTTTGAAGAGGCTGTGAAGGCCTACGAGGATCTGATCGGGGCGTATGTGTGGAGGCAGCCATGAACCACGCCGCGATGACGATTCCCGGCCTTGACCGCGTGGGCGGCGCCGAACAGCAGGCCATCTTGCTGGCCAAAGGGTTGCGACGGCGTGGCTGGCGCGTGAGCATGGTGGCGCTTTCGGGCTCAGGCGGCTCTGCGGCTGAGGAGCTCGAAGACGCGGGAGTGCTGTTTCTGAGCCTCGAGATGCGCAAAGGGCTCGCCGACCCGCGAGGATGGATTCGCTTCCAGCGTTGGCTTTGGCACGAACGCCCCGACGTGTTGCACGCGCACTTGCCACATGCCGCATGGCTGAGTCGCTGGTCGCGGCTAGCGGCGCCGGTTCCGCTGGTGTTGGACACGTTGCACAGCTCATCAACGGGCACGGTGGGGCGGCATTTCGGCTACGTGTGCAGCCGGTGGCTGGCCGATCACGTGACGGCCGTTAGCGAGGCGGCGGCCGCGTCGCATCTGGCCGCCGGGATGGTGAGCGAACACAATCTTTCGGTGATTTGGAACGGTATTGACGTGGATCGCTGGCAGCCGGATGCACGGGCACGATCGGAGGCGCGGGAGGCGTTTGGGATCGGAGATGATTTCTTGTGGCTGGCTGTGGGCCGCCTGGAAGCGGTGAAGGATTTTCCCAGCCTAATGCTGGCGATGGCGCGCACACCGGCGAGGGCGCGGTTAATGGTTTTGGGCGCGGGAACGCGGGAGAGCGAGCTGAAGAGCATGGCCGCAGGACTGGATCTCGGCCATCGCGTGCGCTTTGCGGGCTTCGAGCCAAATGTGGCGCGCTGGATGCAGGCCGCCGACGGAATTGTTCTTTCGTCGCGCTATGAAGGGTTGCCGATGGCCCTGCTGGAGGCCGGAGCATGCGGGCTGCCCGCGGTCGCTACCGATGTACCCGGAACGCGCGAGGTGATTGTGGATGGGGATACGGGCTGGCTCACGCCCGCGAGCGATCCGGAGCGGCTGGCGACAACGATGCGCTGGTTGATGCACACTCCACCCAGGCTGCGGCGGGCGATGGGTATGCGGGCGCGGCAGCGTGTCGTCGAGCGCTACAGCCTGGAGGCTGTACTGGACCGCTGGGAACGGCTCTATTTGGAGTTGTTGGAGCGGAAGAACGCCGAGCGGCACAATCGTTTGCCGGCATGGGAGATTTTGAGGCGCCGTAGCGCACATTCAGCCTGAATGCGCGCGGTGAGGGTCAAAGTGGCAGGCTGAATCTCGGAGAGGACACGATCGACGGAGGTGAACTGCGCTGCGTGAAGGTCGAGAAAGCTGCGGAAGGCTGCGATCTCGGCTTCATGGGCGGTGTTGGGGTGGATGCAGATCGTCAAGAGCCCGCGGTCTTTCTCGACCGGAGCCCAGAGTTGCTGCGGAATCCAGGTCAATCCGCCGCGATGGAACGGCGCACGCGTAAAACCATCGGATAAAACGAGGATTCCCTCTTCACGCAAAGCTGCGAGCGTGTTGGCATCGAAGCCGTGACGCGGAGCGACCCAGAGGCTTGGATCGAGGCCGTGACCGCGCAGGATACGCATGCCTACGCTAATCCACGCCCGTTGCGTTGCGGCGGGTACGCCGGCGAATTCCGAGACGCGATGCAGATCGACCAGGCTCCGGCCGCGGCTTACGCACAAGTGACGGTAGCCGTGGAGACCAATCGCAGCTCCTGCGCCTTCGAGAGCGCGCATGCGGTCCCAGAAGGCTGGGTCGGGAGGAGATGCATGCAACTCCGGATCCTGATTGTCGGGGACGATGGCCAGGATCGGCTGCAGGCGAAACTCCTCGATCAGCGATTGCATCTGTTGCCAGCGCTCGGCGCAGACGGTGGGGCATAGATCGTCGATGCGGAGCAGATATTGCGCGGAAGAAGAAGTCATGCGGCCGCCTCCTGCGCGGAGGCGCGCGCCAGCAGCTTGCGGCTCCAGTACCAGAGATAGAAGAACGTGCTCACCGTCCAGAGCGAAGTGGCAAGGGCGATTCCTGCTACGCCAAACCAGTGCATGAGGACGAGATTGAGCACAATATCGAGGCCGAGATTGAGGAGGCCGCAGTAGAGGACCAGATCGGTACGGCGCATGGCGACGATCAAGCGGTAGTAGACGCGGCTGGTGACATAGAAAGGAATCTGAACGGCATACATGGCAAGCACCGTGGCCACAATGGCAGTGTCGTGCGGGCCAAAGCGGCCATGCTGGTAGGCGATGCGGACGAGCGGACGAGCACCGGCGATGAGAAGGATCGAGATGGGGATCGAGACCAGCGCGGTAAGCCTAACCCACGTGTAGACCGTGTGGCTGCATCCGGCCCAATCGCGGTGAGCGATCATACGCGAGAAGTAAGGCACGATGGCGGTGGAAACGGCGCCGGCCAGCAGCGTGAGCACGACACTGACGAAGCGATTGGCATAGACCAGAGCCGAGACACTGCCTGCGGGCAGCATGGCGGCCATCGACTGATCGACGAGCAGGCCACTTGAGGCAACAACACTGCTGAGCAACACAGGGCCGTATTGGCCAGCGACCTCGCGCGTGGCCTCGTTCATGCCGTGCCAGCGCAGGCGGAATGTATAGCCGTGGGCTTCCATCATCCATGCGACGATGATGACGTGCAGCAGCGAACCGGCCAGCGTGGCATAGACCATGGCCCAGATGCCGAAACGGCTGCCGAGGAACAACGCACCGAGAAGCACGGAGATGGAGATGACTGCCGGCGCGAGAGCGGGGAGGGCGAAGCGATCGAGCGTGTTGAGAATCGCGGTGCCGTTGGTGGCGATGCCTGTGAGCAGGACGATGGGCAAGAGGCCGTAGAAGAGGCGAATGGAGAGTGCGAGTTTTGCGGGCGAGAAGTTGGAGGCGATGAGCGGAAAGAAGCCGTGGGCGAGAAGCGCCATGAGCGCGGAAGCCAGGCCGAGAAGCAGGCACATCGACAGCATCGAACTCGAGAGCAGTTGCTGGGCGCGGTCGCGGCCCTCCTGTTCCCTGACCCGGACCAGCGTGGGCACGAGAGCCTGATTCATGGATTCCGAGATGAGGTTGACGAGCAGGCTCGGAATGAGCGCTGCGGCGAGAAAGGCGTCCATGGCATCGGAGCGACCGTAAACGGAGGCGACGCCGATTTCCTTCGCTGTAGCGATGAGCTTGACGAAAATCCCCGCTGCACCAACGGAGATGACGGCGCGCAGAATGCCGCGATGCACGGTGGAGAATCGGGTGGACGCGGCGATGGGCGTGACGGACGGCATGGCGCAGCTTTCAGGAGCTCGGCTGCGTCGCCAATGGAGGCGCGGGAGCGGCGATCGGGCGCGAAGGTGCGGACCGGAAACAGGCGACCAGGCCACGAGGGTCGTCTTCGGAGAGGCGCGCGGCGACAAGGATGAGGCCGAAAAGCAGCCAGGTGGTGCGGTTCTCCTCGACCGTGGCGATGAGCGAAGTGACGGCCCAGACAAGCATGCATGTGAAGAGCGCGAGACGTAGAGCACCGCCAGTTTGGAGCGTCGCACGAACGGCCAGGATAAGAAGCAGCGACGCGAGAAGCAACGCGCAAAGTCCTCCGCCGACCGCAATGGACAGCACGGTATTGTGCGCAGTGTCGATGGGTGAGAGGTGAGCTGCTACAACAAAGGATCCGACTCCGGTACCGAAGAGCGGCGCGTGCACAAAAGCTTTCCAGCCGGCCGACCAGATGTTGAGGCGCTGATTCAAATCGCCGCTCCGCAACTGCTCGGGGATGGTCGCGAGACGGTCGATGGTGCCGCGGGGAACGATGAACCAGAGGGCGGCAAGAAAAGGCGGCAGAGCAAAGAGTACGGCGGCGACGCGGCGGCCGTGACCGTGGGCCAGGAGAAGGAAGCATCCGGCGAGAGCAACGAGGGCGGCAAGGAATCCGCTCCGGGAGGCGGTAAGCAAAACCGCCACGATGCCGAGTGGTAGAAATCCGATGGCCATCAGGCGCAGCGGCCAGCGGCGCTCGCAATGCACGAGAAGGGCGACAAGCGGAAAGCCAAGATCGAGAAAACGAGCCACCTCATTGGGGTCCTGGCCATAGGCGGCAAAGCGGATCTGGCCGGTCGCGATCGCCTCGGGCGAGCGAAAGGCGAGGAGGGTGAGAGTGGCCAGAACCCACGATCCGGCGACCGTGGCACGCAACAAGTTGCGGAGATCGGCGGGCGTGTCGGCGAACTCCCAGACCAGCCAGACGATCATCATCTCCTGAAAGTAGCCGCGCAGTTTTTCGAGGGTCACGACGGAATCGATGGACCAGAAACACGTGCAGCAAAACCAGAGATAGAGTGCGAGCGTGAACCAGCAGAATGCGTTGGGCGTGCGGATGCGGCCGGCTTGAAAAATTGCAGGAATCGCCGCGAGCAAAACCAGGAGGCCAGCGATGCGGGCGACATTGCCGAGCGGCTCGCCGAGATCTAGGGAGTACTCCCAGGGGATGGCGAATGCCAGGAGCAGAAGTAGAATCCATGCAATCCGTCGCATCGGCTAATACCTCTGCGAATAGACCAGAGCGGAGTAGATGGTGACGCCGATGGCGGATTGAACGGCGGATTCCATGGTCCGGTTGACTAGGTTTTTTGCGAAGGAGTCGGGCACGTAGAGGATGTCGCGGTCCTGGACGGGCTGGTCGGGATCCTGGCCGTGCAACATGCGTCTGATGTTGAGAACAATCATCGTGCGGCCACCCTTTTGCTCGCGAATTAAGACGGCGCGGGATACGGCTGCGTTGAGCGATGGCCCCCAGGCGAGCGAGAGAGCCTGTACGACGGTGAGGCCCTGCACGGGATCGACTGGGAAACCGCCGGGGCGGATGACGTCGCCGACCACGTAGACGAGACCGGCGCGGCTCACTTGCACGGTGTCGCCGGGGCTGAGTTCGGGATTGTGATCGGAGGAGGTGTCCGTGCCGCTGGGATCGAGTACAACCGGGTGTGGAGTTTTGGGATCGCCTGAATGAAAGACGTTCACAAGGCGGCCGGCATTGGACGAGAGCCCCTGGGCGGCTGAGATTAAGTCGAGCAGACGGTGATGGTAGGTATAGGGATACACACCGGGACGAGACACCTCGCCCAGGACGCTCACGTCCTGACCGGCATAGGCCGTGACCAGCACTGAAACAAGCGGATGCAGGAGCATACCTTTGGCCAGCAAGGCGCCTTCAATGGCGTGCGCGGCAGCCTGCTCGTCCATACCGTTGATGTTGATGTCGCCGATCATGGGCAGCGTGACCGTTCCGGCGGCGGAGACGCGCACGGTGGAATGAAACTCGGGCGTGTGGTATTCGCTGATGTCGAGGAAGTCGCCAGAGGCGACGGGCGCGGGCATAGGCGACGAGGATTGCGCTGCGGCGAGCGGCGGAATACCCGCAGTACCTGCGTTGTTCCAAACAGTTGGAGCTTCCTTGGGATTCGGAAGGCTGCGCGTCTCCTGCGATTGCGGAATGTTGACGACGCCGCTGGGCAGGCCCGAAGTGTTGGGCATAGGCGGCTGTGCGTGGAGACAGGAGCCTGCGGCTAGCAGCGCAAGGAAGATGGCGGCGGAACGTGCTGCGGAATTTGCGAGCGACTCGCGGAGCAGCGCTGCTCCTATGGCGATCCAGAGGCCGGCGAAGAAAGTAATGGCGAGATATAGCGGCAGATCGGGTGTGACGGGCTTGATCGGCTGGCGCGCAGCGTCGACGACCGAGATGTTGGAGCTGTGCACACCCGCGGCAAGGCCGGCTTCCTCGGATTTTTCGAGCACGCGCACGTAAAGATCGTGGCTGGCATTCGCTTCCTGACGCATAACGGCGTACTCCGTGGCGGCCTCGTTCAGCTTCATGCCCTCGCTGGTCGCCTGTTCCAGGCTCTTGCGCACCAAATGCTCGCGGTCGAGAGCGGTTTGCCAGTTACCGCGAAAGCGTTCGTCGAGCTTCACGTCTTCCGCCTGCTTCTGCCGGTCGAGATCCTGTAGTTGACGGCCGATTTCGACGACACGCGGAAAGCTGGGGCCGTGTTCGGCGCTGAGCTGTGCCTGTTCCTGCTCCAGATCGCTGCGACGCGCATGAATCTGTTCGAGAAGCGCAGTGGCAAAGTTGGCGTTGGGGGCTTGCAGGCGCGGATCCGCGGCGATGACCATTTCAGGGTCGCCCTGCGAGGCGGCGCGATACTCGGCTTCCGTAAGGATGCGGTCGGTGGTCGCGGCAACAAGCTGGCGGCTGAGTTCGTCGATTTCGAGCAATGCCGCCGCGTGCTCGGTTTCGCCTTGCTGGCCATTAGCCTGTACCTCGGGCGTGCTCACGATACCGTGCTGCGCCTCAAAATCGACAAGGCGCTGCTGGTCGTGATCGACGCGAATTTTCAAATCGACGAGTTGGGCATTGAGCCAGCCGGATGCTTGCGCCGTAGCTTGAATCTGCGATTCGGTTTCCTGTTCCTGGTAGGCGCGGATGAGCGCATTGACGACAGCGGCCGACAATGCTGCGTCGCGGGAGCGGAAACGAATCTCCAAAAGGAGTGTGCGTGGCATGGTCTGCACATGCAGGCGCCATGCAAAACGCTCGAGAAGCCAGGCCTGCGCATCGGGAGCGGGTTGCTCGGGATTGAAACCGGGAAAGCGCTGGGGAAAGCGGCCACAGAAGCCGGGCTGCTGATAGAGCTTGAGCCCGGCAATCACACGCCAGGCGAGTTGATCGCTGCGCAAAACGCTGGCCAAAGTTTCAAGCGCTATGGGCGCGGTAAGAGCGGCGGCCGATACGAATGGCTCCTGCGCATCGAGGGTGAGCGAAGAAGCCGGGGCGGTTCGCAGTTCGACGCGCGCATTGGCTTCATATTGATTGGGTGCGATGAGGCAATAGAGAAGGCAGGCGACGAGCAGTGCCCCTTCGATCACGGCAATCAAGCGAAGGCGGCGCCAGACGGCTTGACCCAGCTCGCGCAGCGATGTCGATCCGCGTGGCGGCGGCGCTTCGGCTTGGGTATGCGGCGCGGATTCGTCGGGAAATGCAAAATGAACGGACAGAGAATCAGACAAGGGACAAAAACCTCGCTCATACTCACTTACGCAGAGCAAAACCTTCGCCCGCTTGATGCCGGAAATACGGCTTGAAGCGAAATGGTCTGCCGCGGCGTACCGCAGCCGACGCCCGCCATGGGCCTCTCCTTCTCCTACACCAAACAAGGACAAAGGGATAACCCTGGCGTTCAGAACGAAAAGCTAATTCTGAGGAAAACCCAGACAGTTTCTTCCATAACACGCGATTCGTCAATGCTGCTCGTCACAATCTGCACCCAAACCGGCAAGGGCGGCTTTGGCCTGCGCGTTAGGACGGTTGGTTTGAGGCTCGATACCACTCGACGGTGCGGCGGAGTCCTTCGGGGAAATCGACGGAGGGCGCGTAGCCGAGCAGTTCGCCTGCGAGGCGGATATCGGCCAGAGAGTTGCGGATATCGCCGGAGCGTGGCTCGGCATAGGCGGGTTTGCCGCGATAGCCGGTCAGTCCGCAGAGCAGCTCGAAGGTCTGGTTGAGTGTGATGGCTGTGCCAGTGGCGACGTTCATCATGCGGCCCGAGACCTTTTCTGCGGGCGCGGCGGCTGCCAGCAGGTTGGCTGCAACCACGTTGTCGATGTAGGTAAAGTCGCGACTCTGCCCGCCATCGCCGTAGATGGTGGGCTGCTCGCCGGCAAGCATCTTGCGGCAGAAAATGGCCAGGACGCCCGAGTAGTGCGACGTGGGGTCCTGGTAAGGACCGAAGACGTTGAAGTAGCGCAGTGTGACAGTTTCAATGCCGTAGACGCGGGTGAAAGCGCGAAGATAGTGCTCGCCTGCCAGCTTGGCCACGGCGTATGGACTGATGGGATTGGGCAGCATTTCTTCGTGCTTGGGCAACGAGGGCGTGTCGCCGTAGGCCGAGGAGGATCCGGCGTAAATGATGCGGCGCACGCCCGCGGCACGCGCGGCTATCAGCACGTTGAGGGTTGCATCTACGCAATTGCGATTAGTTGCCGCAGGATCGGCCACCGAGCGCGGGACCGACGCCAGGGCTGCCTCGTGGAAAACAATCTCAACACCGGCGCAGGCCCGATCGCAAACGGCCGGATCCGCCAGGTCACCTTCGAGAAACTCCATGGCCTCAAGGCCCGCAAGGTTGGCGCGCTTGCCGGTGATGAAACTATCGATGCCGCGTACGGTTTCGCCACGCTGAAGGAGCATTGCGGCGATGGAACGACCAATGAATCCGGCAACGCCGGTAATAAGATATCTGGACAAGTTCGTACCTCGATCAAGGTTAGCCGCACCGCCGGACTGGCGAACGGCGCCCGTTCGCAGTGTAACTCGAATCGAGGCCGCACGAAGAGGCCGTACAATCAACAACATCATGCATCCCGCTGTGGCCCCCTTCCCGAACCTGAATCACTAAAATCCATGGTCCGAGCTCATCGTGTATTGTGACTGGGTGCAACCATGATGGACCTGCTGCCAACCTTGGCCGAGCCCCGGCACTTTGCGCTCTGGGAGCGAGGACTGTTCGTCCCGCTTGCCTGCGCGTCGGTTTACGGATTCTGGCGGCGCTTCGGGCCAATCCTCCGAAAGATTATCCAATCGAAAGAAGATCCCGATTTTCATCTCTTCCCTATCGGCAGACGCGTGCGCGACTTTGTCTGGGAGGTGATGCTGCAAGCGAAAGTCATTCGCGAGCGGCCGCTTGCGGGTATTGCGCATGCACTGGTGTTCTGGGCGTTCTGCGCGTTCGCGCTGGTCACGCTGAACCACTGCGCGGCGATTCTGGGCGTTGGATTCCTCGATCCCGCGGGACGCGTAGGGCGACTCTACTTTGATTTCGCGGCCATCTTTGCCATCGCCTGCGCGGTCGGCATTCTCGGGCTGTTCGTGCGGCGGTTCTTCGTTCAGCCCAAATGGCTGGGACAGGTTTCCTGGGAGTCCGGGCTGATTGCGCTGCTGATCTTCGCGCTGATGGCAACGTACTTGGCGGCGTTTTTCGTGACAGGGCCAGCCGGCGCGGTACAGGCGCTATGGTGGGCGCACGCGCTCACGTTGCTCGCATTTCTGCCGCTGATTCCGCACACCAAGCATCTTCACTTGCTGTTGAGCCCGTTCACCGTCTTCCTCTCGCGCGGCGAATTCGCGCATATTCCGCCACTGAGTGGCGACGAAGATTTTGGCTTGGTTGCAGGAAACGACCTGACGCAGCTCGCGAGCCTGCAGGCTTACTCGTGCGTGGAATGCGGACGCTGCATGGAGCACTGCCCGGCCAACGCGACCGGCAAGGAATTGAACCCGAAGGAAATTGTGCTGGGGCTGCGGAGCTACCTGAACGAGTTCGGACCGAAGTCTGAAGAGCCACTGCTGGGCAAGTACAACACGCAGGAGGCGGTGTTCGAGTGCACCACCTGCGGGGCGTGCGAATTCCAGTGCCCGGTGGGCATTGAGCATGTGCCGATCATCGTCGGCCTGCGGCGCGGCGCGGTGAACACCGGCGCGTGGGACAACGATTACGGATCGAAGCTTTTTCTGGCTTTGGAGAAAGGCAGCAACGCATTAGGCTTGAGCTCTTCTGAGCGCGACAAGTTTGTGGAGAAACAGGCGCTGCCCATCTTCGACGGAACGCAAGAGTATTGTTTATGGCTCGGCTGCATGGGCGGGTACGATCCGCGTGGGCGCGAGATTGTGGTCGCGCTGGTGCGCGTGATGCGGCATCTGGGCGCGAGCTTCGGTGTGTTGCGCAAAGAAAAATGCACCGGCGACCCGGTGCGG
>JBEKEP010000041.1:0-26654 GCA_050013775.1 Occallatibacter sp. | reverse complement strand
AATCTCCTCTTGATCTTCATCTTATCGCAGCGGCGGCGGACGGATGCGTTCGCCGCTGTTACTGCACCAACAATATCGAAGCGCGCCAGAAGGCCGCCTTCTGCGTAGAGGGATCGATAACGGTTACCTGGCAGTCGTAGGAGCCGCGTGGGAGATTGTCGACGCCGAGATCGAAGTTCAGTCCCATGGTGCCCAACCGGGTGGTAGCGCTGGGAACGACGGATTGCGGCGGCGTCTCATAAAGTTTCTTGCCACCTTGATAGAGCGTGACGAAGGCGAAGAACGGTTGCGTGTCCGCCGCGGGCGGCGTGGCTGCGGGCGCGGGCGTCGTGGTTGCCGCTGCCGGCTTGTACGCCTGGAAAAAGACGTGAATCTGGTGGCCGGTCGAGAAGACGCGCGTCACGCTGGGGATGAGCTTCCTTCCATCCTGCACGAGCGGATTGACGGCCTCGCTCTTGGCGCGGTCCTTGGCCTTGGCGGCGTCGTAGATCGCATCGCTCAAACTCACGCGCTGGCTCGAGAGCACCACGGCGCTGATGGGAATGCGCTTGAGTTCCTTGTTCAGGTTGGGGATGACGAAAGTGCTCTGGAAGGTTCCGATTCTGCCTGTTTCGTCGTCGCGCGCCAGGAACTTGATGGCATATTTTCCGGGCAGGAGAGTAAATCCAGTGTCATATTCGATGGGCCGGTGCGCCAGCTCAGTGGCCGTAGCGTCGGATAGCTTGATGCTCACGTTGTCGCGCACGTTGCTGACGGTAGTGCCTCCGACAAGGTCCTTGATTTCGCCCACGAAGTCGATGCGCGTAAACTCTGCACCGCCGCGCTTGGCCAGCGCCAGCTCGCGGCCGGGAATCTTGACGATGATGGGCACGAAGTACTCCGCGCGATTGAGCTGGAAGTAATCGATCTCCATGGCGATGGTGAGATCGGTGATGGGATCTTCGAGCATCAGCGCGTCTTCAAGCTGGCGTTCGCGATCAACGTCGTTAAACTTGGCGAACTCTTTGTTCGCGTAGTAGCCCTGGCGATAATCGAGCTTGGCTTCCTGATTGTTCGCCAGCGAGATGCGAATGCGCCGGAATTTGCCGTTAGGATCCGTGTTGGTGGTGTAGTAGCCGATGATGTAGTAGTCCGAAATCGATTCCTGCGCCTGCACAATGCCGCGCGAGAGGTCGTTGTTGTCGAGGAATGCCTTGCCGCCGGTGTCGCCGGCCAGCGCGTAGAGCGTGTCCTGTGACTGCTGGAAGTTTGTCGTCACCGCCTGCGCCGACGCCCCGGTATACATGGACTGTCCGCCCGACGAGCCTTGCGAGGCATTGCCCATGGGCGCGCTCGCTACGAGCCCGCGCGCATCGATCGTCCAGATGGAAACCCCATCCCTGATCGCTTCGTCTGCCGTCGCGTGCATCTGCGCCTGGTTGTCGATGCCGTTCAGCCGCATTCCGCTGGCAAAGTAAAGCAGCGACTTTTTCCCGTTGACCTGGCCGAGCATGTGCGTCGCGGTTTGCAGCGCAGCCAGTTGCCGGTCGGTGTTGAATACGTTGAACTCGCTGTCGTCTTGTCCGAAGGCCGCGCCCGTGTCGGCGCTGCTGGCATCATCGGTGGTGTCGGCCATGCCCTGGCCTTCCCCAACGACAAGGGTCTCCAGAATGCTCAGCAACCGGTTGCGATCGTCGGTAAAGTCCTGCAGAATGTCGACCGCTCCGCCGTCGTAACGCATGATCGACAGCATGTCCGCCGAGGTCATCTGCGTGCGCACGAATTTCTGAGCGGCATCGAGCGCGCGCATCTGGTCGGCCGGCGGCAGGGCCGACATGTCGAAATACAGGGCCATCAGCCGCCGATTCTTATAGCGTTCGTTGTCCATGGATTCGGGCGCGATGGCCTCACGCGCCAGTTTGTTGTAAATCGTCACGTTCTCTGTGGCAGAGGTCATGGGAGGCAACGGCTTGGCGGTTTCGGAAAAATCCTGGTGCTCGCAGTATTTAATCGTCTGCGGAACGCCATCTTCGGTGAGCACAAAGTCTTTGGCGGTGAGCCCGTGTACAAAGTTGCCCTGCTTGTCCTTGACTTCGACGGGCTCGACCACCAGGTTCGACTGCACCTTCAGCGTAAAGTTCTGCGGCTGGCCTTGGGTCTGGTTCTGGCCCACCTGCTGCGGACGCGAGCCCGCAGCGGCCACGAGTAGAAGCGCGAAGATTGCCAGGTTCCGCATCATTGCCACCTCAGGTACAACGTGGTTTGCAGGCTGCGCATGTTGCCGGGCGATGTCGGCAGCCCAAACTGAACGTTGGTGACATTGTTAATCCAGCTGGTAAAGGCCACGTGGTTGAAGGTGTTAATGGAATTCACACTCACGTCCAGATACCACTTGCCGTGCGGCCGGAAGGTGCGCGCCAGCGAAGTATCAAAGGTGAATTGATCGGGACCGGTGATGGAATTCCTGCCCGCCGTTCCCCATCCGCCGAGTGGCTCGGAATAAGCTGCAGCGTTCAGGTGCGCCGCTGTGCCGGAATTGTAAATCGACGCGCCGGTCAGATCGGGCCGGATGATGTTGGAGTCTCCAGTGCCCGGAACGATTGCAGAATAGAGCGGTGTTTCCGGCAATCCGGTGCCGAAGGTCATGTTGCCCAGCACCGTCCACTCCTTCAGCGCCCGGCCGCGCCAGCCGCCCAGCAACGTGCCGCCGCCGAGACCCTCGCCGCTGGTGTATTGCGCCTGTAAGTTAAGAAGCTGGCGCTGATCGAAGTTAGACAGCGAGCGCTCAGCCTTCGGATCGAGCCAGTTCTGCGCGATGGCCCCCGAGGGCGCCGACAGAGACGCCGACTGGGACGAGCCACCACTGCTCGCGGTCGCGTGACCCGCGCCGCCAAGATACGCATCGTCGTCGACCGACTTCGAAAAGGTGTACGTGAGCGTGGAGGCGAAGCCGCTGCGCATCCTGCGCCGCAACTGCATCTGCGCTTCCTCGCGAATGGAGCTTCCATTCGACGTTTCGTATGTAAATCCCGAAGGGTAGCTCGGATTGGGGTTCGTCGTGCCCAGTGGATAGCTGTTGGGCAAAATCTCCTGCGGGCCATGCGTGCCCTTGTAGCCGCGGTACGTCGCAGTTGCCTGCAACGCGAAGGGCAGATCGCGCTGCACCGACAAATACCAGGCTTGCAGGTAACCGATGCGGAAGTGGGAATCAATGGCAAAGGTGTCAGGAGTGACGGATGCGCACGGGACGAAGCCGTTGGCCAGCGTGAGCGGGCAGGCCGTGCTGTTCTGGACACTCAGGCTGGTCGAAAGCGGATACTGCTGCGCCATACTGAGGATGATGTTCTGATAGACCGAGGTGTCGGGATAGAGGCCGTAGCCTGCCTTGATCACCACGGTGGAAGCAGGAATTGGCCGCCAGGTAGCGCCGATACGCGGCTCGAACATGCGCCGCTCCGGATCGATCAGCGACGCAGGATAGTGGTTGCCGGTCTGGGGTCCCACGGGATCGCTGCCCAGCACCGGTTTCTCGGCAGTAAAGCCGTTGGCGATGTCGAGATTCACCAGGCGGCCGAACAACTCCGTGATGGGCGCGCTGTAATCCCAACGCATACCCACGCTAAAGGTCAGGATCGGTAGCACGCGCCAGTCGTCGTTGATGTATGCGTTGTAGACCGGCTCGCGAAAATACTTGTCCGCATTGCCGTAGGCGATGGCGCTGGCGTCGGGGATGCCGATAAGAAAATCCGCAAGCGCGGACCCGCATATCTCCGGATTGGTGCATGCGCCCTGCGTCTCCGCGCCTGAAAACGTGAATGCCCCACGCGGATTCGCCTGGAAGTAGTAGTTGTATTCCCGCTTGTTGAATTCGCCGCCCGCGGTGATGTTGTGCTTACCGCGGTAGATCAGCGTCGAAGCCGAAACATCGTCGTTGCGGGCGCGATTGAAGGAACTGTTGGCGTCGCTCAGCCCGGCGGTACCGTCGCCAAAGCCCAGCGTGGGCGGACCCCAGTTGGCCCCATTCTGATCGTTGCCCGTGATGCCCGCATTGCCCGATACATTCACGCGGTTCTCAAAGTTGGGCGTCACCTCGGTGCGCATACGGCCGAAGCTGAAGTTCGTGTACAGGAAAACCCGCGGCTTGAGCCGATGCGACCACTGAACATTTCCGTTCATGCCCAGGCTGCCGGTCTCGTCGACAAACCCAAACATGTTCTTGCTGTCGGAGCGCGTGCTTTGAAAAGCGAACCCTCCGTTGAATTGGTCTTTGCGCCCGAGGTTATGGTAGAACCGCGACTGCAACGAATCCTGATGCGTGTTGTTGAGCACTGCAGCCTGGTAGTTGTACTCGTTGGTCTTGGTGATGTTGGGCAGCGGATATAGTTTGAGAAGCGCTGCCGCCTGCGCGCTCACGGGAACTTGATTGCCGGGATACGCCGTGTTGGTTCCCGGTTCGTAGACCGTTACCGGTTGCCCCGCCGCATTCGTCAGGCCTGCCAGGTTGCCCGTCTGCTCGGCCTGCGTAGGCACCAGGCCGGGGATCGTGACAGAGTTACTGTTGCGCGTCCATTGGTAGGAGACAAAGAAGTTCGGACCGCGCGGCAGAATGTGAGGAATTTTGATCGGTCCCAACAGCGTGGCCGCGCCCGTGAAATCGTTGAAGGCCGGTTTGGGCACCGTAACGCCGCTCAGCGCATAGTTCTGTGCATTCAGCGCCGAATTGCTCTCAGTCACTTTAAAACCGCCGGTGTAGAGACCCTTGTTGCCCGAACGCGTGTTGCCGAAGGCGGGATTGGTGGCGTATTGCGAGGTCGCCGCGTTGTTCACGCTGCCCTGCACCAGGAATCCGTCGGCGCTTTGCTCGTTTTCTTCAGGCGCCTTGGGGATCTCCTGCGGGGCTGCCGGCGCGTTGCTCTGGGCGGGCTTTTTCCCATTGGCTTGCTGCGGTTGCTGGGTCTGCTGGGTTGGCTGCGGCTGCTGGGTTTGTGCAGTTGCGGACGCCGGCGTCGGCTCCGCAGCGGGCTTCGCGGTCTGTGCACTAGCCTGGATCTGGTCCGGGCTCAGGAGTTTCAGGTCGTACGCCCCGGCGGGCACGCTGGGAGCAATCGTCACATCCGCGTGGACCGGCGCGAAGGTTTGCATCTGGATGTCGATGGTCCACTTGCCGTCGGCCAGATCATCGAACTGAAACGTGCCATCGGTATCGGAAACAGCAGTCTTGGTAATTGTCCCCTGCGTGGCCGTAACAGTGGCGCCGGGCAAGGGCAATCCGCCAAAGGTGACCACGCCACGATAGGGCGAGGCCACGGCCAGCGAGGAACACACGAGCCATGCTAAAACACAAATAAGATTTCGGTATCGACTCATCAATTGCGTCTCATCTACTTTCTTCTCCGCATCGCAGTGCGGGTTCGGATGCAGCGGTCTCCTTCTTCTCTACTTTCTGTTCCCCGTCTTTCTGACCCCTGACACCCGACACCTGAAACCTGTCTTTATCAATTCGCCGTCGGCTGCTCCAGCTGATCGATCACGATCACGTCGACGGGACCTTTCGTTGCCTCGAGCTTCAGCCCCAGTTGCTCTTCGAGCGCCGTGAACAGCGACGGCCCGGCAGCGTCCGGTGAGGGCGCGTTGTCGCCCAGCGCCGGATTGCCGCCTTTGGTCATTGCAGCCGCCGTATCGTCAGGAGTCCAGTCCAGCTTGTAATCGAATTCGCCGGTCAAACCTGTTTTGTCGATAACCGTCCGACTAAGCTGGCTCGACAAGACACGCGCCAGGACCGGCATGTCCGTTCCGGTTGATTCAACGTGGCCGCGGCCATGCATCATCAACATGTGCCTTCCCGGGCTCGGAAGCTGGCCCGGCGCCGGAGGTGGTGCGTCCCCCGGATCTGCGGGCTTTGACGCCTGCATCTTCACGCCGCCCTTGGCGACGACCAGCTCGTACATGGGTAGATCGCGGGTTTCGTGATGGTACTTGAGACCGAAGCGCTCCTCGAGAAGCGCGACCACCATTGGCCGCATCTGGTCCATTTTCAGCGCCTTCAACTTGGGCGCGTCGTCGGGCGCAACCTTGGCCTCGAGGTCGAACATACTTGTCTTTGACCACCCCGGCCCGCCAAACAAGTGATCGTCGTTTAATCCGAACGCCTCGCGCACAATCGCCCAAAGCGACACGTTCGTAATCTTGATGCCGTCCGATGTGAATTGGATCATGGACCCGCGCGCGTCGGGGCTGCTGGGCTTGACCGTTGAAACATCCCACGCCGGCAACGCGACGGGGGCAGCACCTTCAGCGACGGGCGCAGGCGGTGGCGCGGGATTCGTTGCCGGTGTTGCGGCCGCGTCCGTCTGCGCCATGGCGCAAGACGCCACCAGCAATCCGCATGCCGCCAAAGCCAAACCGAGACCGCGGATTGGTCGTCTTCGGTGCGGTGCGGCTTCGCTCATCGTCGCTTGCACTCCGTCTTGAAATTTGCCGCGCTACGAGATTCGGTGCGGGTTGAGCGAGGCGCACGCACATTCATGCTTTGCGTCAGGGGGTTGTCAACAGTAAGACGCAGCGAACCCCCATTTTGTTCGGTGTGTCGTGCACTTTTTGTGCCGCCGAATCCAATCAGTCGCAATCAATTCGGTGATGGTTTCTCCACGTGGTCGATCACGATCACATCGTCCATCGCTTTAGTCGCCGAAAACTTTAACCCAAGCTGCTCCTGCATCGCCGTGTAGAGGCTCGGCGGCGCATTGGGATTGTCGCCCGCTGCCGGAGGCGGCGTAGTCACGGCGCCGCGAAACTGGGCAAACTGCGAGTCGTCGGGCGTCCACTTCAAGGTGAAGTCGTACTTGGCAGTCAGCCCCGTTTGGTCCACCACCGGCTTATCCATCACGCTTGACTGCATCCACGTTGCAAATTCCTTCATACTCATGTTGATAACGATCAGGTCTCCCAATCCGCGGAATCCAAATCCCTGCTGGTCGTTCGGTCCCGACGTCGTCACTTTCATCTTGGGGCCGCCAGCGCCCACCTCGATCGCGTACACCGAAAGCTCGCGTTGCTCATGGTGAAACTTCAGCGCGAACCGGTCGGCCAGCAGTTTTTGCAGCATCAAGCCCTGCTGCTTGAGGCTCGGCCTTCCTGGCACATCGGGCACTCCGTCAATGTCGAAAAGATCTGTGCCCAGCCAGTCGGGCGCGCCAATGATCTGCTTCGCATGAAGCCCATACGCCACGGCAATCATGTCATTCACGTCGAAGTTAATTGTCCTGAAGTGCGTGCCCTGGAAACCAATGCCCTTTCCCTGCCTGCCAGGTTGACTCGGCTTGATAGTTACCACATCCAGACCCGGGTCTGCATCCGCTGCCATCGGCTTCACCGGCTCCGGAATTGGCCACGCAGCGTCCGGGGTGGTGCGCTCCAGGTTCAGCGCCAGCGGGTTCGGCCCCTGCGTCCACGTTCCCGTGATCGTTTTTCCATCGGCGCTCATCTTGCCTTCGTACTTGCCGCCAACTGCGTCCAACGTGAAGGTCAGCGTGCCATCCTGAAATGTCGTCTTCGACGCCGCAAACGGCTGTCCGCCCTGGTCGATGCTGTAAAAATTCACCTTGTACTCGCCGGCGGCAGCTTGCGTGATCTTCAACTCAATCCGCAGATCTCGGCCTGCGTGCAGGGTTCCCTGCCAGACTCCCATGATGTCCATCGGCGAAACCGCCGTTAGCGGCACGGATACACTCTGCCCGGCCGGGGCGGGCGTGGCTGCCGGCGCCGGCGCGGCGCTTTGCCCTGCGGCCTGTGCGCTCACGCGAGTCCGATTGGCTGCAAGCAGCGAAATCATGGCTACAGCTGCGAGGCACATCGCAACAGGCAATCGCCTTCCGTCAAAATTCATCTTGTCCCCCTCCCCATTTTGTTCTCATTGCGGAGAATCGTTCCCTCGTTCATAGCTCCGTGCTTCCTTTGCTCCCTCGCTCGCTGCCTTTAGTTCGGCGACGGTTTGTCCACATGATCGATGACCATCACTTGATCGGGTGCTTTGGTGGCATCGATCTTCAGTCCGAGCTGCTCCTGCACCGCGGTGTAGAGGCTCGGCGGCGCATCGGCAGCATCACTTGGCGCCGGCATGGTCATGCCCGCGCCCCGGAATTGCGCAAACTGTGAATCGTCCGGCGTCCACTTCAACTGAAAATCGTAACGGTCCTTGAGTCCGGTCAGATCCACCATGGGCCGGTCCGTGACCGACGCCTGCATCCACATGGCGAAATCGGCCATGGTCAGGTTCCTCACCATTACGGTGACGCCCTGAGCATTCGGGCCGCGGAATCCAAACCCCGGCGGATCGGTGGGCCCAGCGGTGGTCTTGGTCAGCTTGGGGCCGCCAGGAGCAACCGTAATGGCATACACCGCAAGCTCGCGCTGCTCGTTGTGAAATTTAAGCTGGAGGCGGTCGGCCAACAGATTCTGCAGCAGGTACTGAATCTGCTTTTGGCTCGGCATGCCGGGCACGTCAGGAACGCCATCGATATCGAACAAATCTTGGCCTGCCCAATCCGGCCCACCCACGATTTGCTTGGTATGCAAGCCGTAGCCGAGAGCGATCATGTCGTTCAAATTTGCATTCATCAGCCGGAAGTGACGGCCATCGAATCCGATGCCCTTGCCTTGCCGGCCTGGAGGGCTCGGCTTCACGGTGACTACATCGAAGCCCGGCTTGGCATCCGCGGCCATGGGCTTGATCGGCTCCGGAATCGGCCACGCCGCGTCCGGCGCGGTCAGCGCGAAGGAGATCGGCGCCGGACTGGGACCGCCGCTATTAAAGCTCCCGTCAATCGTCTTTCCATCCGCGCTGAGCTTGCCTTCAATGGTCACCATCGGCGTCGCGAACTTCACATCGACGCCTTGCACGGTCACCGTCGCGAACTTGAGCGGCGGACCACCTCGGTCGGCGTTAAAAAGAGAGGCGCTGTACGTTCCGCTCGCATCTTTCGTCACCTTGATCACGACGCGCGTGCCCTTTTGCCCATTGGGCCCGGCAACCGTCGCTTGCCAGATACCTGAAATGTCCGTTGTCGAAGTTGGCGTCGGCTGCGGTCCGCCCAGCCCGCGCATCTGTGCTCCTCCCGCCGACGTCTGACCAGCTGGTTGTGCATCCTCCTGCGCGCTCGCCCGGGTCCCGCTCACCGCAAGCAGCAAAATCATCGCTCCTGTTGCGAGTCCCACGAGCCAAGACAACTTTTTCCAGCTCGACCGCAAGTTTGTGCCGACAACTCTTGTATTCATTACAAAAATTCCCTTTCTGCTCCCACGGGGGCAAAACCAGAGGACGCCACCTGTTGATTTTCCAGTTTCAAGAAGGATACAGCGGTAAGACGGATGTACGTCCTCATTGTTTCCAAAGTTCCGTGCTTTTTGATCGCTATTGGCCGCGCCTTTCCGCCATGCAGTGCTAGTTCGCCGATGGCTGCTCGACATGATCGATCACCAGTACCTCGACCGGTCCTTTGTGCGGCTCGAGCCTCAGTCCGAGTTGCTTCTTCAGTGCCTCGCGAAAGGGGGCGCCGAATGAGCCCACATCGCCCGGTTGGCCCATGTCTTCGGGAGGCGTCCATTCGATCGAGAAGTCGAATCCGCCTGTAAGCCCTGTCTCGTCGATGAGCGGCCGCTCGAGCGTAGCCAGGCCGGTCTGAAAGGGCATCGATTCCGCCAGCATCGCCATCGTCACGTTGCGTCCGCCGAAACGATGCGTTCCCTGCGCGTTCGCCGGCAAACGCGCAATCATGCCGCACGGAATGGGCAGCACTGCATTCGGTGTCGCGGCATGCGTTCCTTGCCCAACCCCGCTGGCGCTGTTGTCAGAGCTCTCAGGTAGCGCTGTCGTCGCGCAATCGTCGCTCGCCGGATGCAGCTTGAGCTGCGGTCCCGGTATCCCGGGTGTCGCCAGCACCAGGCCAAACACGGGAACTTCGCGCGCCTCCCGGTGCACTTGCAGCTTGAAGCGCTCAGCCAGCAGGCTTTGCATCATCAGCCGCATCTGATCTTTTGTCGCGGGCTCCGATGTGCGCGCTTCAATATCGTAGCGGTCGTTGCGTACCCAATCGGGCACATGCAGATCCAGGCCTGCCCAGTAATCCATCCGCAGCGCCAGCTCCTCGGTGCCGCTCAACTTGTAGGCGAAGGTGACGTAACGCAGCAGCGGAAAGCTGCTCGAGGAAAACAGTGTCCCGTTCGGGGCCAGCACATCTTTCTGACTCACCGTGAACCACGCATTCCCGTTGTCGAGCGAAAAATTACTGTGCGACGGCGCGCCCGTCTTGTCTTCCCGCACCGAAGCGACATCGAACTCCTGCCTGCCGCCGGCCGCTTTCTCCCAGTCCGGCGCGGCGCCTTGCGCATGCAGCGGGACATTCAAGCCAGACGCAATCGTCGCAGCAACCGCAAGCAAAGTCGCGTTCTGTAAAACTCTTCCGCCGCATTGCAATCGATCCATGAACACAGGTGACCTCGCATTTTGGCGCAGCTCAACACCAGGGGATAAGGCCACAGGAGCTTATTCCATTTAGACACCCTGAGCTCACATTTTGTTCCCGCGACGTAGATTCTTCTGCGATCAGCCGCGGTTATCGAAGCGACCGTTCCGCTTTCAGCTCGCCTGCAAGCGAACCCGCGCTGGCTTTCCGGGGGTTAGCGTCACGCTGAACGGGAAGGCCTCGAAGCCGGGAACGAGATTGAAGGTTTTTTCTTTGAAGCTCGGGTCGAAGCTGATGGATGGGTCGGTGCTCACGATCAAAGCACCTTTGGCCTTGATCACGCGAACCGTCTGCGCGTCGATCTGCTCCACGCGCTCGCCTTCCCGCGCGATCACGGGCATGATGAGCTTGATCGGCGCGGAGGGTCGGCCGCTGGCGCTGCCCTCGATTTCTACACCCGTTTCGCTAAGCCGGTAAACCATGTGATAGAGAATCTCGCCAGCAGAAACGGGTTTGCGCGACGCGGTGAGCATGCGACCTTGCGCGTCGAAGACGATGTCGCCGTTCGCCTGGTTTGCCGTGAGCGCGGCCTTGAAATCATCGAGATTGGTGTACGTTTCGCCGTCAACGTACTCGAGGCGCGGCGTGAGCGCCATTTGCGGACCTTCGCGGAATTGCTGCTGGTTGGCGATCTCGACCATCAGGTACTCGGTCATGCTGGCGGTGCAGATCGGCCCCAGCTTTTCGTGATAAAGCAGCGACAGCGCTCCGCCTGAAACATGCCCGCCGCCGAGATTGCCCGCGCCTGGCTGCACGTGCTCCACGTATTCCCAGTCATATTCGGTGACGGTAGCGCGCCACGGACCGATGGCGGCCAGCTTCGTACCGACCGTGGAGAAGCTTCTGACCGTGTAGACTTCGTCGCGCGGCAACTTCGGCCGCTCGGCAGACTCGGGTGCAAATGTGCCGCGATCCAAAACCGCGGCCAGCGCTTTGGCGTGCGTAAACGTGTGATGGATGCATGGCAGATCGCCGTGCGCGAAGAAGTCCGGTCCGCCATAGAGCAATCCATCGTGAGTGCAGGCGGACATCAGCTCCAGGTTGCGCCGCGCCACTTCGCGAAATCGCGGATCAAACTTCGACATCAATACAAATCCCGGATGGCAGCCGTCGCTGGTCCTGCTGCCCCACCAGCTCCACTTGTAGTTGCGCGAGCCAAAGCTGTTGTCCCAGGCGCCGTCGGGCAGCATGAACTCCATGTGGGTTTTCATGGCAGCCACGACTTGCTGCTGCACAGGTTTGTCGTCGGCCAGCAGGCTGTAGAGCGCGAGCGACGGCAGCGACTCTTCGACGTTGTAGCCCATGTCGACAGGCCGGCAACCCTTTGGCGACACGCCAGTGAGGGGATGGCCCTCGCCGGCGAGAAATCCATCGGCCGAAAACTGGCTCAGGACTTCGTGCGCCAGGGCGCGCGCGCGATCGAAGTAGCGGGAATCGCCCAACACCTGCCCACAGAGCTGAAAGGCCAGCGTCGCCGTGACGGGATAATTTACATTTCCGGTTTCGATCGTGATGAATCCGTCGAGGAATTTTGCCGCCGCAACCAGGCGATCTTTCCACTTGGCTCGCGTGGCCGCATCGAGCACTTCGCCGTGATGTTCGAGAGCCTCAGCCAGCGCGATGGTATGAAACACGGTGATGCCCTGCCAGTTGCTCAGCGTGACGTCGTTGATCCAACTGCCGTCGCTGCGGCTCACCTGGACCTGCGACCACTCGTGCACCAGGATCGCCCCGCGAAGATACTTGGCTTCGCCGGTGGTGTGCGCCATGCGCAGCAGCGGATACACCGCGTCACCGCAACGGCCGTGGATGAATACGCAGGAAGGGCAAAGCAGGCCGCCGTAGAAAGCCGGGTCGCGCATTTCGGTTACCTGCCGCGCCAGCAGTCCGTCACACCATGTCTTCAGGGTTTCGGCGTAGAGGCGTTGTTCCGGTGTTGCGTTGCCCGCACTTTGCGCGTCCGCCGCGATGGAGGCAAGCCCCGGCAAGGTGACACCGGCGGCAAGCGCGGCCGCACTGGCCGCGGATCGCCGCAATAGCTCTCGCCGCGAGATCCCGTTGGGAAAAACCTGAGTTTTCATCACGGAGAATACTATCGTGATTTTCTATTTTCTGTATACGGATGCAAACAACAGAAATTGCCGGCAAATCTACCGGCTGCGTACCTTCTTTTCTTTGTGCTACCAGCTGTAGTAAGTCAGAATCGACGGCGCTCCGGTCTTGCCTTCAATCACGCTTACCTTCAGGACGGCTTCGAGGTTGCCGTTAGCAAATCCGCTGCCGATACTCTGTTTGAGCAGTTCCATGTAGTGGGGGCTGGCCACGAATTGCGCTGCGGCTTCGGTGCCGTTGCGGCCGACCCCCGCAAGCACCACCACCCATCCGTCGATCGTTGGATCGCGGAACCGCGCGACGAGTGCGTAATCGTCGGCGCTCGAGTAGGGCTGCGAAGTATCGCGTTCCCAATGCGCTTGCGGCTGCGTCTGGTCCCCAATGCTTTCGCTTCCATTGAGCGCATAGGGTTGGAAATGGAAGCGCAGAGGCTGCAACAACCGCAGCGTCCAGTCGTTGTTGTAGCCGCCCAGCAGGATGACCGAGTGTTCGCGCAGATCCGGCAATGAAGTAGTGGCCGAAGGCAACAATTCTGTCGACACTCCGGAGTGCTCCAGAGTGCTGCTGATCTGAGAAATTGCCGAGGCTGCCTGGATGGAGACGAATGGGTACTCAATGGTCTTATCCGCCGTAATCACGCCCGAGTAGTTATTGGGAGCAAATGCCGAACTTCCCGTACAGAGAATGACGGAGTGTTGATCGTGAATGACGGGAGCCCAGAAGGCGTCGATCGCCGTTTGCGGAGCCGCTGCGCGGTACTTCCAAAAGAAACCAGCTGTCACAGCAAGTAAAAGGACCACCGCCGCAGCGATCCACCACACCAGTTTCCTGGATCCGGCGGTATGCTCGGATGCCGCGTGCTCACCGGCGCCAGCGTGGGCGGTTTCGTCCGCAGTCGCCGCCGGTACGCCCAGGCCCAATTCGTCGGCCTCTGCCCCCGGATGCGGAAAATGTTCTGCCTCGTGCTCGTGAAGATAGGCCGCGCGAAGTTCCGCGTCGTCGGGGATCTCTCCATGGCCATCGTGCCCATGCAGAAACTCCGCCACATAGGAGCCGGCAGGAAGGGATATCCGGATCCCGGAAATGCTGGCGTGTTCCGAATAGTAGAGTAGGAGCCGTTTGCGCACTTCACCGGCGGTGTAGCGCACAACGGTATCCGTATTGGTGTCGTACATGGGCGGGCGGTCGAAGACCTCCACGCCAAGGGTCCGCTCTTTGAGGGAATCGAGCTTGCCCGCAAGGGTATTTTCCACAATGTATTGCAACAGCGTGGGATAGCGCTTGCTGTTGCAAAAATGCGGGCTGGCCAGGACCGCCTCTAACTCACGCAGGATCGCATCACGGTCTTGCTTGGATTGCGGGTGCCATGCTTCCCGAGTTGCATGGGCTCGATTCATAATTTTCACGAATCATACGCGACTTTTCTACGTCACGCAAGACGTTTGACACAACCAAATGACGCACCGTAACAAAAACATTCCATTCAGTTTCATAGATTTATTCGGTGCCAAACGGTGAGTCACTTGCCAAGTCTACCTGCAATTCTGTTAGAAGGTTGGCCGGAGGGAAACACTCGGTCCCTGCGTTCGCGTAAAAACGCAGCGGTTCGTGTGTTTTAGTTGTGTAGCCTCGTCAAGCAATTCAGAGGTCGGGCTGGGAGCGGTGCTGCTTCTGATTCCCCGGAAGCAGAAAGCTTTGATCGCAATCGTCGCGCCTAGGCTGGAATGTATACCGGTTCAACAAGTTAGGCCCGTTCGGCCTGGCGGCCGAATTGAGCCAGTTTTTAGGGAGTAGGATGAAAACGAGACCGTTAGCGTTAACATACAGCATTCGACTCACTTTCTACTCCGGACAGGCAACCTTTTTCGTCGCGGGTGCATATGCCCCAAGGGGCGCGCGAAATAAACCTGCACAGAGCCAGCAATATTCGCTGCCCGCAATTGCAATGAAGATTGACTTCGGAGGCCGGCGCGGAGAGACCGGTCAAACACAAACCTGAAAGAACAACAATCAACGATTCAAAAAACAGGCTTAACACTTTAGAGGAGGAAATCTGATGAACAAGTTCGCGGCTTGCGTTACCCGCACGCTGAGCACAAGAGTACCGATGATCGCTGCAATGGCCGTCCTGTTGGCAGGGACGCTCTTGAGCTCCGTCGCCCTTGCGCAGAGCGGCGCCGGATCCATTCAGGGCACAGTCACCGACTCCACCGGAGCCGTGATCCCCGGCGCTTCCGTCCACGTTGCTAGCCAAGCCACAGGCGTGGCGATCGACACGAAAGCCAACGCTGTCGGCTTCTACCAGGTCCCGGGTTTGAATACGGGGACGTACATGGTATCGGTCTCCGCACCGAATATGAAGACCACTACCGAATCCATCGAGTTGCTGGTCGCCCAGAGCGCGGAGGTCAACGTCTCCTTGACGACGGGGTCCGTTTCCCAGCAGGTGAACGTCTCCGCGAACACTGTGCAACTGGAAACCACCGACAACGGCACCATTACGTCCACGCTTGAGAATGCCAGAATCAACGAGTTGCCGATGAACGGGCGCAACATCGTCTCCCTGGTGAATGAAACTACGCCAGGCCTGGAAAGCTGCCCGGAGTCCAGTTCGTGCGGCAACGGCCAGGAGGGTCCGTCGACGGAGTATGAGAGCGACGGCGCGACCCTGACCAACCGCGAGTTTGGCGGCGTCCACCAGGGCCAGAACCAGATGATCGATCCCGATGCGGTCCAGGAAGTCCGCGTGATGGATGCCACGGCCGGCGCGCAATACGCATCCCCGACGACGGTTGTTCTCAGCACCAAGTCCGGAACCAACCAACTGCACGGCTCGCTGTTTGAAACCGCGCGTAACAACGCCATCGGAATCGCCCGCGGCCGCAACAATCCCTCCAATTATGTCGCGCCGCAATTAATCCGCAATGAGTTTGGCGCTTCGGTGGGCGGCCCTATCACCATTCCACACCTCTACTCCGGAAAGAATAGAACCTTCTTCTTCTTCGCATACGAGCGGTATTCGCTGGCACAAGCTCCCAACCAGAACGAGGAGGTAGCGACCCCGGCGATGGTGAATGGCGACTTTAGCCAGCTGACCAACAGTTCGGGGGTCCTGCAGACGCTCTACGACCCGACGACCACCGGCACGTATGGCCAGGGCACGAACGCCTGCTCCGGTTCTACCAATGCTTTTTGCCGAGAGAGCTACACAGCGGAGTACACCGAAGGCCCTGGTTCCGGGCCCACCAACTGCAACGGCGACACAAATTGCATGCCGATCAGCCAGCAAGCCGCCGAATTCAAGACGCTGATGGCCATGCAGGCGAATACCACGGGCCCCAACGGTGTTTTGTACCCCACCATCAGCCCGGACGCGACCAACAACTTTACCGGGCCGGTGAAGGAACTGAACGTGGAGCCGCAGATTACCTGGCGCCTCGACCAGGTGTTCAACGAGAACAACCGGGCCTACTTGCGGTATACGCAGAACTTGACTACCAGCATTGCCCCACGCAACGACCCGAATGAGGCAGGGTACACGCTGGCTGCGACGGCGCCGGGCGGGGCGAGCATTCCGGCCTTGGCCAGCGGTGTGTCGGTCACACCTTCCAATGTGTATGCCGCCGCACTCGGTTTCACGCACGTGTTTTCACCCACGTTCTATTCGGAAACGGTCCTGAGCCAAAGCTGGTACGGCGAACACAACTTCGCCGGAGGAACGCCGAACGCAGATTTCGAGAAGGAACTGGGGATGCCCAATAACTTTGGCGAGGTGGGTTTCCCTGAGATTCAAGGCACCTTCTCCGAATTTGGCGGCACGCAATTTCAGTACAGCGTGACGACAACAACGTACAACGTGGACGAAAACCTGAGTAAGACGCTGGGCAAGCACCAATTGATGTTCGGAGCCCGCTATCGGTTTGAGCACATCGGTTCGATCCCGGACGAGATCAAGGACAACTTCCAGGCCGGCGATTACGCGACGGCAATCCTCAATCCCTCCACCTACAGCGCTTCGGCTGCTACCGCCGCTACGAACACTGGGAATGCCAACGCCGACTGGTTCCTGGGCGCGGCCTACACCTACAGCAACAACATCGAGCCGCCTTATCAGCACCTGCACGATATGGAGTTGGACGGCTATATCCAGGACAACTACCGTTGGCGCAGTAACCTGACGTTTAACCTTGGTCTGCGTTGGGAAGCGCATCCGGCCATGTACGAAGGACAGGGAGCGATGATGGGCTTCGACATTAAGAACGACGCCATCGTCACGTCGGGTCCGCCATCGCAACTGGAAGCGGAAAATCTGACCACCGCCGCGATCATCACCAACGACATGAATGACGGTGTGAAGTTCGAAACTCCGGCGCAGGCGAACCTCCCGCCCATGCTGGTGAACAGCTACGACGCTACCTTCAGCCCGCGCATAGGCGCAGCCTGGCAGCCCTTCGGCAAATGGGGCACCGTGTTGCGCGGCGCGGTCGGCCGGTACATATATCCTGTCCCGGTTCGCGAGGAAGCCCGCTTAATCAACCGCAACAACCCCTTCACTGCCGGCTACTCGGAAAGCTACACCAGCTCCACGTACACGCCGCATACCAACTACATGATGCTTTCCGGGCCGAACTACTCTCCAACCTTCACCAACAGCACGGTGACTCCGACTTCCACGTTCGGACCCGGCAGTTCCGCCAGCTCGCCCTATGTTCCCGGCTCGCCAGGCTGGCCGATCATAGGCCTGAACAGCACGAGCCTAATCAACACCACCAGCACCACCGCGATTACGCCTGGTCTGAGCATCGTCAACATCAATCCCGACAACCCGCCTTCCTACGTTGACGAGGGGGATTTCACGATCGAGCAACCGATCAAAGGCGGCTCTGTGTTGCGCGTCAGCTACCTCTACACGCACGGCACGAATCTGAACAACTCCTTCTACTACAACGACCATCCGTCGGCGTACAGTTGGGAGATCCAGCAGGGCGCGCCTACACCTGCCAATCCAGGCAGCGCGGTCTCACCCTATAACTCCAGCACGGGTCAAGGCCCGTACGACAATCTGACGTATGGCAGCGGAAGCTACCAGATCCAGAAGTCCGGCTGGTCGAACTACAACGCCCTCCAGGCCGTATTCCAGAAGCTCTATCACAACGGTTCAGCCTGGCAGGTCATGTACGTGTGGGAGAAGAACCTGCGCACGGGCGGTGACTACGGCGGTGAGAGTGGCGACGCCATCAATCCGTACGTCAACTACGTCAACACCTACTTTGGCACCGGCGGCGGTGTCGGCAACGGTCAAAACTACGGCCTGGCCGGCACGAATACGGTAACCGTGGCGCAAGCCGATGCGGAATCGGTATTGCCGGCCCCGCCGAATCTTCCGCCGCCGCCGCCCACCGGCACACCGGTCTGGGGTTACTACAAAGCCCTGAATCGCTGGCAGAACTACATGGTCGACACCAACACGCCGCCGCAGCACTTGCAGTTCAACGCCCTGATCGACTTTCCCTTCGGGCGCGGCAAGCGCTGGCTGAGCGGTGTCAGCAAGCCAATGAACGAATTGGTGGGCGGGTGGCAGCTTGCCGCCGCAGGGCGGATTCAGGTGTTGGACTTCGCCGTCCTGACCACGAACTGGGGACCAACCGCGAGACTTGTGAAGTACAAGAAGTCGGCGCCCATCACCGATTGCTCCAGCGGCCAGTGCGTGAAAGAGTACGAATGGTTCAATGGCTACATTGCCCCAACGACTCTCACCAGTAATTCATCGGTCGACGGTGTTCCAGGCTGCGCAGGGACATCGACAAAGACCGTCAGCGGGCTGCCTGGCAGTTGGGAGCCTTATGAGGCGCCTATGGACGTCTATTGCACGGCAAACGGCTCTAGCCCTACCACAGACAAGTACTACGGGCTGAATGATGTCGCCATGAGCGGCGTCACCGGACTTGCCTATCCCGGCGCCAAGGCACAGGCCAATGGCACCGTGATTGGCTACGGTGACGTCCCCTCCAACAACGACAACGGCGCTTCGGAGAGCACCATCGACGTCACCAACCCATACGGCCACACCATCCTCAACGGGCCAATGAATTGGGGCGTCGATTCTTCGCTGTTCAAGGTTTTTCCGATCACGGAACGGATGAACTTGCGCATTAACGTGGACGCCTTCAACACCTTCAACAACCAGGGCTTGGCCAACCCAAGCTCGACCACGGGCGAGACTTGCGTGTCTGCGGGAACCTCGGCTTGCAGCTCCTACAACACGCCTCGCCAATTGCAGATCTCGGCGCGCTTCAACTTCTGAGCGCACCATCGGTCTATTTCGAAGGCCTGGCCGGACATCCGGCCAGGCTTTCTTTTGACGCGTGATGCCGGTCTTAAGCGCCGGCAAACGCATCGGTGTATTGCAGCACGCTCAACCACTGAAAAAAAGGATATGAAATGCGAATCGCTCTCAGAAATTGCCGGCTCCTGGCTCTTCCCTTCCTTCTTGCCGCGCCAATTGCGCTAGGCCAGATCTATGTTTCGCCGAAGGGCGACGACACGCACCAGGGAACCACAGCCAGCCCCGTGCGCACATTGCAACGCGCCGTGGGGTTAAGCCGATCCGCAAAGGATCGCCGCATCGTGTTGCGCGGAGGAACTTATCGCATGGCGCAACCGTTGCAATTGACGGCGGCCGATTCAGGAACCGCGGGCCACGATCTGGTCTTCACGGCTGCTCCCGGCGAGCATGCGATCTTGAGTGGCGCCGTGCGCATCGAGCACTGGCAGCTGGCCGATCCTGCGCGGCATCTATGGAGCGCACCGGTTCCTGCATCGGTGACGAACACCCGCCAGTTGTACATCAACGGCTGGCGCGCCACGCGCACGCGAGGTCGCGTGCCGGCCGCGCTCACTATGACTCCGACCGGCTACACCGCAACCAGCGACACCCTGGCTTCGTGGAAGAATCCGGCTGACATGGAATTTGTTTACACCGGCGGCAATAGCTTGTGGACGGAACATTCCGATGGATTGGGCTCGTGGACCGAGCCGCGCTGCCCGATCGCTTCGATCGCCGGCAACGTCATCACCATGGCGCAGCCCTGCTGGGACAACTCCACCAAACGCGTGATGCTGCCCAGCGGCGAGCGCACAGCCAACCTCGTGGGCCCCATGAGTGTAGGCAAGCAGCCGGAGTACGTTGAAAACGCCTACGAACTGCTGGGCACGCCAGGGCAGTTCTACTTTGATCGCGCCGCCCATGTCGTCTACTACGTGCCGCGCGACGGAGAAGATATGCGCACGGCGGATGTGGAGATGCCGGCGCTCGAAAAACTGATCGATGCCGACGGCAGCGCCGCTGCGCCGGTCGATCACATCGTATTCTCCGGCTTGCAGTTTTCTTATGCCACCTGGCTCGGGCCCAGCAGCAACGAGGGTTTCTCCGAAATCCAGGCCAACTATCAAGTGACCGGGCCCGACGGCTACTCACGCCAGGCATTGTGCGCGCTCGTGCCCAACGGAGCCTGCCCTTACGGCGCGTGGACTCCTGCGCCCGGCAATCTCGATTTGCGATTCGCGCACAACATTCAGTTTGTGAACGACGCGTTCCTTCACCTCGGCGCTGCGGGGCTTTCGCTCGGCGACGGCGCGCAAAACGACGTGGTCGAGGGCTGCATCTTCTCTGACATTTCGGGCAACGGCGTGGAATTGGGCGGCGTGGATATGCCACTGGCGCCCATCGCGGAGTTCACGGCCAACAACCGCATCGAGAACAACATCTTCCGCAATGTCGGCGCGGAGTTTCGCGGAGGCATTCCCATCGTCGTCGGCTATGCGCGCTCCAGCGTCATTGCGCACAACCAAATCGACCACATTCCCTATGCGGCCATTTCCATGGGCTGGGGCGGTTGGCCTGATAAGATTCGCAAGGCCGGCCAGGCCAACAACTCGGCGCTCAATGAGGTTCGCAACAATCGCATTCACGACCTCATGCTGGTGCTCTCCGATGGCGGAGGTATTTATACGCAGGGGCTCACCGGCAAGGATCTCGCCGACGGCGAAAAGGTGACGGGTAACGTGATCTACGACCAATACAGCTCCGGTCACGAGATCTATTCCGACAACGGATCGTCGATGATGACCATCCAGGGCAACGTGATGTTCAATACCGATCACGATAACTGGGGTTCGCGTCATCGCGATTATTACGACGGCCAGGATGGCAAGGATTCTGATCCGCTCACCATCGAAGACAACTACTGGCAGCAAGGCGATCCGGACTCCTCAAAAAACAATGTGACCGAGCAACACAACCACCTGATCGCTTCGCTTGCAGAGGTTCCGCATTCGATTCTCGACCAGGCAGGATTGGAACCGGCCTACAAAACCAAACTCGAAGCGCGCTATGCGGAGCTGATCGGCGCCGGCCGCCCTGAAGCGCCCAGCCGCGTGGCCGCCGCGCCCGGCAACGATTTTGCATACGTCACCTTCAGCCCGTCGGTCGCCGACGGCAACCGGCCGGTGCTGTCATACACGGTCACGGCATCCACCGGCGCTAAAGTCACGGTGGCAGCCGGTGAGTTTCTCAAGCTCGCGTACATGCGTGTCCCCGCGCTCGCCAACGGCCAGCCGGTCACGTTCACGGTGACGGCAACCAATGCCATCGGAACCAGCGTTGCGTCGCTGCCTTCGTATGCCGTCACGCCGTCCGATCGCAAAGTCACTCCGCCTCCACCACCCGCCGACGTCTCCGCGCATCCCGGTGAGCACGGCAACGTGAGCATCCACTTCCAGAGCCCTGCTCCGGAACACAATGGGGAGGAACCCAGTCCCATCACCGCGTATGTGGTCACTATCGAGCCGGGCGGCAGAGCGGTTACCTTCACGGGGCGCAACATCGTCGTCTTGCAGGAAGGAAGGCATACGACCTTCAAAGTGATCTCCGGCCTCAAACCCGGCACGTACACTTTCCACATCGCGGCCGTAAACGCGGCGGGCGCGGGCGAGGCTGCCGTCACGCCGCCGGTAGTGATCCCGTAGCGTTGCATCGTCCCGGTATCATAGACACAAGGGAAACGATGACAATGGCAGCCAGCACCCCGGCGCAGCAAAGCGCCGAGGACACGAAACCCATCACCATCGGCGTGCTCGCCCTGCAAGGCGACTACGAGGCGCATGCGCGCGCCTTTGCCAACGCGGGCGCGCGCACGGTTCTGGTGCGCAAGCCTGAAGAGCTCAAGGGGCTCGACGGCCTGGTTCTGCCGGGCGGCGAATCGACAACCATGCTCAAGTTTCTTGAAAAGCATGGATTCTTTGACACGCTGGGCGAGTTTGTTGCCACCACGCCTTGCTTTGCCACCTGCGCGGGTTGCATTCTGGTGGCGCGCGAGGTGCTACTTCCGAAGCAGCGCAGCCTGGGCGTGCTCGACGCCACGGTGGAGCGCAACGCCTACGGCCGCCAGATCGACTCCACCATCCTGACGCTTCCGACGGCGCTGCCGGGCGGCCCGCTGGAGATGGTCTTCATCCGCGCGCCACGCATTACGCGCGTGGGACCCGGAGTGAAGGTTCTCGCCCAGCGCGACGGCTTCCCTGCCCTGGTGCGCCAGGGGAAACTGCTCGCAGCCACATTCCACCCCGAGATGACTTCTGACACACGCGTGCAGCAACTGTTTCTAGAGATGGTGCGCCGCCACAAGAAGGCCCTTGGGCAAAACGAATCGGCTCCCGCCGGCCCGCGCACACTCCAGTAGAGCAACCTGCGGCGCAGGAACGCGAGATTCCGAGTCGGCAAAGGAAACCTCAGTTGCGAAACTCCTCTCTCTCGGCTCTGCCGTACCATGGAATCCTATGGGTTTCACCCTGTCCATGCTGACGGTCGCCATGTGCTTCGCCGTGTGCTTCTCCGTCTGCAAGAGCAAGTTCAGCAAGATTTTTTTTCTGGTCATCGTGCTTGCCGGCAGCCGATTGCGCGGCGAGACGCCTTCATTGCCGGAACCACGCGTGACCATCGATTCTGGAATGCTCAGCGGAACAACCTTCGGCGCCGATCCAGCAGAGGCCGCTTTTCTCGGCATTCCATATGCGGCCGCGCCGACCGGAAATCTTCGCTGGCGTCCTCCGCAATCTTTTCCAGCATGGAAAGGTGTCCGCGAAGCCGGGGCATTCGGTCCAGCTTGTCCCCAATTGCCGAGCGGCTGGCTGCCGGAAATGCTCGGCCGCAAGCAGATGGTGACGGACGAGGCCTGCCTCTATTTGAATGTGTGGACGACGAACCTGCCCGCGAGCGCGAAGTTTCCTCACGCGTCCTCGCTCCACAAAGCTCCTGTGATGGTCTGGATTCACGGCGGCGGCAACATTGAAGGTTCCCAGGAGTGGCCTCCGCTGGGTCCGACATTAGCCAGGCACGGAGTCGTCGTCGTCAGCATCAACTATCGCCTCGGCGTGTTCGGCTTCTTGTCGCTCCCGGGGCTCACAGCCGAGTCCGCCCAACACGCTTCGGGAAATTATGGATTGCTCGACCAGATCGAAGCGCTCAAATGGGTACGCAAGAATATCGACAAGTTCGGCGGCGACCCATCAAATGTAACGGTCTTCGGCGCTTCCTCAGGGTCTCTCGATATCTGCGACCTGATGGCTTCTCCTTTGGCGGCAGGCCTTTTTGAGAAGGCGATCCTGCAAAGCGGCGTCTGCGTCGACGGCACGTCGCCGACTCTTTCCGAGGCCGAGGCCCAGGGGAAAACTCTGGCGCAGCAATTCGGAGTCTCCAGTGACGATACGCAGGCTCTCGACAAGCTGCGCGGAATTCCTGCGGAGCAGATGCTGCAACAAGCCGCAAAGGACCACGACATCGATTTCAATCCCATTGCCGACAAGTGGGCCCTGCTCGATCAGCCATGGCGCATCTTTTCTGAAGGCAAGCAAGCGCACGTCCCAGCGATTGTTGGCAGTAATGACGACGAAGTGTCAATTTTCGCGAGCCCTCTTGTCGGAGGCGCCGCGCACCGCCCCAAGACCATCGCCGAATACCGACTGTGGTTGCAGCACGTGTTCCACGATTTTGCTCCTGAAGTTTTCGCCGCGTATCCGGCCGACACAGACAACGATGTTCCCAAAGCTTTTCTCAAAATGGATTCGGATTTTGATTTTGGGTTTGGTGCCTGGCTTTTGGCGCGTGAGACGCAAGCCATTGGGCAGAATGCGTTCCTTTACCGCTTCACTTATGTTGGCGGCGGAGAATTTGCATCCCTTGGGGCATTCCACAGCGAAGAGAGCATTCTCCTCAGCAAACGGTATTGGACAAGCTGGGTGAGCAGCCCTGACGACGAACCCATGTCTGAGCGCATCATCGGCTACTGGACGCGATTCGCCAAAACCTCGCGGCCCGACGGACCAGGCCTTCCATCGTGGCCCGCCTATGAGCCGAGCACAGATCAGTACCAGGAATTAGGCAGGCATATCGGGCAGATTGCCTCCCACTCTTCCAGGTTCGAAGGCTTTATGAAATCGTTCGAAGCGGAACGGTCGAAATGAACAGCCACTTTCGCCAATCCTGCCCATCCAATATGCAGACGCCGCGCTCCGTAACTCATAGTTTTTGATTACATTGCACCTGCGGGGCGCTATACTCTTCGCATCCCCCGATTGACCCTGGCCAAGCTCGATTTACGACTAGATTTACCGATTTTCTGCTCACCGCGTCCAGCGTTACATTGAAACCTGGGCGCTTTGGGCTACGTCGAGATAGAAGGCCGTAAACGCGGACCATTTCCAGCCGTACGGCTGGAGCAACTTCCCGCAACTGGCGGGGTTTCAATTCTTGAGAACTGGAGAACTTCTCCGGACCGCGCAACGCAATTGCCACTAACCCGGTGGCTCTTTGGGGATCAAGAGGCGCGCGGCGAACCACGCAGATCGCGGACACCAACGCGACAATCGGAGAAGCGCAAGATCATTCTGCATTCGCGGGAGTGACGATGAAGCCGTACGTCGCCTGGTTTCGTGCTTGGCCTTGTGCATTGATTTGCGCCTTGTTTTGTGCCTTGATAGCGGTGGCTGCAGGGCCGCTCGCTGCGGCCCAAACGCAGCGGGCGCTGCTGATCGGCATCAATACGTACCAGCCCCCCGGCACTGCGGCGGAACATCCTGCGGGCTGCACCTACGGCCGTTGCGAACTGAAGGCCTTTCAAAATCTCGACGGCTCGGTGAACGACGCCGAATCCATGGCCGATCTGCTCACCAGCGCCAAGTTCGGTTTTCCAACCAGCCAGGTAGTCCTGCTCACAAATCCCGCGCCTCCGCATGCGCGCCCCGGCGTCACCATTCTTCCCGCTTCGCAGACCACGCGCGACGGCATTCTCGCCGCCATGCAAAAGTATCTCGTCGACATCCCGAAAAGGGGCGACACTGTAGTCTTTTACGACGCCAGCCACGGATCGTTGCGCGTCAACAGCAAAGGCAACAAGCTCACCGTGCTGGTTGGCGGCAAGTATGTTCACGCCGATAGCACGCTGGTGCCTTCTGACGCGTACACGGGCGGTTACGACGTGCGCGACCGCGAGATGACGCACATCTTCAATGCCGCGCTCGACAAGGGCGTCCATCTGACGGTGATCTTCGATAGTTGCCACTCCGGCGGCATCACCCGTGGCATCGGCCCCAAGTATGTGGAGCGAACGCTGGCCCTCGATCCGCGCGACATCAGTGAAGCTCCGGACACACAAACCCCGCCTTCGGAACGCAAGGAGAATCCGGCGCTGATCTTTTCCGCGGCCCAGCAGGATGAAACCGCCAAGGAGATGCCGCCCACCGACCCCTCCGCCGAACCGCACGGCGCATTCACAGCGGCGCTGCTGGAGACACTCGAGGTGTTGCCCGCCGATGCACCCACTTCCCTGGTTTACGAACGCGTGCGCGCGGTTCTCGAAGGCAGCAGTGTGCCCGATCAGGAGCCCGATCTCGATGCCAGCGAGGCGCGCCGTCAGCAACCGCTGTTCGGAGGAGCCGCAGGAAAATCCGGCAAGGTTCGCTCCACAGCGCTCGGTGCCAACGCGGATGGCGCCGTGACGCTCGACATCGGCCAGGCCGCCGGTTTGGGAGTGGGCACCGAATTCACCGCGGAAATTCCCGGCAAGAATGGCAACCCCATCGTCTTGCGCATCAAGGAACTCAACGGCATCGCGCGCTCCACGGCCGACGTGGTGAGCCCTGCCGGCGCCACGGTAAATCCCGGCGACATCTTCGACCTCAGCAAATGGGTTCCCGATGAATCCTCGGTGCTGCGCATTTGGCTGTGGCCTTCGAACCTTTCTCAGCAGCAGGTCCTCGCCACTGCGTCCCAAGTGCGCGCTTCGGGCGCGGCTCTGGTAGATGATCCCGCCGAACAGCCGTGGACGCACGTTCTCAGCTGGGACGGTTCGCAGTGGATTCTGCTGAAAGCAGGCGATACATCGCCCGTGAGTCTGGGCGCAACGCTCACCGCCGATGCGCTCAAACAGCATCTTCCCGCCGGCGCAAAACTCTGGGCCAATCTTCCGCCGTCGCACGAGATGGCCGCGGAACTTGCGCCGGGCGCCGACAGCGCGGTGCGGATGGCAGACAAAATGGCCACCGCGCATTACGTGCTCGCCGGCGTGCTGACGAGCAAAGGCCCCGCGTATGCCTGGTACCACAAGAGCGATCTGGCGGCCGGTCCGCCTTCGCCCAATGCCCCCGCGCACAGTCCGGGCTGTTCCGCCCATTCGCAGTATCCCGTGCGCAGCGACTGGGTATTCGTTGGCGCCGGTTCCGATCTGGACGACGCCAGCGACAATCTGAACAAATATGCGCTGCGACTGGCCAAGGTGCGCGGCTGGATCGAGCTTGCCAACAACCCGACGGACGCTTCGATGTTCGAGTACTATTCCCTGGCGCTGCTTCCCTCTGCAAACGACCAGCCGCTCAGCGACACTCCACTGGCCGACAATCAGCTCACCCATCAAGGCGATGAATTCAGGCTGGCGCTCACGTCGACAGATCGCATCCGCAACCCGCGTTGGGTTTATGTGCTCGACATCG
>JBEKEP010000040.1:0-27093 GCA_050013775.1 Occallatibacter sp. | reverse complement strand
TCAGAGCCGTCGATTTGCAGCTGCTGCCAGGAGTTCACGTCCTTCACCCATTCAGGAACGTGCGGACTGCCGAACCAGGTGGCGCGCCACTCCTTATATATGTCCAGACCCACGTGCCAGTCGCCCGCGTAGGGCTGCATCACAACGGGCGACAAATTCACCGAGGAGTGGGGATGCGCAAAGATGAAGTGACAGGTGCGGAAGTCGAGATGCACAGGCAGGCCGGATATCTCGTCGGTTTGCGGAACCGCGTTGCCGTTCCAGTCGATGGTTCCGGGATGCTGCTCGAAGGTGAACTGGAGCAGGTAGCGGACGGTGGGATCGTGATGCGCCACGTAGATGCCCTGCTCAGGCGACTGAATGAAGCAGAACTGGCTCTGGTTGGAGTTGAAGGTCTTGGTGGGATACCGGACTCCCCAGTAGCCGAGATTGTTGCCGAAGTGAGGGTAGATTTCTTCGTCGGAGAGATCGCCGACAAACATGTGCTCGGCCACCATGCGCGTGTCGGGCGTGGGCGGGTTCAGGTCACCGAAGTAGGGATAGTCAACGGACTCGACATGCAGGTCCGACTGGTTGTCGAGGACGCCGTCGAAGGTGATTGCGCCGTTCTTGAGCGTGACGGTGGCCGTGAAGGTGATGGGCAGAACGCCGCCGTGCTGGCTCTCCAGATTTGACCACTGGATCCGCACCTGGTTGTCGGCAATCTTTTCCACGCTCTTGGCGCGCTGTTTCTGGCCCCAGATGAAGTTGGTGCGCTGCGCGGGCAGAGGCGCATGCATGCGGAAAGAAACGCCCAGAGCGGGGCGGCGCTCGATCACCCACTTCGTGGGCTTGTGCTCCATGCGCGTGAGTGCGCCCGTTGCCGGGTCGAAGGCCACGAGGAGGTCTTTATCCTGCAGGACCACGTCTCCAGTGATGGCGGCGGCCTGTTCGGCGCTCAATTCCATGTTTTCAGTCATTGCGGCCAGCGCGGTCAGTCCGGCCAGCTTGTTGAACGTTCTCCGGTCCATGAAGCTCCTCGATTCTTCGGCTTTTTGTAAAACGACTGCCGCGCCAGGAAGGCCGCGGCAAGCCAAGACGATTCACATACAGTGAATCCGGGTTGCAGTGTTTTCCTATTTCTGGGCGAAACCCTTCGCTCGCAGCTTTGAGAGACCGGTCTCGCAAACGGATGGTATCGGGCGCGGGGCTCGGGTGTCAATCGGGAAGTAGGAAATAGGGCATGGGGAGGCGCGGGGGGTCGAAGGTAGAGTGAAGAAGTGGAACAGGAACGGGCCAATTTGAGCAGGGAACTGCGCGCCATGGTGACCCTGGCCGTGCCGGTGGTGCTCAGCGAACTGGGCTGGATGGCCATGGGCGTCGTGGACACCATTATGGTGGGGCGTCTGGGGCCGGCGGCGATCGGCGCGGTGGCCCTGGGCAACGCCATCTGTTATACGCCTTCCATCTTTGGCGTCGGGTTAATGCTGGGGCTGGATACGCTGGTATCGCAGGCATACGGGCGCAAAGATCACGATGAGTGCCATCGCTGGCTGGCCCAGGGCGTGTATCTGGCGTGCATTGCGGCTGTGCCCATCATGCTGGGAATTTGGCTGGCGAGTTTTTTTATTGGACGCGTCGGGATTGCGGCGGAAGTCGCCGGGCCGGCGAGCGAATACCTGCGGCTGCTCAACTGGGGCACGTTGCCGCTGCTGCTCTACGGGGCCACTCGGCGCTACCTGCAGGGCGTGGGCCAGGTGCGTGTCATTACCGTGACCTATGTTCTGGCGAACCTGGTCAATTGGTTCGGAAACTGGGCGCTGATCTACGGCAAGCTCGGATTTCCGGCGTTGGGCGTAAACGGATCGGCGATCTCCACTGCGATTTCGCGCGTGATTATGGCCACGGCTCTGCTGGGTTTCGCCTGGCGCTATGAACGTGGGCGGGGGCATCCGCTGTTCCACCACTGGGCCGCGCCGCAGGTCGCGCGGCTCAAGCGGCTGCTGCAACTTGGCGCGCCGGCGGCAGGGCAAATTCTGCTCGAGGTGGGCGCTTGGAATCTGGCCACGCTTTCGGCCGGCTATCTGACGCCGGTGGCGCTGGCCACCCACCAGATCGTGCTCAACTATGCGAGCGTCACCTACATGGTGCCGCTGGGGATCTCCGCCGCGGCCGCGGTCAGCGTAGGCCACGCGGTGGGCGCAGGCGATGCCGCACGGGCGCGGCGCGCGGGATGGATGGCGCTGGGGTTGGGAACGTGCTTCATGCTGCTGGCGGCGCTGATGTTTCTGTTGTGGCCGCGACCGCTCATCGAATTATTTTCTCGCGATCCGCGCGTGCTGGCCGTGGGACCGGGGCTTTTGGGCATCGTCGCCGCCTTTGAGATCTTCGACGGCATTCAGACTGTATCGACGGGCGCGCTGCGGGGACTGGGCGAAACTCATGCGCCGATGTGGGCCAACCTGGTGGGCTACTGGGTGCTGGGATTGCCGCTCGGATTCTCTCTTTGCTTTGGACTCGGTTGGGGAATCTACGGGCTTTGGATAGGGCTCACGCTGGCGCTGATCGTGATTGCCCTGGCGCTGCTCTTGCGCTGGCGACGCGATGCGCGGAGTCAGCTTTTTGCTGCGGGCTCCTAGAATTCAACTTTTTTCCTACGCAGGCTGTTCGAGCGCCGTCCCGCGCTAAACGCGAAAAAGCGCGCTAAGGATGAGACAACCAGCGGTTTTTTCGTCCGCGCGGAAGCGCTGCCGCCATCGGTAGAACCACTTGCGCTACTATGGTAGCCAATCAAGCAAGGGCAGAGTGGATGCGAATGCAACGCTCCGGTAGGTCTCTACCAGCGCGACTTGGCTGTCTTCAAGAATGAGGCGCTCAAGTTGTACCCACCCAGCATGCGCCTGAGTTTATTTCGAGGCCCGGTCATGCCATCCTATTCAATTCGCTCGGTCCTTTTGGCTTCTCTATTTGTTTCGAGTTTTGCCTGTGTCTCGCCAGGGCAATCGCCCACATGGCCGATTGCCGGTCCAGGGTTTGCCGCGTCACCGGCCGACATCCAGAACGCGGCGGCCAAAATCCCCGCCGAGCCATTTATTGAGGCCACGGTCCTCTTTGAACGCGACGCCTATTCGCTCGACGCATCCGGCCGGTTGACCTACCGGCACACCATGATCTACCGGATCGAGACCAAAGAGGGCGTTGACGACTGGGCCGAAATTCGCGTCCGCTGGTCGCCGTGGTATCAGAATTCCCCGGAGATCCGCGCGCGCGTCATCGCACCGGACGGGAAGGTGACAACACTCGATCCGAAAACCATCACCGACGGCCCGGCGAGCGAAGGCACCGGGAACACCTATACAGACGATCGCCTGCACAAGGTGCCGCTGCCCGCGATCTCAGTGGGAGCGATCGTCGAGGAAGAGGCTGTGGGATCAGACAAGCAGCCTTTCTCTTCGGGCGGCGGCGCCTACTTCGACAGTTTCACGCGCTATGTTCCCATCGTTCGCGCCGAATTGCTTGTGGATGTGCCTGCGGCCGCGAATTTTCGTTTCAACTTCAATGCACTGCCGCAAGCCGAAGTGAAGAACGAGGTCGCGGGGGACGTGCGCAACTTTTCCGTCGAACAGGGCTATCTTCCGGCTCATGTAGAGTCCGACATCAATTTGTCTACGCATAACTACACTGGTCCATTTGTGCAGTTTTCCACGGGCGAATCCTGGACATCGGTGGCAGCCGCCTACAGCAGCCTTGCCGAAGCCAGCATCGATCCAACCAAGGTAAGGAGCCTGCTGCCGAAGCCTGGCGCGAATCGCATGGAGACCATCGCGCGTATCGTCGCAGAACTCCATAAGGACGTGCGTTATACCGGCATCGAATTCGGTCAGGCCAGCTTGCAGCCGGCTCCGGCAGCGGAGGTCCTCAGTCGTCACTACGGCGATTGCAAAGATAAAGCCGCATTACTTGTCTCTATGCTGCGGGCCGCGGGCATCAATGCGGACATGGCGCTGCTCGATTCGGGGCCCGGCAACGATCTCAATCCCGATTTGCCGGGAATGAACCTCTTCGATCACGCCATCGTCTATGTGCCAGCCGTGTCCGGAGCCAATGCGCTGTGGATTGACGCGACCGCGGAATACACCGCTGTGGGATCGCTGCCGGCGATGGACGAAGGGCGTGAAGCCCTAATCATTGCCCAAGGAACCACGGGACTCACGATGACGCCGACACCCAAGCCGGATGACGATCAAGTGACAGAATTGCGCGACGTCGTACTTGCTGACAATGGCCCGGCGAAAATTGTCGAGACCTCCATGACGCGGGGCGACATCGACGCTTCATACCGGTCTGTCTACGGCGGCCAGCTGACGCGGGAGACGCGGGAAGATCTCGAAAACTATGCGAAGAGTACGTATCTGGCAAAGTCTCTGACCAACGTGACCCATGGGGACGCGCATGACCTGTCTCAACCCTTCGCCCTGAAACTGGAGATGACCGATGCGGCGCGCGGGAACACAGTCATCGACAATGCTGTGGTCTGGATTCCTTACGGCAACATCTTAGAGCGGCTGCCCAGGTGGTTCCGTACCGATCCGAAAACCGAGGGCGAGAAACTGACGCCTCAACAGGAAGAGAACCGCAAGCGCGCGGTGGCAGCGCGCACATCGGAGTATGACGTTCATCCTTTCGCCACTGAATGGCGCTACACAATTACGCCCCCCGACGGCTTCCAGGCGCGCGCATTGCCTGAAAACAAGACCACGCCGATGGGGCCCGCTGTGCTCACTCAGCACTACGAAACCGGACCTGAAGGGCAAATTGTGGCTATTGTCCGCTTTGAGACTGCGGAACCTCGATACACCACCGATGAAGCTCTCGCGCTCCGCGATGCCGTGCTGGCCTTGTATAAGCAGGACGCCCTCTCGATTTGGTTCGATCAGACAGGATCCAAACTGCTTGCCGCGGGCAAGATTCGCGAGGCACTGGCCAACGATCGAGCCCAAATTGCGAAGCACCCCTCTGAAGGCATTCGCCATGCGCAGCTCGCCTACGCTTTTCTCAAAGCTGGCCTGGGCGATCGGGCGCGCAGCGAAGCCGAGGAAGCAACCCGGCTCGATCCCAAATCCACGGCCGGCTTCGAAATCCTCGGGTGGGTCTGCGAATTCAACGAGATTGGTGTCCGCTTCGGGTATGGCTATGACTGGGATTGCGCCGCAAACGGCCTTAAGAAGGCGCTCGCACTCAATCCCGACGACTCCGGGGCCGCCGGCGATCTGGCAATCCTCGAAGAGTACGACTCCGCAGGAGAGCGCTACACAGCTGCCGCCCATCTTGACGACGCCATTGCCACACTCCGCACCCTGAGAGAAAAGGACAAGTCGGAGGGAGATAACCTTGAGGACGATTTTCTTTACGACCTCTACTTCAGTGGCCGTTACCAGGAACTCCTGGACGAGCTCGGCAAGGTGCAATCGAGCGCAATCCGGCGTGCTTTGGAGATTGCGGGCACCGTTGCGCTTGGAGGCGGTGCGAAAGGCATTTCCGCCGGAATCGAACGCACAGATCGACTTGGGGGCAGCGGCGATGATCGGTCCGCGGCCCTCGCCAGTGCAGGCAATTTGCTCTCGCAAAAGCGCCTTTACCCTGAAGCCACCGGCATCCTCTCCGCCGCAGTTGAAGGCCAGCAGGATTCGGCCGGTACGGCACAGCGGATTACGTTGATTCGAAATCTTGCTCCATGGAATGGCGAGTACTTGCCCGCTGTCGATCCACGAACCGTAGTGCAGCGCTTGGTTCTGACGCTTTCTTCTGGCGCCCTGGCGGAGAACGCGGAAACCACAGCCGCTGAGATCTGGACGCATTATGCCTTTGCTTCCGATGACGAGTGGCGCCGCCATTTTAAGGGATACGAAGAAGACCGCGGCGAGGGACATCTTAATGCCCGAAGTTACAACTGGCCCCTGGCGGTGTTTCTTGACGTAGTGGCCGGCAATCTCAAGCTCAAATCGGAGGGGGCTGACGATACCGGCTACCGGGTAAGCGCCGAAGGTTTCAACTGGTTGCCTACGCAGTACTTCGTTACCCGCGAAGACGGCGGATATCGTCTTGTGGGGAGCAATCACCAGCCTTCTCAGGCTGGAAACTATGCGCTCTATCTGCTCAAAAATGGCCGCGAAAAAGAGGCCCGCGCTTTATTGGACTGGATACGTGAGTGGGAGCATAAAGGCGGTGGCGACGATCCCCTCTCGGGGTCGCTTTTCCCTCGATTCTGGACGGTGGGCGATGCACCCGACCCGGACGCGATGCGATGGGCCGCAGCTTCTCTGGTCGTGAATACTTCCGCCATTCGCAATCTTCTGCCGGACCTGCGTGCGGCGTGGGAGAAGGCTCCGGCAGGCGACATGCGGCTGAACTTCGCTCTGCTTCTCGCCAACGGATATCGCACCGCAGAAGATGGATCCCATTTGAAAGAGATGACTGCTGAAATCCTTAAGAGTTTTCCTGATTCCTACACCGCCATCGGCCTGGCTGCCAGCGCCGATCTGTTGCTGAAGGATTGGGACGACTGGAAGCAGATGCTCGATTCGCGCCTCGCCAAACATCCTGACGACGAAGAGCTGCTGCGGATGAAGGCCAGGTGTTTGGCGTACCGCGGCGACTGGCCCGGAAATCGCGCCACGTATCAGATGCTCTTCGACAATGGAAAAGCCACTTTGAACGATTACAACATGTACGCGTGGTCGGCGCTCTTCGACAACAGCGTCAATGATGACGCCATCAAAGCCTCGCGCCAGTCGAATACTCTGACGCACAACAACAGCTTTTCCGAGATGCACACGCTGGCCTGCCTTTATGCTGCCTCGGGCAAGACCTCCGAAGCGCGCGATTTGCTGCTGAAAGGCATGCCGCTAGACGACCTTTCCCTGCCAAATTCGGCCGTCTGGTACGCACTTGGCCTGATATACGAGCAATACGGTGTTGACGACGCGGCCATCGCGGCCTATGAGAAAGTTGAGAAGCCTGAAGGCCAAATCGATCCGGAAGATACCTACCTGCTCGCCCAGGCGCGGCTCAAGGCACTGAAAGCCGAACATCCATGACCGCTCACGTCCGCAGTACGCCATCAGCGCCAAGGCAGCGTCGGCCGGATCGACGAACTACTTCAAGCTCGACTTGAGGCTGTTCACTCTCCACAAAGCTTAGCGCTCAATACCGCGTCGGGTTCTTAGCCTTTTGGCTACCCATAAAATGATGAAACAAAAGCATGTTACTGACAATGAATTCCAAAATGGGCGACTCCAACCCATGCCCCGTTCAGGGGAGTTACTCTTGGGGCGCAGTTTGAGACGCTGACACTCAGAAGTGACTATAATCACATATTGGGGCGAGATGATCCGGCATCCTCTAGAGGGTGGTCCGGCGCTCTTGGGGCGCATCAAATCGCTCAAGTTTTTTCGGAAGGGAATCCCGCCACATGGCGACTGGAAACCTGGCCCTGGGACAAGAACAGGGCGAAAGCAGCGCGCGTCCGCGCATCGTCAACGACTTCACCATTAATGTAGCCACGGTGAACGGATCGGGTTCGCAGTCCGCCAACAGCGTGCTGCTGAAGAGCATCTTCGGGATGGGCGTTCCCGTGAGCGGGAAGAACCTGTTCCCGTCGAACATTGCCGGATTGCCCACGTGGTTCACCATCCGCGCCAGCAAAGACGGCTATGTGGCGCGCAAGCGGGAATCGGACGTGCTGGTGGCGCTTAATGCCGAGACGGCGCGCGAGGACATGCTTTCGCTGCCCACGGGCGGCGTAGCCATCTACGAAGAAAACTTTAACCTGAAGCAGTATCGCGACGATGTGGTCTGCTATCCGGTGCCGTTCGACAAGCTCACCGCGGCTCTATGTCCCGAGGCCAAACTGCGCAAGCTGGTCAAGAACATGGTGTACGTGGGCGTGGTGGCGCAACTGCTGCACCTCGACCTGAAGGTCGTAGAAAAGTGCGTCCAGAAGCAGTTTGCCAAGAAGCAGAAGGTCTTCGACCTGAACTTCGGCGCTGTTGAAACCGGCTTCGAGTATGCCCGGACCAACTTCACCAAGCAGGATCCGTACTTCATCGAGCAGATGAGCCAGACTGAAGGCAAGATCATCATCGATGGCAACGCGGCTTGCGGCATGGGCGCGGTGTTCGCCGGCGTGACGGTGGTGGCGTGGTACCCGATCACGCCGTCGACCTCGCTGATTGAGGCGACGACGGATCTGCTGAAGAAGTTTCGCGTGACGCCGGAGGGCAAGGCCACCTTTGCGGTGGTGCAAGCCGAAGATGAGCTAGCGGCGATCGGCATGGTGCTGGGCGCGGGCTGGGCCGGCGCACGGTCCATGACCTCGACCTCGGGACCGGGCATCTCGCTGATGGCAGAGTTTACCGGGCTTGGTTACTACGCAGAGATTCCCGGCGTGATTTTTGACGTGCAGCGTACCGGGCCTTCGACGGGCATGCCGACGCGTACCCAGCAGGCCGATCTGCTTTCGACGGCGCTGCTTTCGCACGGCGACACAAAGCATCCTGTTCTACTGCCGGGCAACGTAAAAGAGTGCTTTGAGTTTGGCTATGCGGCCTTCGATGTGGCGGAGCGTTTGCAGACGCCGGTATTCGTGCTTACCGATCTCGATCTGGGCATGAACAACTGGATGTCGGAGCAGTTTGCATATCCTGAGAAGCCGCTCGATCGCGGCAAGGTGCTGACTGCCGAAGAGATCGAAAAGCTGGGCGGTTTCGCACGTTATCGTGACGTGGATGGCGACGCCATTGGCTGGCGCACGCTTCCCGGCACCATGCATCCCAAGGCGGCGTATTTCACGCGCGGCTCGGGACACAATGATGCGGCGGGCTATACTGAGCGCCCGGAAGAGTATGTGGCCGTGATGGATCGGCTGGCGCGGAAGTTCGAATACGCGCGCACGCTGGTTCCGGCGCCGTTGACTTATCGCAACGGCAAATCGAAGATCGGCTTCCTGGCCTTTGGTTCCACCGATTTTGCGCTGCGCGAGAGCCTCGACCAGATCGAGAACGAGCACGGCCTAAGCGTGGACTACATGCGCATCCGCGCCGTTCCGTTCGCGCACGAGATTCACGACTTTGTGGCCAGCCATGAGCGCGTGTACGTGGTGGAACAGAACCGCGATGCGCAGTTGGCCAGCCTGCTCAAGCTGGACCTTCCCGCCGACCAGGTGGTGAAGCTGCGCAGCATTCTGCACTACAACGGGTTGCCCATCGACGCCCGCACGATCACGGACGAATTCGCAACTAAGGAGGGCTTGTAATGGCCACCGCAACTGCTAGTGGGGCCAAGGGCCCGAAACTGAATCATATTGGGCTGCCGATCGTGGACTATCGCGGCGGCAGGTCCACGCTTTGCGCCGGCTGCGGACACAACGCGATCTCGGAGCGCATCATCGACGCGATGTTCGAGATGGGCGTCGAGCCGGAGCGCGTGATGAAGATGAGCGGCATCGGCTGCTCGTCGAAGAGCCCCGCCTACTTCATGAATCGCTCGTTCAGCTTCAACAGCGTGCACGGGCGCATGCCAAGCGTGACCACCGGCGCCGTACTGGCCAACAGCACCATGACTGCGCTGGGCGTCTCCGGCGACGGCGACACGGCTTCCATCGGCATGGGACAGTTCGTGCACCTCATGCGGCGCAACTTGCCGATGATTTACATCATCGAAGACAACGGCGTCTACGGCTTGACGAAGGGCCAGTTCTCGGCCACGGCCGACCTCGGCTCCAAGCTGAAGACCGGCGTGATCAATGATCTTCCGCCTATCGATACCTGCGCTCTCGCCATCCAACTGGGCGCGACATTCGTGGGCCGCTCGTTCTCGGGCGACAAGAAGCAACTGCTTTCCATGCTCAAGGCGGCAATCGCGCACAAGGGTACGGTGATGCTCGACGTCATCAGTCCCTGCGTCACGTTTAACGACCATGAGGGCTCGACCAAAAGCTACAAGTTCCTGCAAGACCACGACGAACCGATCAACGAGATCGGTTTTGTGGCCAGCTTCGACGATATCGAAGTGGATTACGATTCGGGCCAGGTCTACGACGTGGAAATGCACGACGGCTCGCAGTTGCGCCTGCGCAAGCTGCTTGAAGACTACGACCCAACCGACAAAGCCAACGCGGTGCGTACACTGATGGAAGCGCATGAAAAGGACGAAGTCCTCACCGGCGTCTTCTATATCAATACGCAAAAGCCGACGTTTATCGATCAGCTGAACTTAGTCGATGAGCCGCTGGCCACGCTACCCGAGTCCGTGACGCGTCCGCCGAAGTCCACTCTCGAAGCCTTGATGGCGAATCTGCAATAGATGCATTCCTCGCTCTCGGCGCACTTGCGCGCCGGGGGCGGGACGTCCCTCTCTGAAATCATCCTTCTCAAAAGTTGAAGCTGAGCAGTCTAGCCGACGGGTAACTCCGCCAAGCGTGGAACGGCGCGAACCGTCTGGTTGCGGCCCAGTTCCTTGGCGCGGTAAAGAGCGTCGTCGGCGCGGCGCAGCCAATCGGGGGCCGGCTCGCCGGCCTCCAACTCGGCGACTCCGAGCGAAATGGTGAGGCCAGGCAGACTGGCGAAGGTATTGCTTTGCACCATATTGCGCAGGCATTCGGCGAGCACATAGGCTTCGCTCAGGCGGCTGTGCTGCAGAAGCACGACGAACTCTTCACCTCCCGTACGGAAAAGGCGGTCGCTTTTGCGCAAACGAGCTGAGACCGATGCAACCATTTCAATCAGTACCGTGTCACCCACATTGTGCCCACGGTCGTCATTGATTTTCTTGAAGTGATCCAGATCGAACAGGATGACAGACGCCGGTGTTTTGTGGCGGGCGCGCAAATTGACGGCGCGCTCGATTTCCTTTTCCATCTCACGGCGATTGGCGGCGCCGGTCAGCGGGTCGCGGGCCGCGAGCCGTTCCATTTCCGCGTGCTGCCGCTCGCTATTTGTAGAAAAAATAAGCGCGTAGATCCAGGTGAGCACCAGGGAGCCTATTACGCGCGGGAATTCCTCGTGCGTGGTCCAGTGCCAGGCGCCGAAGACCACGATCGGGCAGAAGATGCACATCAGAACGCTGGCCCTGCCCGATCCCAAGATAAAGTAGCTGATGCAGAGGAAGGGATACGCCCAGAACACGCCCGCCAGATGCAGGTGGAAGATAGCGACAAGAATCAGGAGGCAACCGGCCGCAGTGAGGACGAAGAGAAACTGAGCCGCAAGGTGACTGGCTCGACGGATGAGATACAGCAAGCCGGCGAGCAGGATGCTGAGCGTGCCCGTCACGATGGCGGTGCTCCACTCGTGCGTCACCAAATCGATGGCCGTGAAGACGATACTTCCGGCGAGAGCCAGGGCGCTCATCCAGACGACGGGACGCCAACTCTCTAAATGACTGCCTTGAAACTGCATCTCAAAAACGGCCTGTAGAAATGCGTCGGTATCCGCGCAAATCGGGGAATTCGCCTAGGTAATTATAGCCGCCCACGAGTTACGAATGTGCCTCCGGCGCTGGCAAGCAAAACCATTGGTAACGTCTTAGAAAATCTGGTTTCGGCGCAGCTAACACTATGCCCCGATGCAGGGCAGATGGTTGCAACGTGTTCTAGATAGCAGCTAGGACGCTTTGCCGCGCAGTTCCTGTTCGGCGCGGAACCAATCGTCTTCGTGGTATCCGTGCGTACCGCCGCGCTCGGCCCAGAAGTGATGCGCGAGCTCTGCTACTTTCTCGTGCGAAATCGAAATCGGAGTCACTTTTGCGCGAGCGCCGGTCTTTTTTGCCGCCGGCTTGCGCGGTTTCGCGGCGGCTTTCGCAGCGGCGCCTGGTTTTTTCGTGGATTTTGCCATTGGACATTCCTCCTGGGGATAAAGGATAAAATTCGGCCAACTATAGAGAGATTAACCAACATTTGCTTCGCTTTCCAGGCGAAGCTGATGCGCGGAACCATGGCCGTAAACCTGCGTGAAGGAATGGCCGCAGTGCCGGAGCAGCCGAGGCCGCATCGCTTCTGAGTTGACGCTTTCTAGTTTCACAACATATGATGGCTTGCGGGAAACCGGTATCTCACCCGCAAAATCTCAAAGCAGGAACTTTCGACTAAAGCCCGATGTCTGCGAAGGGAACCGATCTCCTGGTCGAAATTACCATGTGCCGAAGGCATGCAAGCCCTTCGTAGGATCCGCGGCTCGATTGAGTTGGAAGACCCCGCAGGAACAAAACGAAATTTGAACTTCCCCAAGGGCGCTGCCCCGACGGAGGACTAGAGGATAGAGATGGACAGACGGACTTTCAATAAGCTGGCGGGACTTGCCGCAATGAGCGCTCTGACGGCCGAGTTGGAGCTGAGCACGGCGCAAGCGGCGGATATTGCAGGCGAAGTGATCCTGCAGGATCACGATTTCCTGGTGGCCTTCGATCCCGTCACAGGCGCTCTCACGCGGATGGAGCACGAGCCGACGAAATGGACAGTGGAACGTCGACCGGCACTCGGCGCATCCTTCAGGATGCTTGTTCCCATTCCCGGCCGCCGCGCCAACTTTGTGCTTGGGCAGAAACAAAAGGCTGCGAGTGTCGTGAAGATTTCAGACAGCCAAGTGCGCATTGTGTGGAAAGATCTTGCCAGCGAACACGGAGGCGTGCTGCCCATTACGCTGACCGCTACCGTCACTTTGACGAACGGCAAACTCACCTTCGACACCACGCTCGAGAACAAATCCACCTGCACGGTAGAGACCGTCGACTATCCGTATTTCGGCGACCTGAATCCGCCCACAAGCAACTCCACCGTGGCGGTCCGGACCATGTGGTACGGGAATCTCGGTTCCGATGAGATCTATCCGGACTTTGGCAACGAGAAGGGATACTGGGGCGTTGATTTTCCCATCAAGACTTTCGGGTCGCACCGCAGTAATTTTTGCCTGATTCAAGCCCAGACTGAGGGGCTCTACGTCGAATTGTCCGATCCCACGCTGCCCTATTACGCGGAATTCACGTTTGAGCAGCATCCCGGAGTAGTGCACGGAGCCGTAGTGCCGAAGACTGATGAATTTTCAGGGTTCCCGGTGCATCAGGAGTTCCGCGTCTGTCACTTCGTCTTTGCCGATCCCAATTCGACAAAGAAATTTGCTCCGGTCGTGTTTCGCGGATACCAGGGCGATTGGCATGCGGGCATCGATGTGTACAAGGAATGGCGCAACACATGGTTCAAAACGCCGCATCTTCCTGCGTGGGCGAGCGACGTGCACTCCTGGACCATGCTTCGGATGAACACGCCGGAAGAGGACTACACCATCTCGTACAAAAAGTTTGTCGAGTATGGCGAGGAGTATGCCAAATACGGCGTGAAAGCGGTGCAACTGATCGGATGGAACATCGGCGGACAGGATCGCGACGATCCCTCGCAGGCCATCGACCCGAACCTGGGAACGTGGCAGGAGTTTCATGACGCGATCGCCAAGGTGCAATCGCTGGGCGTAAACGTGATCCTGTTCGGCAAGTTGAACTGGGCCGATCTGACGTCGCAATGGTACAAGGACGAGCTCTACAAATACGAGACCAAAGATCCGTACGGAATTCGCTACGAGCAAGGCGGCTACAACTATGTGACGCCGACGCAGCTGGCCGGAATCAATACGCGGCGGCGAGCGGTGATGGATTTTATGGATCCCGCGTATCGCGAAATTGCGTTAAAGGAGTTCCAGAAGATCCTGGCGCTTGGATCCACAGGCTGGTTGTGGGATGAAATCTGCCACCACGCGGGCGTGATCTACAACTTCGCTTCGGGACACGGTTACGTTCCGCCGGGATACATTTACGGAGGCGACCTGCCGCTTTCTGCCGATCTCCGCGCTGCCGCCGACAAAGTGAGTCCCGATTTTATATTCGGTGGTGAAGGACCGCAGGACTGGCTGATGCAGTACTTCCCGGTGAACGAATGCGGTGTGAGTGCGACGCCTGTATGTCAGTATCTCGACACCAGGAATTCGATGATGATCGCCGGGGTGAGCGGCTTCGACGATCGCGAACAGTTAAACATGATTCTGCTCAACCGTTGCGTGATTCAGTACGAGCCGTTTCTCTACAAGGGGCACCTGCACGATTTTCCGCTCACCATGGCCTACGGACAGAAGATCGATGACCTGCGTCGCAAATACAAGGCTTACCTTTGGGAAGGAGCCTTCCGCGATACTCTTGGCGCGGATGTGAGTGCGAGTGCCGCGTTGCGGTATTCGGTCTACGTCGCCGGAAATGGCAAACGGGCGGTGGTTGTCATCAACCCGAGTTCTGAGAACGCCATTACTGCCAAGGTGAGCCTGCCGAATCCGGGCAGCCTTTTTGTTGCAACTCCCGAGCAGCCCGATGCCATTGCTGTGACTGGGACGGTGCAAATTCCCGCGCGCTCAGCGGCAGTTGTTATTGAACAGTAGGCCCCGCAGAGAGCGCATCGCAATGGGTTGGTTTTTACAGAAATCGCGGGGGTAGCGTGTATCGTGGTTGCAAGCAAGAAGCCATGACTACACCCGCTATCGATACCACTGCTCTCACCCGCCGCTTTGGCGATTTCATCGCTGTCGACAACGTGAACCTGCGCGTCGAGGCCGGGCAGTTCTTCGGATTTCTCGGCCCTAACGGAGCAGGCAAGTCCACCACCATCAAGATGTTGACGGGGCTGCTTGCGCCCACTTCAGGCAGCATTCGCATCCTCGGCGGCGACTTGCAGGCCAACTCCGCGGAGATCAAGCGGCAGATTGGCGTGGTGCCGGAGGGCCTGGCGCTCTTCGGCCGCCTCACTGCCGACGAGTACCTGCAGTTTGTGGGGCGCATGTATGGCCTCGACCGCGCCACGACTCTCAGTCGCACGCGGGAGCTGCTGGAGTTCATGCAGTTGGCCGGCGAGCAGAAGAAGCTGATCACCGACTTCTCACATGGCATGCAGAAGAAGCTGGCTCTTGCGGCAGCGGTCATTCACGGGCCCAAGGTGCTGTTTCTCGATGAGCCCTTTGAGGGCGTGGACGCGGTAGCCGCGGGCACGCTCAAGGCCATGCTGCTGCGAATGATTTCGCGCGGTGTGACCATCTTCCTCACCTCGCACGTACTGGAAATCGTGGAGCGTCTGTGTACGCACATTGCCATCATTCATCGTGGGCGACTGGTGGCGCAGGGCTCGCTTGACGAGCTGCGCGCCGGAGCCGCGCGCATCGCGCAAGCCGGAATCCAGGAAGGCGGCGCGCCACCGAGTGAGGAGAAGCGCAGCCTGGAGCAGATCTTCCTTGAAATTGTGGGCGCGGATCGCGAAGGCAATCCCGCTGCGACGGCGCCTGAGCAGGAGCTCTCATGGCTGAGCTGACGGGCCCGCAGAGTGGTCCTGGTTCCATGCCGCCCATTCCTGCTAGCGTGCAGTTGCTCGCCGTCGCATGGCTGCGCTGGCGCATCTTTGTCAACGGCATGAATCGCAAGCGGCCCAAAGGCACGCGCCAGGTGGCCGGAGTGGTGTTTGCCATCCTCCTGCGCCTCATCGTCTGGCCTATGCTCGCAACCCTCGTCGTCGCCCCGGTTGCGGGTAGTGGATTCTTCGCGTGGATGGCGATCTCCCATGGCCATCCCCAAAGACTCGCTTCGCTGCTGCTCGGCATCACGCTGCTCTGGCAGTTCGTGAGCATCAACGGCCTCAGCATCGCGGCCACCATTCAGAGCTTCGATCCTGCGTCGCTGGTGCGCTTTCCTCTGCGCTTCGGCCGGTATTTTGTGCTGCGTTCGCTCCTCGGGCTCATGACGCCCAGCACCATCGTGGGTTGTCTGGCCTTGCTGGCCGCCGCGGTGGGGATCTGTGTGGCAGATGCATCGCTGGCGCTCCCCGCGCTGGTAGTGATGGCGGTCTACGCATTGATGAACATTTATCTCACGCGCATGATCGGCGCATGGATGGATCGCTGGCTGGCGAACCGACGCTTCCGTGAGATTTTCAGCATGTTGATGGCGCTGTTTGCCGTCAGCATCCAGTTCCTGAATCTGCATAGGATCTCGACGCGTGCGCCCGGCGTCCGAACGAGTTGGCTGCTCAATGTGTTGCACAGCTCCGGATCGTACCTGTACTGGCTGCCTTCGGGATTTGCGGCGCAAACAATTCTGCTCGCGAAACATCCTCTGGCAGCGAGTGTTCAGTTTGCGGGATTGCTGGCCAGCACTGCGCTGTTCGCTGCGGTCTTTGCCATCCGGCTGCACAAACAGTTTCTTGGCGAATACCTGAGCGAGGGTGTGAGCCGCCGCGCGCAGGCGCCATCGGCCCCGCGCGTAAAAGCGCCTGAGCCGCAATTCGCCGCTCGGTCTGCATCTGTCGCGTCCGGCGGCATCCTTTCGCCCGTCGTGGCCGCGTGTCTGCGCAAGGAGTGGCTCATATTGACCAGCAATGGAACGCAGCTGATCGGCTTGCTCACGCCGCTGATATTCGTTGTCATTTTCAGCATGAACCGCGCATTTTCCTCCTTCTCATCGAAGTATTTTCTTCCTGCGGCGATTGCTTATGTTCTCATTGCCGCTGTCAGTTCGCTCTACAACATCTTTGGCGCGGACGGCAGCGGCGTGCAGTTGTATCTGCTGGCGCCCGTTCGTATGCTCGACGTGGTTTTGGCCAAGAATCTGATGAGCCTGGCAATCATCATTGTCCAGGTGACGGTGGCCTGGACCATTATCTGCATGTTGGCGCGAACGCCCATTCCGGTTTCGGCACAGATTTCTACCGTGTTCTGGACGATCTTCGTCGTGGCGTTGAATCTGTCCATCGGAACTCTGCGGTCGATCCAGGCGCCACGGAAATTTGTTCCTGGGCAGTCGCGGAGCCCGCGAGGCGCCACGCCCACCAACCGCACCAGTTCGTTGCTGGTTCTGGGGGTGCTGTTTGGGACCATGTTGCTGCAGGTTCCCATCGGCTATGCGTCCAGTTACTTCGGTGTGCCGTGGCTGGCAGCGTGGATCTTCGGCCCGCTTGCCGTCGCTGCGGTCTTTGCGTACGCGTTCATGCTGCGCAATGCCGAGCGGCTCATTCTTGCCGCACGCGACGTGTTCGCGGAAGAACTTTGCAAGGCGTGAGCCGGAAGTTTAAGAATGATGGCGGGCTGGAGCCGCTTACAATTCCCACCAATCGAACAGCGCCATGCGCGGATAGTACAAGCCGCCGCGTACCCTTGCATTTGCACCGTGCAGGTTACGCAGAAACTTTGCGTAAGCCTCAATCTGCGGAGCGAATTCGCGGCGCAATTCGGGCAGCGCAGCTTTGGGATCAAGGCCATCCTCGTGCGCGGTCTTGTAGTCAATAATCCACCAGGCGGAGTTGTCGTCGGTGGATTGCGGCGTGGGCCCGGCGCGGAAGACGCGATCGACCTGCACCGTGCGCAAACCGCCGGAAACTACGCCCGTCCATCGCGCCTCGGAAGCGGCATCGGCGTGCGCCGCGAGAATCCATTGCGCTTGCGGGTCGTCGGCGGCGCGAAGAACCATCTCAAGCGCCTGTGTCGCGAGTCGATCGGCCGGCCCGGCGTCGATGCCGAAGGCGCGTAAGTTAGCCGCGATGCGCGGCTGCACGCGGGCGAGCGATTTTCGCACAACTTCGCTGGTATTCTTGGTGAGAAGTTGCGCGAGACGCTGAAACAGTTCGTGCACAGCTTTTCCAAGCGCGCGCGATTGCAGGCCGCCTTCATGGCGCTCATAAAGCCGACCCGCGCCGGCCAGTGGCTCCTCTGCCGCCGATGCGAATTCAGTAGATTCGGGTTGATAGCTCGGCGGCAGGCGGCGTATGCGTGTTGGCTTCAGAACTGGAAGCGAGATGCGCAATTCGCTGTCGCCTGAAGCCGCGAGCGATTCGATCGTGGTGGGCTCGGCGGCGGATGCGCGGGCAGCCGACCACTCCTCAAATTGGCGACGAATCTCGGTTTCCCACGCGGGCCATGCGGTCAGGAGCAGGCTTTCTCGCGGCATGACCAACTCGGTGGGAACCCCGTCGGCGGTCTTGTACTCCGGACGCGCGAAAAGGTGCAGCTCTTCGCGGGCGCGCGTTGCAGCTACATAAAGGACGCGGCGCGCCTCTTGCTTCTCGCGCTCATGGCGCACACGATCCACCCAACCCTTTGCTGCACTTCGGTCGGTTCCCTTCGCCGCAATTGGGGCAACGAGAAACTCCGTGATCTCTTCTGGCTCGGTAGCGTTGGCCTCCGGTGGCAAGCCGCGCTCCAGCCAGGAAAGCAATTCCGGCTTATTATTGCCCGTGCCGGCCTGTAGATCGGGCACGATCACGACCTCGAATTCAAGGCCTTTTGCTTCGTGGATGGTCATCAGTTGCACGCCGCAGTCGATCTCCGACGCGGGGTCGGGCAGGGCCTTGAGGTCTCCGAGGGCCGCGTCGAGCGCCGGGCCCAGTAGATCGGGCTCGCCTTGTGGCAATGTGTCGAGACGTTGCCAGAGCAGGTCGAGATTAGCGCGCGCCGCATCGTCCACGCAGTGCGCGCCGCCCAGGTGCAGCCAAACCTGTTCGAGCCAGGTGCCGAGTGTTGCGAAGGGCCGCGTGGAACGCAGATGATCGGCGAACTCGATCGCGCGCAGCACGCGTTCCACGGCTACACGGCCTTCGCTGGATAGCAGCGTCATGCGCTCGGCGAACAGCTCGGGCACGGGACGTGACTTTAGCTGTTCGTCGTCGGCGCTGACCAGTGTGTGCAGATCGGCGAGCGAGAGGCCGCACCAAGGCGCGCGAAGACCCCCCAGCCACGCTACACGGTCTTCGCGATTGAGCAGCGCGTGGGTCAACGCCAGCACGTCTATGATCTCAGGGCGATCCTGCAAGGTCTCGAGCTTGATGGCGCGGAAGGGAATACCCGCCTCACGCAGCGCTTGAGCCACGGGCACTAACGCTTTGCGCGCGCGGCCGAGGACGGCGATGCGATATTGTTCTTTCGCCGCGCGTGCTTTCTCCATTTGCGGCAGATGGTCGCGGATCAGGGCAACAATATTATTCGTCTGCTTTTCGAGCGCGACCTCGCGTTGCAGTTTCAGCGCATCTTTTTCGTCGGCAACAGAGCTAAGCGAGTTGCCGCGCGACGCCGGCGAGAATTCAAGGTGAAGCTGCAGGTGCGGGTCGTCGTGAGCAACAACGTGAAGGCCGGACTCGAGGGATGAATCGCGCGCGGGCTCGGCTTCGACAAAAGTAATGCCGTCGCCGCCGGTAAAAATCTGCGTAAATGTGTCGTTGATGCGATCGACGAGCGGCCGCGCGGTGCGGAAGTTGGCCGTCAGCAGCACCGAATCGAAAAGCAGCGGAAGATCATCGGGAATTTCCAAGCCAAGCTGCTCGGCGCGCGGAAAGAGCTCGGTATCGGCTTCGCGGAATCCATAAATGGATTGCATCGGATCGCCCACCACAAACAGGGTGCGGTCCTCGCGCCCGGACCACGCAGCAATGAGATGTGCGAGCAACTGGTGTTGGCGGCGGCTGGTGTCCTGGAACTCATCGACCAGCAGGTGGTGAATGCCGTCCGCGAGGTTCTGTGCGGCTTCGATCGGCAGATTGTCTTCACCTTTGAGTGCCTTTTGTGCGATTTGCGCGATTTCAATGTAGTCCGCTGCAGCCGTCTCCGCAAACACCACGCGCAACTGGCCCGCGGCATGACGCAGGAGGATGAAACATGCTCGCACAATCTCCCACTCTTCTTCGATGTAGCGGGTGTGTGGGAGATCGCGGACGGCCGCGAGAACTGCTTCGAGACCCTCGACGGAGTTGAGCCGAGCAACCAAAGATGAAAAGCGCGATTTTCCTGCGCGGCCTCGCGGAGTCGATGGAAATCCGTCAGTGGTCTTCAGGCCCTTTTCTGATCGCCAAGTCCCTTGCTTGGTTTGAAGGAATAGGGCAAGCGCTCGGAACGCGTCGCATGCGACATCCTCTGCGGAAAATGATGCGCAGGGAATTTCGGCACATTCAGCTAGATCCCAAGGCGAATTGTCTCCAGGCTCCTCGCACGCAAAGCGCGCCAGTGCGTGCGCCTCTTCGAGTGCGCCGGGAGATTGATCGAACAGTTGACTCAACGCCGTCAGATGTTCCCGCACCCTGCGGGCAAACGGGCGCTCTAACCGCTGGCGGAGCGCGTTCCAATCCGGGTCGCGGTCAAGGACAAAATCGTGCATCCACTGGTCGCGCTTCTCGAGCATGGTTACGACCTGGCCCTCGAGATCGGCCCAACTGTTGTCGCGCCACAGGAGAAGCGTTTCGAGGGCAGCGCTCAGACTCGCGTTATCTTTCCCAATCTGCTCGAGCGTGCGGCGCGCTGCGCGGCGATAAAGCTCTTTCGGCTGGTCGTAGATCTCCAGGCCTCCGCCAAGGCCGGAGAGAATGGGCTGCTGCAAGGCAAGCTCACGGCAGAAGGAATCAATGGTGGAGATGCGCAGTTGCGCGGGAAGGTCGAGGAGATCCCAGCCGAGGGCACGCGAGCGGGCAAGCGCGCGTTGCGCCAGCGACTTCATAGAGAAAGGGTCGGCCGCAGCTTCGTCAGCGCCGGCGGTTGCAACCAATTCGAGCTTGGAGAGAATGCGGTGACGCATCTCGGCTGCGGCGGCCTTGGTGAACGTGATGGCGACGATTTCGCTGGGATCGTTCACTTCGCCGAGCAGACGGAGAAAGCGGCGCGTCAGCAGATCGGTTTTGCCCGATCCTGCGGGCGCGCGCACCAAAATGGAGCGCGTTGCGTCGAGCGCTCGCTCGCGTTGCGGCTGGTCGGGAGGCGGCGCCTTTTGCTTATCTGGCATCGGAAGGTTCCTCAGCGTCGCCGTTCTCTTCTTCAGCTTGCGGCGGATTTTCCTGGATGCGGCAGAGTGCCTGAAGGCCGCAACGTTCGCAGGTCTTCGGGTATTCGCGCGGATCGACCTCGGCACGGCCCGCAACGAAATCGCGCGCCATCTCTTCGATGTACGCGCGCCATGCGCGCATCTCTTCGTCCGTGAGAGGCTTTTTAACAATTGCTTTGCCGGCGCTGAGACCGCTTATCAACGTGGCCCGCGCGTTCTTTACGCGCCCCAAAAACTCCTTGCTCTCGCCGGCGCGAATCTGCGCGAAGGCAAGCCCTCCGGCACTCTCCGGGCCATCTTTGAGTGCGAATCCCGCGTAAAGCGGCAATTGCACATCGTCGGGGCGTGGGAGGTCCCACGAACTCGGCGAGACCATGCCCGACTTATAGTCAATGACCAACAGAGAATCGTCATTCAAGCGGTCGATACGATCGAGGCGCACCTTGAGTGCGAGATCGGCAATCGCGGGCCGCGCATCCACTTCAGTCCCAGCCACAGTAAACGGTACGCGTGCGGATTCGTACCTGAGCCATTCAGTAACGAGAATGGTGAGGCGCGCCGCTTCGAGTTCGAGGTACCTTGGCGGCATGCACTCCCGCGCACGGGTAGGCATCTCGTTGTCGAGCACGCGGCGCACATGGCCTTCGACAAAAGCGGCAAGATCGGTGCGCGCCATAAGCTCCGCGTGGTTGCAGATGCCGTCGGGAGGACCACCCCAGATGGAGTGCAGCACTTCATGCAGCAGAAGGCCGCGCTCCGGCGCGGTGAGTCCTGCATCAGCCGCGTCCCACTCCTTCGCGTCGAGCCGTGCCATTGCGAAGGCCTTGAACGGGCATTGCGATTGCGTGGTGAGGACGTTGGCTCCGCCGGAGACATCGCGAAGAGGGTAGGGAAGCTGCGTTGCATCGTCGAATGTAACAGTGAGTGGTTTGGGATGGTCGGAAGCTGCGAGATCGGCAGTTAACGGCTGCGGCACTCCTGCGACTTGTACGACAAGTCGCGAAGGGCGCGCTTCCACGCCTTCGCTTTGCCGGGCGTAGCTGAAGTGAACTTCAGGCGCAGAAGCGAGCACACGGCGCGTCATGGCGCTTGCTAGATCCCAATCGAGTTTTGCTGAGGCGTGCGGCATCCTAGCCTCGCGCTGTACGCCGAGTGGAATGAGTGGATGCGTGGCGCCGGCCGCGGGCCATGCGTCCTCGCTTGCGCCGAGAAACCAGATGGCGTCGGCGGTCAGTCCAGCGGACTCCGCAGGGCCCGCAATCAGAATCGGCGCGTCCTGCGACTCGGGCGCAAACAGCGTTTCATCCGCAACGCGGTCCAGCGCGCTAAGAAAATCGCTCCATGCAATGCGCCGGCCATCGAAACCCAGCGAAGCGCAGGCCTCGACAGTTTCATGCCAGCGGCGGAACGCCTGTTCCTCGGCGCTTGTCCGGTTTCTTCGCTTTGCGCCGGGCCAGCCAGCCATCTCAAGCAACTGCGGCAAAATCTCAGCCCACGCAAGCGGAGTTTGCGGACGGCGCGCGAATTCCTGCAGCCGCTGTTGGGCTTGCGTCATGCGCGCGGTCCACTCGGCAGGCAGCTCGACGTGCGCACGCTGGCGCAGGAATTCTTCGAGCCTCCAGCGCGGTCGCTGCAGGCCGCGGCGGCGCAGGTCGCGCATGTAAGCGGTCAGCGCGCGCGATTCGTCGGGTGAAGCCGCGACCTGGTCGGTCGAGAGGAGCCAGTCGAGTTCGTTTTCGGCGATGGCGTCGCCGAGCCAACGCAGGAGCAACTGTGCGCCGCGCGCCAGTGCGACGTGGCCCAGCGGTACGCCGAGCGAAAACTCCAGGAGCTTCGCGGCGTCCAGTGAGTTTTCGTTCGCGCTCAGAATTCGGAGGAACCCGCGCTCGATCTCACCGCGGCGTTTGCGCGCGTCCTGCGTAATCACGAGCAGACGCACATGAGGATCGGCTGCGAGCTGGGCATCAGCCCAAAGCGCACACGCGGCGAGTTCTGCGGGAGGATCGGCGGCAAAGTGAAATTCGACTTGTTCCGCCGCGGCTCCGAGCGGAGCTTCGTGCACACCATTGTCCGCGCTCCATGCAGCGAACAGTGTTTGTTGCGTGGGCAGAATGCGGTCGAAGCCGGCAAGTAGAAGCGGCGGACGCCTCGCGGTGTCTGCTTCGAGTTCAGCGATGAGTTCTAGCGGAAGACGCGCTGCGCTGATGAACTGTCCAGCGCGGCAGAGGTCGTTAAATGCAGTGAGCCAGCCGCTGAACGCTCCGGCGTCCTGATCCCAACCGACGCGCGCATTGTCTTTGAGTAGCTGTGGCGCGTAGTCGCAGAGCAGATGGTGCGCGTTCATGGCAAGCGCAGCCAGGCGATCGCCCGCGCCGGCGAGTTGCACAGCTTCGGGGGCGGCATGGGCCACAATCCGCACCCACAGCGACTGCTCCTGGATTGGGCTCAGCACCACGCGGCCGTCGAGATCGCGTTCATCCCAGGCCGCGCGAGCGAAGCTATGCCAATCCTGAATTTTGGGAGTAGACCATGCGGTCAGCCCTTCGGCACGGCGGCCGCGAGAGAAAGCCAGCGCCAGGGACCGCGCGGCGCGTTCGCTGGCAGTGACCACGATTCCGCCGTCGCACAGCCACGCATCAATTTCCACCGCGGACGTTTCCCCCATGGCAGCGTTATACGCTGCGGGACGGGCAGAACGCCAACGGACAGATTTGCGCCAAAGATCGCCGTCAGTGAGATCACCTATACTTGGGCGTTGACTGATTGATTGCAAGAGAGGCGGGCAATTCTATGGCGCGGGCAACGAAGCTGGCGAGCTGGACATTGGGTGCGGCATGGATGATGGGAGCAGCGTGTGCAGCGAACTCCGCGCAAACTCCCGCGACCCCTATTGCGCCGGGCTCGATGCCCCGCGTCGGAACAGTGGACGAACGGTTCCAGTCGTACAACATCGAGGCCGTTGAGGTAACGGGAGGTCGATTCTGGAAGCCGTATGCTTCAGTCGGCAAATCGAATGCGGCCTCGGAGCCGGCGACGGGCACTCTGCCGGGGATGGATCCATCGCTCTATGAATATCGAGCTCCTATTGATTTGAGCAATCCGCGGCTGCGCAAACTGGCCGCCGCGCTGGGACCGGCCTACGTTCGTGTCAGCGGCACATGGATGAACTCGACGTACTTTCAGGATTCGGACGATCCGGCTCCGTCGAAACCGCCGGCGGGGTTCAATAGCGTGTTAACACGCCAGCAGTGGAAGGGCGTGATCGATTTTGCGCACGCCGTGGATGCCCGCATCGTGACTTCGTTTGCCTTGAGCGCGGGGACGCGCGATGCCGCAGGCGTCTGGACGCCCGAGGTGGCGCAGACATTTATGACTTTTACGAAGTCTGCCGGCGGAAGCATCGCCGCGGCGGAGTTCATGAATGAACCCACATTTCCTGATGTAGGTGGTGCACCCAAGGGATACGACGCGCAGGCGTTTGCGCGCGATTTTGCGGTGTTTCAGGCCTGGGCCAAAGCGAATGTACCGGAGATGCAGATTATGGGGCCTGGCGGCGTGGGCGAAGGAACGCCGCTTGCGCCGCCGTTCATGCACCTGCTCACATCTGAAGGGATTCTGAAAGCAACGGGTCCTGTCTTCGACATTTTCAGCTACCACTCCTACGGAGCGGCATCAAGCCGGTGCGCAGCGTTGGGCTCTGCGGTCGCTACCACGAAGGAAGCGGCGTTATCGGTGGATTGGCTCTCGCGGGGAGCAAGCGGCGAAGCGTTCTATGCCGCGCTGCGCGACGAGTACGAGCCGGGAAAACCCATCTGGAACAGCGAAACCGGTCAAGCTGCCTGCGGCGGCGACCGTTGGGCCGCAACATTTCTAGATACGTTTCGCTATCTGAATCAACTGGGCAGCCTGGCGCGACTTGGTGTGCAGGTGCAAATGCAGAATACGCTCAACGCCAGCGACTACGGCCTGCTGGACGAGAAGACGCTGGAGCCGCGGCCGGACTACTGGGCTGCACTGCTGTGGCGAAGGTTGATGGGAACCACTGTGCTCGATCCGGGTCCGTCGCCGTCAGCGAATCTGCACCTCTACGCCCATTGCCTGCGCAACCAGCCGGGAGGGGTGGCGCTGCTGGCCATCAATGCCGATAGAAATACGGAACAGACATTGCTTCTTCGCGTGGGCGCGGAGCGTTACAGCTTGACCGCGAAAACTCTGACGGATCTCACGGTCAATCTGAATGGCAAGCGGCTTGAGCTGGGTCCGGAGGACGCGCTGCCGGCTCTGCATGGCGTCGGCGCGCATTCGGGGGCCGTAACCTTTGCGCCGGCTAGCATTACGTTCCTGGCATTTCCGAAGGCCGGAAACGCGGCCTGCAAATAGCGAATTCCAGTGGTCAGTCCACCGGTTGTACACTAATAACGATGCGAATGTTCCTCGTCAGCACCCTGCTTGCCGTTGCCGTTGTCGCCGGATGCCATTCCAGCCCCAAGCCTGAATCGCAGGGCTCTGCAGCGCCGTCGTTCAAGGTGTACAAACTTCGCGGCAAGGTGGTCTCGACGAATCCCGCAACCGGCGAAGTTACCGTGGATCACGAGGCCATTCCGGGCTTCATGGATGCCATGACCATGCCCTATAAGCTCAAGGATCCCAGCATCCTCAGCGAGCTGCATCCCGGCGACACTATTACCGCCGACGTGCTGGTTTCGCAGAATCCCGATGCGGACGTCCTGCTCGATCATATTGTGGTCATCGCGCAGGGCAAGCCGGATTACAAGCCCGCGGTCTTCTACCACGTGCCCGCACCCGGCGACGCGGTTCCGGATTTCAAGCTGCACGATCAGGACGGACGTGCCGTTCATCTCGATCAGTTCCGCGGCAAGACGCTGCTCGTCACCTTCATCTACACCCGTTGCCCGTCGCCGAACTTTTGCCCGTTGGTGACGCACAACTTTGCGGTTATCGACCGGCAGTTGGCGGCGAATCCGGCGCTCTACGCCAAAACGCATCTGCTCTGTGTGAGCTTCGATCCGGAGCACGATACGCCAGCGCGGCTGCGTGCCTATGGCGCGCAATACATCGGCAGTGACGCCCAAAGCGCATTTGCCCATTGGGATTTTGCCGTGCCGTCACAGCCCGAGCTGCTGGAGATGGCGAAGTTCTTCGATGTCGGCATTACGCAGGGCGCAGATGACACGATTACGCACACGCTTTCTACCACGTTGATCGATGCGCATGGCAAGGTGGCGCAGTTTTATCCCGGCAATGAGTGGACGCCTGACCAGATTGTTGCGGACGTAACAAAAACAGCCGCTAGCTCTTAGCTTCCGGCTGTTAGCTTTTTCGTGCGGTTGTAATTTGCGGAGTTCGGGCGCGAAATCCGCAAGGTTTGAATTTTCGATTGGATGTAATTCTTTGAAGGAAGGCAAGGAGAGAACGATGAAATACGGGTTGAATATTCTGGAAAGTGGCGAGCTGGATTTTCTGTCGTTGGGAGCGTTGGTGCACCGGCTGGATCCGGGCATCATTCCTTTTCGCAAGGCAACGCAGTGCTTGATTCATGTCAGCGGCGGCGAGTTCAACGTGGCCGCCAACCTGTCGGACTGCTTCAAGATGAAGACAGCGGTGGCGTCGGCCATGGTGAACTATCCCATCGGCGATCTGATCGCAGAGCGTGTGCTTGCCATGGGCGTGAAGCCGATTTACAAGCACTTTGAGCACAACGGCGCAACGGGCCCGAACATGGCTACGGTCTATAGCGATCGCGGAGCGGGCGTGCGGCCTCCCGTGGTGTTCTATAACCGCGCCAACGAAGCCGGCGCCATGCTCAAGTCCGGCGACTTCGATTGGAAGAAGATCTTTGCGGGCGGCGTGCGCTGGGTGCACTCGGGCGGAATCTTTGCGGCCCTCTCGCCCACCACGGCGCCGCTGGTTGCGGAGATGATGAAGGAGGCCAAGGCGGCCGGCGCCATCACGTCCTTCGATCTCAATTTCCGCGAGAAGCTGTGGAAGATTTCCGGCGGCGATGAAAAGGCCGTGGAGACCATTGCGACGATCGTGAAGAACGTCGACGTGCTGATCGGCAACGAGGAAGATCTGCAGAAGGGCCTTGGCATTCCCGGACCCGACGTGCAGGCAAAGTCGAAGCTCGATCCCACGGTGTTCTACGGCATGATCGACAATGTGGTCAAAAAGCATCCGCACGTGAAGATTGTGGCGACGACGTTGCGCGAGGTGCACGCGACCAAC
>JBEKEP010000039.1:0-27206 GCA_050013775.1 Occallatibacter sp. | reverse complement strand
GCTGCAAATCCTGCCCGTGAATTACCATGTCGAACTTTCCGGCTTCCAGTTCAAGCACAATCGTCGCATTCAAGTAGGGACGGAAGATGAGTTCGACGTGCGGAAAGTGTCGGCGGAATGCGCGCAATACCTCGGGCAACCGATAAGTAAGCAGACTCTCTGCGGCGCCGATGTGCAGCGGCCCGCTGGGCTCAGCGCCGGATTGGAGAGCGCGTTGACCGTGGTCCATGGCCGCCAGGGCCTGCAAGGCAAAAGGCAGAAAGTTGCGGCCGGCATCGGTGAGGGCCACGCGACGGCCTAGTCGATCAAAAAGAGGTATACCGAGTTCTTCTTCAAGGGCCTTGATCTGCGCGGTCACGTTGGACTGCACCGTGTGCACTTTCTCAGCGGTGCGCGTGAAATTCAACTCTTCAGAGAGCGTGCGAAAGATCTGTAGCTGCCTGACTTCCATACATGAATCTCCAATACAGATGGAATATATCACATCAATCTATTGGACAGATAAACAAACCTGCGCCAGACTCTCGATAGGTCGAGAACGAAACGTCCCCAAAGGAGGTTGCCATGAACCAAATCACCACCCTCGCGCGAGCTTTTTCACATTGTGACCAATCGCATGCGGGCTGTGACCAACAGCCTCTGAGGCGATTTGTGCGGCCGTCTCAGCTGGACGAGGCATGCCCGTAAACATCTCAAAGCAAATGACATCCTGAATCATTGCCCGTCACAATGGCATCAGTTGGGCAGGTTCGTAAATGCGCGCAGTTCCCCAGAATCACACAACCTGATTGGAGAAAAATCATGCAGCCGATTCAAAGCAATCCCCGCAGGCACACTGTCCTCTCACTCGCAGCATTCTCGCTGCTCCTTCTCACATCATCGAGAATGTTCGCCAACCCAGTTCCAAACCCCGACGTACCGGCAACGCCATCAGGATTTGAGCCGCGCACCCTGCAGGAGCAGATCCAGTTCGCCGGCAACTATCTTGCAGGACACGGTGTGCCGCAGGATTTGAAGCGCGCGGCCTTCTGGTATGAAAAGGCGGCCGGAGCCGGCGATCCCCAGGCGCAGCTCGAGATCGGCTATCTGTACGAGGCTGGCATCGGTGTTTCCAAGGATCCGGTGCGCGCCTTTCATTGGTTTCAGCTCGCCGCTGCGAGTGGGCAGGTCAGCGCCAAGACTAGCCTTGGCATTGCCTATCTTTATGGAGACGGTGTCGAGAAGAATGAGCAAACGGCCTTCGCGCTCTTTCATGAAGCCGCTGCAAAAGGCAACGGGCTCGCGGCTTGCTTCCTGGGGGAAATCTATCACTCCGGAATTGGCGTAGTGCGGAATGATGCCGAGGCCGAGCGCTGGTACGCGAAGGGCGCGGAACTGCGCAACCCCCAGGCGCGGTACGTAATGGGATCGCTGTTTTTTGCCGAGCCAAATCACGAGCACAACCTGAGCACGGCCGCAACGCTGCTGCGGGAATCCGCGCAGGCGGGTTATGTTCCGGCGATGTATCAGCTGGGACTGTTGCTCGAGAGAAACCCGGATCTCGCGAAGAATCCAGGAGAGGCCACGGTGCTCCTGAACGATGCAGCCAATGCGGGCTCGTGGAGTTCGTCGATGGTTCTCGGCGTGCTCGCGCGCGTAGGCAAGGATGCGCCGCGCGATGCATCTGCGGCGTACTTCCAATTCCGAGTTGCCGCGCTGCAAGGTGGAGACGAGGCGGAAAAGCTCCTCAAAACCGATCTCCAGCAGCTTACCGCCGAACTGGGCGCTGACCGCACGGCGGAAATCAATGCTCAAGCAAAGGATTGGCATCGGCGCCACCATACCGTTCTTGAGTTCGTCTATAAACAGGGAGTGAATGAGACCGGCTTCCCCGCCTACGCATTGGCAGCTCCAGAAGGCGGCGGCCACACGGCCATTTTGCTTCCCGCCGAGGCAGGAATCGATACGGCCGTTGCCCAGCGATAAGGCATTGATAGCAGGGATTCAATGTGAATCTTCCGGCTTCTTTTTGCCGGTCCTGTCGCCCGGGTCCAAACTGCAGCAGAGGTTTTGACAATTTGACGGCATCGCAAGAGGCGGTGCCGTCAATTGAGAATGGAGGCTCGTGCCTGACCAGGAAAATCCAGTAGCTGAATCCACGACGCGCGCGGGTGCGCCAGAATCGCCCAGACCGTCGATTCTGATGCACCCCGCATTTTTCATCACTGGTTGCACTCTCGTGGGAATGCTCTTCGCCCTGCAGGAGTGGGGGCACATGAGCATGGAGGGCTACCAAATCGGGCCCGCGATCGTATTCGAATCGTGGGGCCTGCAGTATTTTCTGTGGGGAACCATCACCTGGGTTCTTTGGCGGCTCTTCGGCTCGTTCATTCAATCCGCCAGCATTGCACAGATTCTCACCATCGTCTTTCCCGTCAGCCTGGCAACCTACTTGATCGAGACCATGACCTGGGTTGTCTTCTTTCCGCATTTCATGATGAGCCACCAGCCCATGAACTATTGGCAGCGTGTTGCCTATTGTTACAGGAGCGACATGATGGAAAGCATGGCCATCTTCTGGTGTGCCTTCTTCTTTTTCCGCGGCATGGGGTATTATCAGCAGTTCCGCGAAAAGGAAACGGTTGCCATCCAACTGCAAGCGCAACTGGCGAACGCCAAGATCGCCGCACTGCGCATGCAGCTCAACCCGCACTTTCTTTTCAATACCATGAACAGTATTTCCAGCCTGATGCGCAGCGATGTGGATGCTGCCGACGCCATGCTGGAACATTTGAGCAGCTTGCTGCGTATGACTCTGGAACGCGGCGATGTTCAGCTCATTCCGCTGCACGACGAGATCGATTTCACGGAGACCTATCTTGCCATGCAGGACCAGAGATACGCAGGACGCGTCACGCGGACGCTTTCCGTCGACCCCGAACTTCACGATGCACTGGTGCCGGCCATGATCCTGCAACCGATCGTCGAGAATGCGTACGCTCACGGTCTGTCAAAACTTGATCGCGACGGAAAGCTTACGATCGACGTTCGCAGGTACGGGCAACAGTTAAGGGCCCTCATCACGAACAACGGCATCGGCTTGAAACCTGGCGTGAGTCAGAAGTCGAACGGATCCGGCTTTGGCTTGACTAATGTGAAAAATCGCCTCCGCTTGCACTACGGTGACGACTGCTCGTTCACAATAGGCGAGATCGATGCCAATCGAGTGCAGGTTGCCATCTCATTTCCTTTGCAACTCTCCACAAACCCAGCCGAAAGCCTTACAAGGTACGGTGCCTGATGATTCACGCAGTGCTGGCGGATGATGAAGTCCTGGCGAGGCAAAAGTTGCGCCAATTGCTTCGCGACGATCGCGACATAGAAATTGTCGGCGAGTCGGCAACAGCCCTTGAAACCATCCAACTCGTGAAAGCGGCAAACCCGGAGTTGTTGTTCCTCGACATTCGCATGCCGGGCATGGACGGATTTGATGTGGTCGATGCGCTGACCAACCAGGCGGATGTTTCTCTTCCGCGCATCATTTTCACCACGGCGTACGACCAATATGCTCTCCGCGCGTTCGAGGTGAATGCTGTCGACTATTTATTGAAGCCGTTCACGCACGAGAGGCTGCGCACTGCCATAGAACGGGTCCGCGAGCAGTCCCAGATGAAGCAGCAGGGAACCGGCGCTGGGAACGGGAACAGCAAGGGTGTCAACTTTTACACCAACCGCATTGTCTTCAAGTCGCGCGGTCGCATTCTGTTCATGCCTGTCTCCGACATTCGCTGGATTGGCGCTGAGGGCAATTACGTGCGGCTTTCGACCGCAACGGAAACCCATCTTTTGCGGGAAACCATGGCTCACCTCGAAGAGCGGCTCGATCCGCGGGGATTCCTGCGCGTGCATCGCTCGTTCATTGTGAACCTGAAGTATGTAAAGGAGGTGCGCCGCGAAGCCAACGGTGACTCCGTCGTGATTATGGATAGCGGCCACAAGGTTGCATTGGGCCGCAGCTATCGCGCGTCTCTCAACGAGCAGCTCCATCGCGCATGAGAATTCCGATTCTTACCTGTTTCCTCACCGCTGCATGCATCTTGAACGACCGGAGGCCAACCCCATGAATTCGATGATGACCGAGACGTCGACGCATTCCCGGCAGCCGGCGCCTTCGCAAGCCGACCTGTCTTCGGCTCCAACTCGCCAAAATCGCTTGGTCCTTTTCAAGGCTATTCGCGTGAATGCTGACGCGCACCGCATCTCCCTGGCCCTCACCGCGTCCGAGTACCTTGAGGCATGGATTCACATTCCGGGCGCCGCGCCCGGTTCGCTCACCGTCGCCGCATCGCAGCACAATGGATATCGCCTGTCGCACTACTCCGCCCACCGCGCCCCCCTCACACTTACGGGCTCGTTTGTTTTTTGCCACTTGCGCAAAATGCGATTGCTCTGGCGAAAGACCGCGGATGCCTACTGCACGGATAGCATCGTCGACTTTCGTCTCAGAGGCAATTTCGGCAGCAGTTTCGTCGAACTTCGCCACACCGCACTCGCCTCCGCAGACGAATATGCCTGGCATGAAGCACTTTGGGGGCGCTCTCTTCAGAAGCTTGCTCTGCTTTTCGGGTCCTGATCAATCCAGATTGCAGCAGGATACCATGCGGTGCGACACGCGTCCTCACGCTCCCGGCGCGTTCAAATCGACCAACCCCTCCGGCAGCGCCATCTCCACGCGCTTGCCTTCAAGGTCGATCCGGCGCAGGTAGCTTTTCGCAAACGGAATCAGAACTTCGCCGCGGGCCCCGCGCACCACCAGCAACGGTGCGGCTCCGCCCGAGCGGTCCACGTTCTCAATCTCGCCCACAGTCGTCGGTTCGGCGCCGGCCACGTCCACCAGCACGCACCCGATCAGGTCGCCGATGTAGGACTCGTCTTCGGCGAGCGGCGCGCGTTCGGTTTGCGGAACGGCCACTGTCAAGCCTTTCAGCTCTTCGGCGGCGCTGATCGAATCCACTCCCGAAAAGTGCAGCACGATGCCGCCCTTGTGCAGCCAGTGGTTGGCCAGTTCAATCTCGCGCGGAGCGGCCGATGCGGCGGCGTCGACCTTGATTAGCCACAACTGCCGCCGTTCAGCAAACTTTTCAGGGAAATCTGTGAGAATTTCGGCGAAGACCTCGCCTTTGCGGCCCTGCGGGCGACGAATCCGCGCCAGCCAAACCCATGTTGTCGGCTGTACCGGCACGGGGCCACCTCCGCTCCGAGAAGAGTCGACCCTCGAAAAACTCGGGCCTCGAAAGGTCGGCAGCGCGGGCTTGGACGACCTTAGACTTCGTCGCCCTCTTCCAGGATGTCGAGCGTGTAGCGGTGGTGCAGCTTCATGCTGACCGCGCCCAGGATCGTGCGCACGGAGCGCGCGGTCCGGCCCTGCTTGCCGATGACCTTGCCCACGTCCTGCGCCGCCACCCTAAGCCGGAGCACCGTATTCTCTTCGCGGCTCACGGACTCCACTTCAACGGCTTGCGGTTCATCTACCAGGGCCCGCGCGATTTCGCGGACCAACTCGTCGACTTGCACCATTTCAGCTTGGGTCATGATCTTGCACCTGACCTTTTACATTTCTGAGATTGGACACTCTGAAACCGTGCGCGAAGCATAACACGCATACCCTCTGGGAGCAAGGACTTGCGCGCCGCCCCGGACCGGTTCACCGCGGGCAGCACGAAAGGTGGAGGAGCGATCAGGCTGCAGCCGGATCGGAAACTGCGGGCGCGGCTGTGTCTTGATCCGCGGGCGCGGTCGGGGGGTTCTTGGCCACCAGCTTTTGCATGATGGGCGAGAGCGTGGCGCCCACGCTGCGCCAGTAGGCGATCCGCTCGTGCTTGAGGTTCACCGTCGCCGGGTTGGTGCGTGGATTGTAGGTGCCGACCACTTCAATCGAACGGCCATTGCGGGCGCGGTCCTTCTCGATGACAACGATACGGTAATACGGTTGCTTGGGGGCGCCAACGCGCGCCAGACGAATCATAACCACGGTGGGTACATTTCCTTTCCAGTTTGAAAGCTTTTCATGCGTTTTGGGGAATCTCCCCGCCGGATCCTCACCCGCATTCCGGGTCCGCCCGGCAATCGGCGGTAGGTCTCCGACATGGCAACTGCCGGACAGATGCGCCCGGCCGCACACATCACAACACCTAAGTATCGCCGAAAGTGGGCCTTCGAGGCAAATGCTTCTTTCTCTCCGCGGGCAGCCGCTCCGAACCGGCTCAAATCCCGTCTCTGCCGCGCTCTACTCCCCGCGCTCGCTTATCATGACCTGTTAACCTCTGGTTTCTGCCAGAGGGCCAAGTCCAATCGAATCCGTGGTGCGCGACGCATGAACCGGGAATATCACGAAGGTGAATCCGCTAGGCTGGGCCGCTCCATGGAGCTGCTCGTCTTTGGCCACGCCGGCTTGCCTGTCCTGGTTTTCCCTACCTCCGGCGGCCGCTTTTTCCAGTTTGAAGACTGCGGCATGGTCGCCGCTCTCGCCGCCAGGATCAACGCCGGCGAGCTCCAGCTCTTTTGCGTGGATTCCGTCGATCGCGAGAGCTGGTACAACCGCCAGGTTGCTCCGTGCCGCCGCATCGCCCGCCACATGGACTACGAGGCCTATCTTCTCCTCGAAGTCCTGCCGTTCATCCGCGAGAAAAATCGCGACCCGCGCCTGCTCGCGCTCGGCTGTAGCTTCGGCGGCTACCACGCGGTGAACATCGCCCTGCGCCATCCCGACCTCTTCAGCGGGTTCTTCTCCATGTCCGGCGCCTTCGATCTCACCCCTTTTCTCGACGGCTACTACGACGAGGATTGCTACTTCCACCTGCCCACGCACTACCTGCCCCGGCTTGATGATCCGTGGTTCCTCGATCGCTTTCGCGCCCGTTCGTACGTGCTGGCCACCGGTTGGGACGACCAGTGCCTCGCGCAGAATCAGCAACTCGATCGCATCCTGACCGAGAAGGGAATTCCGCATCGGTTCCACGTGTGGGATGCGCCGAACACGCACGACTGGCCCACATGGCAGCGCATGGTGCAGCATATTTAAGACAGGGAACACGAACCGCGATTCACTTCACGGAGGCATTATCATGAGCCAGACGAATCCATACGACAAATTTCTCGACGGCCGGCCTTTGGAAACCATCCTGGCCGCAACGCCGAATGCCATCGCCGAATATCTTGAGATCCTCGGTCCGAAGCAAGAGAAAAAACCGGCTCCCGGCAAATGGAGCGCCGCCGAAATCGTTTCCCATCTGGCCGATTGCGAGATCGTCTTCGCCTTCCGCCTGCGCCAAACGCTCGCTGAAGATAAACCGACGATTCAGCCCTTCGATCAGGAAAAATGGGCGGTGCAATATCCCGGCATTTCAGCGCCCCTGGCGCTTGAGACCTTCAGCGCCCTGCGCAAGTGGAACCTGCTGCTGATTCAATCCGCATTGCCCGCCGCCGGGGACAGAGCCATGACCCATCCCGAGCGGGGCACAATGACCTTCCAGACCGTGGTCGAAACCATGGCCGGCCACGACCTGAATCATCTCGCCCAATTGCGCCGCATCGCTGAATTGCCTGCGCAACGAGCGGGTCTTTGACCGACCGACTCAGCACGACGGTGGGTGCCCCATATCTCGTCCGCCGCGGCGGATGAGATGTGGGAAAGCACGAACCCGACCCACCTCTCACGAGCCGGCACGAACCCGGGTGCCCCACCTTCGCGACGCATTTGTTTTTGTCGCTAAGGTGGGCCAGCACGGCCCCAACCCGGACGTCAGCCTGTCTCTGGCGAAGAACATTCCTCAAAATTGCAATACACCCGGGAACCTTTTCGCCTCTCGCGCGGTCAAAGGGAATAGCGCCTGCTACCACGCCCATGCCGCACGATTCTTCGTGCAAGAATCGCAGGCACCCCCGTTCATCGGTCGAGGGCTGCCGTCAACGCCGCCTTCAGGAGGAGTTATGCGCCGTTCTTTTTTTGCTGTCCTGCTTTTGGTTCTCCCGCTCACCCTTCTCGCCCAAAATGCCAAAGTCCCGGTCGTCAAAGCGCCGCCCTCAGCCACGCTCGCTGCGCCGTCCTCTATCGACCTGCCCGTCCGCAAGGTCGTCCTCTATAAGAATGGCGTTGGCTACTTCGAGCACGCCGGCACGGTCAGCGGAAACCAGCGCGTGAGCGTCGACTTCACCTCCGCGCAACTGAACGATGTTCTGCAATCGCTCACCGCGCTCGACAGCAAAGGCGGCATCATCGGCGCTGTTGGCTACAACTCCACCATGCCCATCGCGCAGCAGTTGACCACGCTCGCGCTCGGCCTCAAGGATTTTCCCGCGACATTAGCTGTCTACCAGGCCCTCCGCGGTCAGCGGGTGGAGGTGACGGGCGCTGGCGCTCCACTTTCGGGCCGCCTCGTCAACGTCGAATATCGCAAGGAGACTGACAAGAACGGCGCCACGTCCGAGGATCATTATTTCCTCATCGTCGAAACAGACATGGGCGCGTTGCGCACGGCCGAGTTGACCGACGCCGTTTCGGTGCGCATGATCGATCCCTCGCTGCAAAAGCAGTTCGCTTCCTATCTGGAAATCATCGGATCCGCGCAGGACCAGCAGTTGCGCCATCTCACTCTCGAAGACCGCGGCCAGGGCGAGCGCCAGTTACAAGTGAGCTACATCAGTGAAGTGCCGGTGTGGAAGTCTACTTATCGCATCGTTTTCCCGCGCGACCCCAACGGCAACGCCACTGTGCAGGGATGGGCCGTGGTCGACAACACCGTGGGTGTGGACTGGGACAACGTGCAGCTATCGCTCGTGGCCGGCGCTCCGCAAAGTTTCATACAGCCGCTCTCGCAGCCGCTCTACACGCAACGGCCGACGATTCCCATCGCCACCGCCGCGCAAAATGCGCCGATCACGCATGAAGCCGCGGAATTCAAACAGTGGATTGCCACCGGGCCTTCGGGAGGGCAACTGTCGGTTCCCGCAGCACCCTCCTCAGTGAACTCAGGTCCGATGCAGATGGCAATGCGGTCCCAAAACGCGCCGACCGAGGGCATAGTGAGGAACGGCGCCAACTTCAGCCTGGACGGTTCCAGCGGCGGAATGGGCGGCGGCTATGGCATGAACTCCGGCGGCGGCATCTACCGCGCGTCCGACGCCATCCACGAAGGCGACGTCTCCACCAACGCCTTCGACGATTTCTTCGAATACGCGCTCACGCAGCCAGTCACGATCCACAAAAACGAGTCGGCCATGGTGCCCATCCTGCAGCAGGAACTCCCTGCAAGCCACGTCACGTTGTGGAGCGATAGCCACCCTACGCCGCTGCGCGCTATCTGGCTTGAGAACACGTCGAAGCTCACGCTCGATTCCGGCAGCTTTTCGATTTTCGAAAGTGGCGAGTTTGCGGGCGAGGGTCTTCTCGATCCCATCCACCCCGGAGAAAAACGTCTGCTCTCCTACGCCGTCGATCAGGCGGTGAAGGTGCGTCGCGGCGGTTTCTCGCAGACCCGCACGCTGCATCATGTAGCCGTGCACGAAGGCGTGCTGGTAGAAACCACAAGCTCGGTCACCGATACCACGTACACCGTAACCAACGCCGCCGATGAAACTCGCGCCGTGATTGTGGAGCATGCGCGCCAGCCGCGCTCCGAGCTCGACTCCGATACAAAGCCAACCGAGACCACGGCCACGACGTATCGTTTTCGCATGGCGGTAGAGCCGCACCAGTCGGTCGATCTGCATGTGCGCGAGCGCGCCAACATCAGTGACAAAGTGCAGATTGGGACGCAATATCAGAACGGCGACTACCTGACGGTGGTCGGCAAGTACTCGCCGGCGCTCGCCGATTCGCTGAAGCCGGCCATCGATGCCCAGACGGCGCTCGCCGATGTGAATCGCAAGATCGATGAGAATGCCGAGAAGCAGAAGATGCTCGCCGACGACGAAAACCGCTATCGTGAAAACCTGAAGGCGTTGAAAGACAACACTACGGCCAAGCGTTTTGTCGATGAGCTGAACCAGGCTGAGGATGCGATTGACGCAGCGCGCAAGGAGCAAGCTGATCTGGAAAAACAGCGCGACGCGGCCCAGGCGCAGCTCGACAGCATCATTGCCAAGCTCTCCTTCGATGCCGATCTCGACGTGGTGCTTTCGAAAACGCCGTAGAAACCTGCCCCTGTTCTGTACACTGTTCCCGTGCGTAACGCGCTGCTTTTCTCGCGCCGCTACGCACGGAGGACCGGCGCATGAAAAAGATCGGCATCCTGTTCGGCGTAGAGAACAGTTTTCCGAGCGCTTTGGTCGAGCAAATTAACGCCCGCAACCCAGCCGGCATCCAGGCCGAGTTCGTCCTCACCGGCGCCGTCGCGCTCAATCAGGCTCCGCTCTACGCGGTCATCATCGACCGCATCTCCCACGACGTCCCGTTTTATCGCGCATTCCTCAAGCATGCGGCGCTTAACGGCACGTCAGTCATCAACAATCCCTTCTGGGCATCGGCCGACGACAAGTTTTTCAACTACGCGCTCGCGCGTAGCCTTGGCGTTGCCGTGCCGCCCACCGTGCTCCTGCCGCACAAGCAACTTCCCAACGACACTTCGGAAAAATCGATGCGCAACCTCGAGTTTCCCCTCGACTGGGACAGCGTATTTGCCGCAGTAGGCGAACACGGCTTCTTGAAGCCCATCGATGGCGGAGGCTGGCGCGACGTGCACGAGGTGCGCGGCCGCGATGAATTCTTCCGCGCCTTTGATCAGTCCCGAGACCTGTGCATGGTATTTCAAAAGGCGGTGGATTTCACCGAATACTTTCGCTGTTTTGTAGTGGGGCAAAAAAAAATTCGCATCATGCCCTACGATCCGCACCGCCCGCACGCTGAGCGCTATCTCAATGAAGCCCGGCCCCGAACTTTGGCCGCCCGCTTGCTCTACCGGAAGATGGAAGAGGATGCCTTCAAGCTTTGCCGCGCATTGGGCTATGACCTGAACAGCGTCGAGTTTGCGGTCAAGGACGGAACTCCGTATGCCATCGACTTCATGAATCCCGTGCCGGACGCCGATGTACACTCCGTCGGCGGAGCGCATTTTGCCTGGATTATCGACGCCGTTGCGGAACTGGCCATCGCCCGCGCCAAGTCGGCGCCGCGCATTGCCGGGCAACAAGGGTCGGCGTATTTGGGTGCGGCGCAAACGAAAAGCAGCCCGCACCAGCGCTCCAAAGCGAAGAAAAAACCGGCGTCGGCAGCAAACGAAAAGACAAACTCCGGCGCCTGAGTCTACGCCAGCGCTACTTTCAACGTGATTCCAATATCGGAGAGTTTCTCCGCGGGCATCCGGACCTTCAAAGCGGCATCGTCCTGCTTCCAGTCGAGTTCACCCTTGTATCCAAGCAAGTTCACTTTCAGAATCTTGCCGGGCTGCTGCGGACTCGAAAGGCCGAGGGCCTCGATCACGGCTTCCTGGGCCGGCCAACCCATGACAAAGGCGTAAAGCGTGCTGCCCTTGGCGGTGAAGCGGACATCGCTGGCCGTCAGATCGCTCTGCTTGTCTTCGTTGAAATTTCCACCCGCGATTTTGACCTTTGTGGAAGGGCCTTCGCCGTAGATCTTCCAGGGGCGCGTCGCGTAGATGCCTTCGCTATTGACCTGCATCCACGCGGTGATGCCTTCCAGCACTTCCATCTCCTCAAAGTCCAGCTCGCCAGAGTTGGGCAACGGGAAGTTCAGCAGCAGGTTGCCGTTCTTGCTCACGATGTCGGTGAGCAGATCGATGACTTTCTTCGGCGTCTTGTACTTCACGCCGCGCTTGTAGTGCCAGCCGCCGATGCAGGTGTCGGTTTGCCACGGGTTCTGCGAGATCAGATCGGAGACGCCCCGTTCGTGATCGAGCACGCATGTTCCCACCGCGCAGTCCGAAGCCAGTTTGCTGGTGTAAATTGCCTCCGTCGCCCCGCCGTGGAGTTGCGCGCTCACGTTGTAAAGGTGCGAAACCATCTTCAGCCCGTACTCCTCAAACGGAAGATGCCCGTCGGTGTAGAGCAGGTCAGGCTGATACTTGTCGATAAGATCCGTCATCCGATCGAGATAGTGCTTGCGCCACGAATCGGGAATACCGTTGTCGTCCCACTGGACCTTCGGGCCGGCAAATTGCGCGCAGCCGGCATCGTGATACAGGTCGGCGAATTGCGGATCGACGCCGTCGTACGGAACGCCCGCCAGTGGACCGGTGGCGTCAGAGGTGTGGCTTACGGAGAACCACTTGTAGCTGATCCACAGGTGCTCGCTGACGCCGAATCTGAGTCCGTGTTTCTGGGCCGCCTTTTGCCACATGCCGACAACATCTTTTTTCGGTCCCATGTTCACCGCGTTCCAGCGCGTGTACTTCGAATTCCAAAGATCGAAGTTGTCGTGGTGGACGCCCATCGAGAAGAAATACTTCGCGCCGGCCTTTTTATAGAGGCCCATCAGATGATCTGGATCCCACCGCGCGGCCTTCCAATCGTTGACGAGGTCCTTGTAACCAACTTTGGAGGGATGGCCGTAGGTTTCGCAGTGGTAGAGGTATTGCGGCGAGTCCTGGATATACATATTGCGTGCGTACCAGTCGCCATCTTCGATGGCCGACTGCGGACCCCAGTGCGACCAGATGCCGAACTTCGCATCGCGAAACCAATTCGGAACCTGGTATGCCTGCAGGGCCTCCCGCGTGGGTGCAAACGGCGCAGACTGCGGAGTCGATTGTGCGGCGCTCAATCCGCGCAGGGCAAAAGCGGAATATGCGGCGCCCATGGCTTTCAACAAGTTTCTGCGATCCATCTTCATCACGAAGTCCTCTCGCCGCACCGAATTCGTCGAGCGGCGGCGCGCACTCGCTGGTTTGGAATTGTGGCTCCTACTTTGCTCCCGCAGCAGTCATCGCCTTACGCATGCGCTCTTCCGCGTCGGCGGGCCAGTACGCGCAGCCAAGTTCGAAAAAGACGGTGGTGTAAGGGATCGTCAGTTCCGTCTTGATGATGAGCACGCGAAAAACCTGTGAAACCTGGTCGAGTTTGGCGATGATCTCCTCGTGCGGCAGCTCCTTCGCGGAAGAGCCAAACATGGCATCGAGCTGTTTGCTGTATGCGGTGACGCCGGGCGAATCTTTCTCCGGCACAAAGGCCAATTCCCGGTCGAGATAAACATTGGCGCGCACGTGACGGCTGGCGTTGATCGCGTCGAGCACCTTGCGCGCCACTTCGACTTGCCCGGCGCCGGAGACGATGGTCTCAATGCCGGGTTTGGATTGCGCGGGATACGCGGAATCTGCCACCACGATCCAGTTGCGGTGCCCGTAGAGCGGCAGCAGGGTGTGTAGTTCACGTTCCCAATCGGGTCTCGTCAGTCTCGGCGCATCGGCCATGCTTTCCTCGCTTCTTGTGTGGGCCTGGAGGCCCACGCTACAGCCGGTCTGGAGACCGGCGCTACAACTTCAATTCTTCATCCGCGCACACGGCTACTTTGCCGCATTTGCCTGAAGCCATTAATGAATACGCGTCACCGGCGCGCTCCAATGGAAACCGGTGCGTAATGATGTCTGCCGGATGCAGGTTCCAGCGTACCAGCCGCTCCACCAGTTCTTCCATCAACCAGGTCGACGTGACCCACGAGCCGTACAGAGTCTTCTGGTCGTGAATCATATCGGGCGAAGGATTGAACTCGACGCGCCCGCCTTCGCCCAGAAAAACAATCTTGCCCCACCTGCGCGTGGCGCGAATCGCCGTGGCGCGCGCGGCATCGTTCGCTGAACAATCAACCGCCCGCTCCACGCCCAAGCCCGCGGTCAGCCGTTTCACCTCGGCCACGTTGTCCGGACCCGACATAAGAACTTCGTCGCACAGGCCAAGATCCGTGGCAATCTTCATCCGCTCGGGAACCACGTCAATGCCGATGATCTGATGCGCGCCAAGCTTACGGCACAACGCTCCCGTGGCCAATCCGACCGGCCCCAGGCCCGTAATCAGCACCGCATGATTGCCGTTGATGCCGATCTTCTCCAGGCCCTCGTACACGGTTCCGAACCCGCAAGCCACCTGCGCGCCATCGGCGTAGCTAAGCTCATCGGGCAGCGCGATCAGGTCCTTCTCCTCGGCGATCATGTACCCGGCCATGCCGCCGTCGCGTTGCCAGCCATAAGCGCGGCGATACTTTTCGCTCGTACAGGAAATCATGTAGCCGCGCCGGCAGTCATTGCACACCCCGCAACCGGAGATGTGATAGATAATCGCGCGATCGTCCACCTTGAAGCGGCGGCAGCCCTCGCCCACGGTCACAATCTGGCCGCACGGCTCATGCCCCGCGATCACGCCCTGGTAGCCCTCTGGTCCCTTGCCAAGATGTTCGTGATAAATGCAGCGAATGTCAGACCCGCAAATGGTCGATGCCTTCACGCGCAAAAGAACTTCCCCATGTCCCGGCTGGGGCACAGGCACCGTGCGCATCTCGACGGTGGAGTTGCCGGGCAGGTACGCGGCGGACATTGTTTTTTCTGGCATTTCGTATTCCAACTTTCTGAGAGCCAGTAGCCAGTAGCTCTTCCGTGCCGGGGCAATCCGCGTTAGTCTCCGCTTGAAGCTGTCGAAGCCTGAACCTATTGGCTACTCGCTGTTGGCTCGTTTCACGGCGCCGTGATCTCCCCGCTCAGATCCCAGAGATCCTCCCAGGTCTGGCCGTCCTTCCACAGAAAAACCTGGCCTTTGATCAAGCGGCAGTTGCGGTCAATGGCGGCGATTGCGCGCATCTCTTCATCCGTCAAAGGGTCGCCGGTCGCGGCTGCAAGATTTTCGCGATAATGATTCACCGAGAAGGGAATCGGCGTTTGTCCGCGCTGTACCGCCCACTTGATGCACACCGCCGCGGGATGAGTTCCGCGCCGCCGCGCGATTTCCAGAATCACCGGATCCTCCGTCGGCGCGGTGTCTTCGGGTGTGCGGTCGCGTTCCGGGCGTCCCGGCGAACCGATGGGGCAATAGCCAATGGGCTGCATGCCGTGTTCCATCACAAATTGGAACAGCTCCGGCTGCTGAAAATGAGGATGCAACTCCATCTCATTCACCGCCGGCTTGATGCGCGCATCGCGCAACAACAGCTTCAATTTCGGAATCGTCATGTTCGATGTGCCGATGTGCCGCACCAGGCCCATGTCCACCAACTCTTCCATCTTGCGCCACGTTTTCATGAAGTTTTCGTGGATGTACGGCTTCGAGTCGGGCGAGCGCGAGCTCACATCGCATCCCGGCGGATGGAAGTTGGGGAAAGGCCAGTGCACCAGGTAAAGATCGAGATATTGCAATCGCAGATCGGCGAGCGACTTGCGGCAGGAAGCGATCACATCGTCTTCGCCATGCTTGTCATTCCACAGCTTTGATGTGATCCACAGTTCCTCGCGCTTGATGCCGCCGCGCAGAATCGCCTCAAACGCAACGCCGATCTCCGCCTCGTTGCCGTAGACCGAAGCACAATCGAAATGCCGGTAGCCAGCCGCCGCCGCGCCCTCGACGGCCGCGGCAATCTCACTGGCAGAAACATGGTCGGAGCCAAACGTGCCCAGCCCAATGGCCGGCATGGTTGCACGGGTGAAGAGTTTGCGTTTTGGAATTGCCGCCGGGTCGATGGAAGCGGTTGGGGCCGGATGTGCCATGCCTGATTTACCTTGCACGAATCAGAGTTATCGCTAACTCCCCGGAGAATACCTTTTCCCATAACAAGTGTCAACTTCGATCCCGCGATCCACCGGGAATCGCTCACCGCCCAAACGCTGCAGCGCTCTTCCCTCAATTCGGGCTTGCAATTTCGTTTGCAAAACCGCCTCCGCGAACGACAATCAAAGTCATTCAAGTAAACTGACGAATGAGCACAGCCACCAATCCAGCGCACAGTCTCGGCGTCCCTCGCGCCCAGAGTGTCGACTGGCGGCCCTCGGTGAATCCATGGATGGTGGCGCTTTCCGTGATGCTGTCCACCTTCATGGTGGTGCTCGACTCTTCCATCGCCAACGTCGCTCTGCCGCACATCGCCGGCAGCCTATCCGCATCCACCGACGAGTCGACTTGGGTCTTGACCAGCTACCTGGTCTCGAACGGCATCATGCTGCCCGCATCCGGCTGGCTCGCGCGTCGCATCGGCCGCAAGCGACTGCTGATGCTCTCCATCCTCTCCTTCACCGGCGCATCCATGCTCTGCGGCATGGCGCTCAATATGCCGATGCTGATCGTTGCGCGCATCCTGCAAGGGGCGGGCGGTGGTGGCATGCAGCCGCTGGCGCAATCCATCCTGCTTGAGAGCTTTCCGCCGGAACAACATGGCAAGGCCATGGCCGCGTACGGAATCGGCATCGTAGTGGCGCCGGTCATCGGTCCCACGTTGGGCGGATGGATTACCGACAGTTATTCCTGGCGCTGGATCTTCTACATCAATCTGCCCGTCGGCCTGCTGGCGCTGTTCATGGCCAACCTGTTCATTGAAGATCCGCCTTACCTGCGCAACGCGCGCCGCGTGGCTATCGACGGCATGGGCTTTGCGCTGATGGCGGTCTGGCTGGGCGCATTGCAACTGGCGCTCGACAAAGGCCAGGAAGCGGATTGGTTTGAAGCCACATGGATTCGCTGGGTGACTGCGCTTTCCGTGGCGGCGTTTCTGGGTTTCATCGCTCGCGAGCTCCTGTGCCGCGATCCCATCGTGCAGTTGCACGCACTCCTCGATCAAAACTTCCGTACGGGAACGCTCATCACCGGGCTATTCGGCGTCCTGCTCTACGGCATCACAGCATTTCTGCCTCTGTTTTTGCAGACGCTCCTGGGCTACTCGGCCATGGACAGCGGCCTGGCGGTGAGCCCCCGCGGACTTGGCTCCATGGTGGCGATGCTGGCTGTGGGTGCGCTCATCAACCGCTTTGACAGCCGCGCCCTGCTGGCCGTAGGCCTGCTCATCTTCGGCGTCTCTACGCTCATGTTGAGCCACATCAACCTGGGCATCTCGATGGGCGCCGTGGTCTGGCCAAATTTCTGGAATGGCTTTGGAGGTGGTTTTGTCTTTGTGCCCCTCACTACGCTCGCCATGGGCCGCCTGCGCAAGGAAGAGATGGGCAATGCCGCCGGCATCTACAACCTGGTCCGCAATATCGGCGGCAGTATCGGCATCGCCGCCCTAACCGCCAACCAGGTGCGTGGCGCGCAGATGCACCAGAGCTATATGGGCGCCAACCTGAACGCGAGCAACCCGGTTGTCCAAAACGCGATTCAGGGACTCGTTGCCCGATTCCAGGCCGGAGGCGCGGATGCGGTTCTGGCTCATCGCGAAGCCATGGGCGCCATGTACGGCAGCCTGCAGCAGCAAGCCGCGGTCCTGGCCTACGCAGACAACTTCCGTCTGCTCGGCTACCTCGCGCTGGGTAGTATTCCGCTGGTGCTGCTGATGGCGCGTCCACGCAGGGCAGCGCAGGCTGGTCACGAAGTCGTGGGTGAGTAGGGGACAATCTGCGGCAGGAGCGCGCCACAGTCTTATGCTTCGGCGCGCACCAACAGGCAGGTAATATTGTCGTGCCCGCCGGCATCGTTGGCGGCCGCTACGAGCCTTGCGCACATTTCCGGCAGAGGTAAATCGAGCTTCAGCACTGACTCGATGAACGGATCGGAGAGCTCGCGCGTGAGGCCGTCGGAACAGAGCATATAGAGGTCGCCGGGCTCGGCTTCCAACTCAAAAATGTCGGGAGTCACCGAGCTTTGCGTGCCCAGAGCGCGCGTAATCACGTTCTTGAAGGGCGAGCGTAGCGCTTCCTGTTTGTCCATGCGGCCCATGCGCACCTGCTCCTCCACCAGCGAGTGATCGAGAGTGATCTGCTCAAGATGGGAATTGCGCATGCGGTAGCCGCGGCTGTCGCCCACGTTGATCATCCAGCCGCTCTGGTCTTCAACCAACAGTGACACCAGCGTAGTGCCCATGCCGTTCAGATTTTCACTGGTCTGCGCGCGCATAAAAATGACCGCATTGGCGGAGGCAACGGCCTCTTCGGCGTCGTTTACCAGGGGGCGGCCAGCGTCGCGACTGGTGAGTAGCCGCATCATTTCGTCGACGGCCAGAGAGCTGGCGATTTCGCCCGCAGCTGCGCCGCCCATTCCGTCGCAGACCACATAGACGCCGTTCTCGACGGAAAAGCCGAAGGCATCCTCGTTGGAAGGGCGCTTGCGGCCACGATCAGTGACCGCCGCGGCCGCATAGTGTGCAACAGCCGTGGCCAATAAAAACCCCCGTCGCTCAGTGTACCTAAAAACAGGGACCTGGGGACCGAGAGAACAGGAAATCTGGGACCAAAGGTACCAAGGGCACGAAAGGGCAGGGACATAGGGACTGAGGGACGAAGGGCTGCGACCCGCGAACGACGAACCCAGAACTGTGAACTACGGCCTTCCGCCCGGCACCGCTGGCGCTGGAGGCAAATCAAAAATCTGGATGGCGCCGGCGTTGAGCAGGGCAACGCGCCGCCCCGATGGAGAAATCGCCACGTTTCCGCCGGCATCGAGAATGGGGCTGAGCGGCGAGACCAGCGCGATGTCGCCGGTGGCGGCATCGAAGACCGTAACTGACTGCTCCTTCACATCATCGGTATCCATAGGCGCAAAGGTGCCAACCAGGCGACTGGTGTCGAGCGTGGTCCAAGCCAGCCGCGAGCCGTCGGGCGCCATGGTCAGTTGCGGCCACATTTCGGTCTCGGGCGCCTGCGCGATCCACAGCGTTTTGCCTTCCGTCGTCATGGCCACCAGCTTGCGCGCCCCATCCGGATTGCACCCGGTGACCAAAATCTCATCCTGCGAAAGAAACTCGTCGTCAGGATCGCAGGCGGTTTCCACGCTGCCCAGCAACTTGCTGCCGCCGGTAAAGTAACTCAGGTTCACCACCCACTCCATGCCCTGGCCGCGCAGGTTCTCCAGATACCCCACGGTATTGATGGGCAAATGCACGGTCGAACGGACGCGGCTGACCAACAACACTTCGCCCGTCTCGCGCCGCAGGATGCGCACCACCAGTTCAGGCCGTCCATCTTCGGCCGCCGCATCGTCCTCGTCGGTGGTGATTGTGGCCCGAGCTGTCGCCGGGTCGGCTAACTGGCCGGATTTCGCAGCCGCGGCAGCAGGCTCATGCGAGTTCGTGACCAGAAACTGTTGCGCGGGGTCTAACTCGATCCGAAGCAGGGGGCCGGGAAAGTCGAGGAACGGCTTCAATGCCAGTGTGGCGTCGCCCTGGAGGAGACTGTTGCGGTCGCGCAGAAGAAAATGGCCGTTCTTAAGCGGCCACATGTAGCGCAACCGGTCGTGCACTGTCCATAACGCTTCGGCCTCGACTTGGGCCTCGCCCGTACCCTGCGGCAGCTTGAGCACCACGGCGCGAATCTCGCGCTCGTTGCTTTCTGCCCCGGTCTTCAGATCGCGGTGGATGAGCCCCGGCACGCGAAAAGTGAACAGCAGTTGGTTCTCATCGATGAAATCCAGCGAGACGAACGTGTTGCGCGCGCCCAGATAATTGCTGCTCGGCGCGGTAAAGCCGAGGGGAACGAGGGGAATGCTCGCGCTGGGCGCAAGCGACGGTCGATCGGGAAAATGATTGGTGAGGAATCGCGGTTTCACCTGCGGCGTCGCAGGAGGCGGGGAATCGCTGCCGTGTTGCGCTGCTGCAACGGCCGTTGCCAGGCTCAGCGCAGCGGCCACGGCCAAAGCCATGGTGATTCCCCGCACTGTACGCGCCCGCTCGATTCCCCGCTGATTCGCCATCGAAGAGTATTCTCGCCGATTCAGCCTGGACACCGAAAGCCGCGCTTCAACACGGAGCCGATTTACCCCGCATGTGCGACAGTAGAGAAGAAATGGCACAGCAGGTTTCGGCACACGGGCAATTCCGATTTCTTGGCTACGGTGCATGCGCCCTGGCCGGAACCCTATGGGGAACAGGCTTCTATTTCGGACGGCTCGCGCTCAACGAGATGAGCGTGCAGCACATGGTGCTCTATCGTTTTCTGTTTGCCTGCCTGGGGATGGCGCCCGTCATGCTGCGCCACCGCGCGCGCCTGACAGCCAGGGAAACGCGCATCATGCTGCTGGCAGCGTTCTACGGGATTCCCGTTCAGTTTCTGCTGCAATTTCACGGCTTGGCGTTGACCACGGTGAGCCACGCCTCGCTCATGGTGGGCGCCATGCCTGTGCTGCTGGCCGTGGCAGCCGTGCTTTTTGCCGGCGAACGGCTCGACTGGATTGGCTGGGTGGCCCTCTGCGCATCCACGGCCGGCGCCGCCTTGGTAGTTCTGGGGGGCGACCGCGCGACCACGGGACGCGAAACGCCCACGCTCACAGGCGATCTGCTGGTGATTGCATCGCTCATGGTTGCCCTCGCCTGGATTCTGCTCAGCAAGAAGCTGCTGCAAACGCACAGCGCCCCGGTAGTCACCGCGTACACCATCTATTCGGGCACGTTGATGCTGGTGATCTGCAATCTGGCCTGGTGGCTGATCGCACCGCTCACGCACCAGAAGGCTGAGCCCATGCCGTTCGCCCACATCAGCCTGACGGTCTGGGTAGCGTTGGCCATCAGCGGTGTGTTCTGCACGGCCACCACCACGCTCCTGTGGAACTGGGGCATTCATCAAGTACCGGCTTCGCGCGCCGGAGTCTTCCTCAACATCGAACCCGTGCTCGGTTCGGTGTTGGGCGTGGAACTGCTGGGCGAGCGGCTGGGCCCCTACGCGTGGCTGGGCGGAGCGCTCATCCTGGCAGCAGCCATCACCCTGACCACGCGCGGACACGAGGCAGAGCCGGCGGTCATTCTTGAGTAGGGAGCAGGGAACAATGCGTCGAGGCGCAATTTCGCGTCACAATAAAGCTGTCATCCTGAGCGAGTCCGCCGGACGCGGACGAGTCGAAGGACCTGCGGTTGTTTTTCATCTGTATGTCGAACAGCAATTCAATTCCAGCACCGAGCCCTCTTGAGGCAACGCCGCCGGTGCGCCGACGCCGCCGCGACGCCCTCGAGATCGCCGTCGCCTACGGGCTCATCATGATGGTGGAATGGACGCCACGTCCGCTCCAGCGCGTGCTGTGGATTGTGGCCGTGGCTGGACTTGTCATCATCGTCTGGAGATCGTTCGACGGCTGGCAAGCCATGGGCTTTCGCGCGGCCAACTTCGCGCGCTCACTCTGGATCGTCGGAGCCGCGCTGACACTTGCTGCAATCGCCATTGTGGTTGCTCTCAGAATGCACACGCTCCTCGTGCCTGACGGCGTGCTCGCCTTTCTTGCTACCTATTGCGCGTATGCTATCTGGACCGGCGTGCAGCAATTGCTGTTGCAGGGCGTCTTTCTGTTGCGCTTTCTGCGTCTCATTCCCCGGCCCGCAGCAGCGGCGCTGACGGCGTCCGCGCTCTTCGCGGCGGCGCACCTCCCCAATCCCGTGCTGATACCGATCACGTTTATCTGGGGCTTTGCGGCGTGCCTGCATTTTCTGCGCTACCGCAATATTTATCCGCTGATGATCGCCCACGCCATCCTGGGAATCACCGTGGCCATGACGGTTCCCGGACCGGTAGACCACAACATGCGCGTCGGCCTCGGTTATCTGACCTACGACCCGCACCACCATGTGCATCGCACGTACCGGCTAACGCAGCCATAGCGACCAGATAGCGTCCACGGTGGCATGCGTGACGGCCGACGCACCCACCCGCCGCCCGGCACGCCACGCGCGCCCGTAAAAGATCCCGGCAAGCGCGGCCAGCAACACGTAGCGCCAATTGAAATTCGTAGTCTGCTTATTGAAATGCGCCAGCCCGAACAGACACGCGGTCAAAAACAGAGCACCGTACCGGCCCAGGCGTTTTTCCAGCAGATTTTGCAGCCAGCCGCGAAAAAACAGCTCTTCGGGGACCGCAATAAAAAAGAAAGTGAAAAACCATGCAAAGGCAATGGGCCCGATTCCTGGCCAACCGCCGTGCAAATGCAGAAAGCCCAGGCTCAGGCCCAACGCCAACGCAATCGGCGTGTAAATAGCAGCCTCGCGCGGCCCGATGCCCAGATCTTTCAAGCGCAGGCGCAAGTCAAAGCCGGTCCCATCCAGTTGCCGGATAAGCACGAAGCCGTGAATGCCGGCATCGAGCAGGAGGATTTTATTGAAGACAGCCAGATGCGCCGGCCATGCCGCCTCGAACCAGCGCAAATCCACAGCCAGGCCCAGCACAACCAGCACCAGTAAATCGCGCCAGTTACCGCGCTGGGCAGCATCCACGCGTGCCGCCTGTCCCAGCAGCACCGCAATCGCCACGGGCAGCAGCGCATAGAGCGCGAACCAACTCCAGCGAAATACCCCAGCCCCGCAGGCCACCAGCAGATACGGAATGCAAAGCACCGCTGGACAAGCAAACCGCACCCAGGTTGGCCATGTGCGCACACGCGCGGCTGCGGATTGCGAAAAAAACGCCACCACCAGATAGGGAACCAGCGTGAGCAGCGCGGCAATCACGTTGACGGGAGTGATCAGGGCCATCTTGTCCATTGTGCGTCATGCCGCGGCGGCGTTTGTGGGTGCGTCCCTCAACTTTGCCGAATCTCTTCCGATAAATCTTGTGTCGGCATCTGCCGGCGGGAGGATCCGCATGTCTTTTATGGCCTGGGACGAAAGCTTCTCGGTGGGCGTGGTAACCATCGATCAACAACACGCCCGCCTTTTCGCAATGGTGAACGAGCTTCATGCAGCCATGATGAAGGGCCAGGCGAAAGCCGTAGTCGGCGCGCTGCTGGACAGCCTGGTGAAGTACACCATGGAGCATTTCGCCTATGAGGAGCGCATGATGGATGAGGCCAAGTATCCGGGCTTTGTGACCCACAGCGTACACCACGTCGATCTCACCCGGCAGGTAGAGGAATTCATGGCGCGCTACAAGCGCGGCGACGGCACCGTGAACGTTGAATTGCTGCCTTTTCTCAGCGGCTGGCTCACCCAGCACATTCAGATTGAGGATAAGCAGTATGGGCCCTGGATGAATAGCCACGGCGTGCATTGAGACGCGGACAACACCCTGCGGGCGGTTCGAGCGAAAAGGGGCCAGGAGGAGCCTGCGGAGTCAGTTCTCGAACGACAATTGCGCTGAGACCCACCCTGGCGCTGCAGGCTTTGGCTCTGAAGCCAATTCGTACACCAGCCGCTCCAGCACCAGCCGCTTGTCGGGCGGCGAGGAGCGTAACTCCAGATCCGCGCGGGCCACGAGGCGCAGCGCCCGCGTGAGCTCGCGCCGGCTCTTGTAGCGGCGAGCTTGGCGGATCAGGTCGTCAGCGGCAAACGGCGGCATGCGGAAACCCTGCCACAGCGCCTGCCAGATGGCGCGCGAATCGCGCACGTTTTTTTCAAGGATCACCAGCATCTGCCGGAAGGTTTTGGCCAGCATGTAAAGGTGGCCGATTGCAGAATCCTCGCCGGCGTCGGAGCTGTTCAGCAATCCCTGCAGCAGCGCCAGCGCGCGCACGCGATCGCGGGCGCTGATAGCGTCGGTCAGCTCGTAGAGAGTCCGCTGCTTGGCACTCAGCACCATGGTTTCCACGTCGCCCAGCGTAATGCGGCCGCGCCCAGTGGCGTAGAGCAAAAGTTTTTCAAGCTCCGATGCAACCAGCATCATGTCGGCGCCCAGCGCGTCCACCAGCTCGCGCGCCGCATCGGGTTCCAGGCGGTTTCCGGCTTCCTGCGCCATCGCAACCGCCCAGCGCATGGCGTCTTCCTCATTCGCGCGCGCCAGTTCCACCATGCCGCAGTGATCGCCCAGAGTTTCGGTCAGCCGCTCATAGCGGTTCTTGTCGTCGAGCTCCATGCGCCGTGCGTCGGATGGAATGCGCACGAAATCGGCGACGAACAAAAGCAGGGCTTGCGGATTCGGCGACTGGAAATAGCGGCCGATTGCGGCAAACTCGTCCTTCTTGGCGCCTCGCGTGTAAAGCTGCCGCACGTTGCGCACAAAAATCACCTGGAACGGGGCCATCAGCGACGGCGTCTGCGCGCGATCAAGTACTTCGAAGATCGAGGTTGAGGCGAGATCGAATTCCGAAAGGCAGAAATCCCGGAGATCCGCGGGAACGAAGGCTTTGAGAACGGCAGCGCGGCAGCGGTCGAGCAGAAACACCTCGTCGCCGGCGAGCACATAGCCGGGCCGCAGCTTCCCCGTGCCTGCCTGGGCGGCCTCGATCTCCGCGACGAAGCGAGCGGCCGCGGCAAAACCCGCGCCCCAGCGCGCGCCGCTCACAGGCTTGGCCTCCGGCCGTGCGGTCCAATGTACATGCGGCTCCAGAATACCTTCCCCGCAGTCAACAGACCAGCGCGGAAAACCGGGCAGGAATCAAGAAGGGCGCGGCAATCTGCGACATGGCGCGGGGATTGCCGCCAGCACGCCGCTCTCTCTTCGCCTTGTTATCGCTTCGTCACAGCCGGATACGAGATCTCAAACTGGCTCACCACCACGCTGTTCCCGAACGGAACCGACCCTGTCCAAGCCACACCCGCGCCACCGTAATTGTTGGGCGTGATGGTTCCTTTCAGCGATAACGTCTCCGTATCCGCGGTATTCGATCCACTTGCAGTGAAGGTGTTTCCCTGAACCGAAAGAACGATCGTCGCATTGGGCTTGAAGACACCCGTCAGTTGCTGCTGGTCGCTCACCGGGTGCCCGATGCCGTCCACAATTTGATAGAGCTGGAACATGCACTTGTCTGAAGCCTGGATGGTGCGCCAGAAGCGCAGCGAGTAGCCGTTGCGCGTGCGCGGATCGTACTTGATAAAGATATCGGCCTTCTGGTTGCGCGGGCCGGCATTGTCGTCCGGCGAGCCTGCGATGCCGAATCCCTGGCCCGCGGTCTTTTCCGGCGTCATCACGACTTTCACCCGCATGTCGCCGGTGGGCTTGTCGTCTTGATACAAAAGTTGCGCACCTATCGAGGCAATGCGCAGTCCGTATCCGTTGACGAGATTCTCGCCCGCAGACGAAGTCCACGTTCCCAGCACCGTCCACATCCCACTCACGTAGTCTGCGTCCGGCGTCTCCACAAAGTTGCGAAAATCAGGATTGATTTCTTCCCTGGTTTTCGAGGAGCTTATGGGCCGGGCAGAGATCGCCACAGTCTCCGGCCCCGGATCGCTGATGTTGTGTTTGGGCCGGATGCCGGCTTCGATGTACTTGTCGGCGAATCCCGGAAGCAAAGTGAGTTGCCGCAGCGGCAAGTTGCCCCGGCTCACCGCGACCTCGCGCCGCGTAGCGCACTGCGCATCGTCGCACACATACCAGTCGATGATCGACTCATCCTCGCGCCCGCCAAGATTCAGCGCATACGACACCGTGATCTTTCCATCGGCAGGGAGCCCAATCGCAGGCTTGCGCGCAAAGGTAGGCGGATCGATGTACTTCGGCTCGACGTAAATGTGCGACGTGACGTAGAAGCCGTTCGCGGCCGTGGCGTTTACGCTCACATATTCGGCATGGTTGGTGGCGTTGCGCCCTGTGACGGTGATGGATTTCCCGGTATCGGCGCTGAGCGTAATGAGTTTTGAATCGCCTTTTGCATCGATCGACCAGTGGATCACGGCATCCGCCGCGCGCTGTGGCATTACGGTTGCTGTCAGCGTGACTCCCGGCCCTCCAGTGCGAATCGACGCGTTTCCCGGCGGTTCGGTGTTGGCGAACGGGTCGCCGATTGATCCGGCAGGCCGCGCCGCGGCCCCGGGAATTGCAGCCGCGAGCGCCATGCGGAAAACGTCGCTGCCGTTGCTCTCATACTTTTCGCGCACGTGCGCCGGATCCCACTCGTCCACCTTCCCATCTGGTGTGGCCCGCAGCATGTTCCACGGGTTGAAAGCGCGCGCTTGCTCCGCCGTAATCTCGCGCGAAAGTGTAAATGCGTGCGGGCCCACAATGCTGTCGTAAATCACCGCGGGTTTCCCGCTGGCATCTTTGGTCTGGTAAGTGAGCGCATAAACATTTTGCCGCACCGCGGCCTTCCACACCATCCACGCCACCGGCGACTTGGGAGTATTCACCGGCATGGTGCAGCGGATGAGCGCGACGGGATTGCGAAATCCCTTGTAGAACTCGAGGCCGCGTGAGGCCTTGAAAACGGTGTTGATGAAAGCGATGCCCGAAGAAGACATGACGCCGTTCCCGGTTGGAAAATAAATCTCGGAGTCTTCCCACACGCCCACCTGGCCGCCGCCGATGAAATCGTCGGTGCCTTCAATGTAGACATGCGTGAAATACGAGCGCGTGGTGCGGATGAACGTCGTGTCGAGCCTGCTGAGCAGCGCGACATGCGAATAGACGTGCTTGTCGCCATCAGCCTGAAGCGCCACAGCCTGCGTGATCACCGGCGAACGCATTTTCAGATTCTTCGAAGGGTCACCGGGATACTCGTAGTCAAGATTGCAGTAGTTCACGAGCGTCAGGTTCATCATCGTGAAGCCCGTGGCATTCACCATCAGGATGTAACCGTTGTTCGACGCGCCTTCCTTGTTGCCGCGATTGTCGGCCAGCACCACCTTGCGCCTGTCGTCGGTGAGGCCGAGCAGGGTGATGAAGTTCTTGGTGATGGTCATGCTGGCGTCGGTATCGCCGCCCTGAAGAAAATAGACGTCAGGCTTGATGCCGATGACGGTGGGGTGGTCAGGTGTCCCGGCGGGCGCGGCCGCATAGGCGGCTTGCAAAGTTTTGAATTGTTTCTGCGCGGGATCGTCCTGTTGCAGGCTGCTATCGACTAGGTAATCGTACGCGTAGTGCGTGGTGTCGAAGGTTTCGCCGGTGTAGCCGTGGTAGGGCGCGCCGCGCATGTTGTCCTGGGCAGGAGCGGCGGTTCCGGCCCCGAACCCGATCAAGAAAACCGCAAGGACAACTCCCCAAAAACCGCAGCGCATCCTCATCAACCGCCTCCATTTGTGTGGTCAGACCACCAGCGGGAACGATAGAAGGGAGGCGCTGCGAGTGTCAATGCAAAATTGGAGCAAAATTGCGCGGGATGCGGCCGGATTTCAGAGCCCTTCAAGAATATCGGCCACTAACTGCCGCGCAAACTCGCGCGACAGGCGCTGAATGGCCGCCGGGTCTTCCTGAACGAATGTGGGCAGGTCGGTAGTCGATTGGTACTGCTCGCGGTAAATGTAATTCTTG
>JBEKEP010000038.1:0-27326 GCA_050013775.1 Occallatibacter sp. | reverse complement strand
CATGTCCGCGGTGCCGCGCGCCTTCTCGGTCTCAATGCGCTGGTCCTGCGCCTGGCGCTGCATCTTGAAGGTTTCTACCTGCTGGTGCGCTACTTCGCGCTCGGTGAGCACCGTGACTAATGCGGCGGGGTAGACCACGTCCTGAATGTAGACGCCGCGGGTTTCGATTTCGTATTCGGCGAGCTTGGTTTGGATGTAGGCCATCGCCTCTTCCTGCACGACCTGGCGCGTCTGAATGAACTTGATGGCTTCCATGCCGCCGATCTTGTCGCGGAAGAGATTGCCGACGGCTGCTTGCAGAACCTCGTTCACGAGATTTTCCATGGAGCCGACCATGGAGATCACGCGCGGCGCTTTGGTGTCGGGAACGTGGATGAGGACCTGGAGGTCGATGGCGAAGACAAAGCCCTCGTTACTTTTCGCAATGATAGGTTCGAGGCGCGCGTCCAGGCCGTGGGCTCCGGTGACGTCCTTGGCCCAATCGAGCTTGAGGATTGCGGTGAGGACAACTTTGGCGTCGTAGATGCGGGGATTGATGGGGTATTTGCCGGTACGCAACGCCTCCTGCCAAATGCCTTGATGGCCGGGCCGCACCAGGCTGCCGAATTTGAATCCGACGCCGGAAGTGTCCTGGGTGGGCAGGCCGACGTAGGCCTTGATGACAGCCACCTGGCCCTGCTCGACGACCAGCATCGGAACTTGCTCGACGCGCACCAGGAACGGATTCAGGTTATAAGCGCCGTAGAGGAGCGGATCGTGTTGCAAGCCGATCTTGCCGCCGGCATCCAGAAATTGCTGGAAGTCCTGGTAGTTGTTGTGCAGCGTATTTTTGCTGCCGAGGATGGCGGCGATGAGTTGAAAGTCGGTGGTCTCCGGCTTCTTTTCGAGCTCCGCAACATCGTCGAAGAGTCCCAGACGGCTGGCGATGGCGCCCGCCTGCAGCGGCTGGCCTTCGAGCGAGGTGACGATGCCGATCATGTCGACGACTTTGCCGCTCTCGGTGGGCCGGGGCGCAATACGCGTGACTTCGAGCTGCCGCTCTTCCAGCCCAAATGCTGTGAAGGTGAGCCGGCCCGACTGGTCGGCCAATTGACGGTAGGTGTCGGTGATGGGAACGCCGAAGACCTGCGGCTTGGTGATGATGAGAAAGGCTACAGGATGGACGGGGGCCAGCATGCCGGGCGAAAGCACCGGCCGCTGCACGCCCTTTTGGCCGCCGTTGGCCACGAAGCTTGCAACGTCAGTGAAGTTGCCGAATTCGTTTTTGTACACGCCCGACTTTGCGCCGATGGGTGTGGGCGAGCCCACTTGCGCGATGACGACGCCGATTTGGCCGGCCGGTACCTGCACCCATGGATGCTTGGCGACGGCGTAAATTCCGCAGAACTTGAAGCGCAGGCCAGGCATGAGCAGTTCCGACTGGTAGCCGGCTTCGCCTTTGAAGGCGATCGGGTTGTCGCCGGGCAACTTGGCGCCGAAGCGCTTGCGGACCAGGCCGATTTGCGTGGGGCCAATGCTGTAGATTGACTTGGCAGTGAGAACGATAAGAATGAAAAGGCTGAGAAGAACCACCCCTTGCAGAAGAGTGGCGGGCGACAACATGCCGTCGAACATACTTCCTCCTGTGTCCGGGACAGGGTCCCATACGGCCCAATTTTTCGGGGACGTCTAAGGATACGCCGAATGCAGGGACCGAGAAAGCAGGGAGCGAGGGAGCAAGGGAGCGAGGGAGGGCCGGAAACAATGCGCTGGGCCGGGCCACCGTCGCTTTATCAGTACAAATCCTGAACCAAGGCGGCCTGTCCCTTCGTCACCCTGGCTCTCGGCTTGGGCTTGTTCTTGAGAAGCAACTCTTCCAGCCGCTTGCGGTCGTCAATATCCTCTACGCTGCCGTACCAGCGAAGAATCTCACCCGACGGCCCATGCCTCGGCGATCCTCGGGATCGCATCCATCGCCATTCCCGGTCAACTCTTTTCACGCGGTACTCGACATCGAAGGGCTTTCCAGCCTGCAGCCCCTCTCGCAGCTTCTTGACCGTGGGATCCATATCATCCGGATGCAGCGCCTTCAGCCATCCCAGGTTGCGCGTTTCCTGCTTGCTCAACCCTGTGATTTCTGTCCATCGTGCGCTCACGTCGAGGTTGTTCCCCTCAGAATCCATCACCCAAGGAATTTCAGGGTTGAGCTCAACCAGATACCTCAAGTGCTCTTCGCTGTCGCGCAGCGCTTGTTCGGACTTCTTGCGCTCGCTGATGTCCACCACCGCAGCTGCGATGCCGATCACTTCCCTCGCTTCGTCGAAGGCCGGCTGATAGGAAACCAGGTTCGTCTTGTCCGGCTCGCCCGGATGGGTCGCCGGCCTGGTAAACTCCATCTCCTGGATGGCTTCGCCCCGCAACGCGCGCCGTAGATACGGCTCAACCGCAGGGAATATTGCCGGAATCATCTCCTCAAGCTTTTTCCCCAGGTAGTCCTCCACCCGGGATCCATTCATTTCCGCAAGCCGCTTATTCAGGCTCACGTAGCGAAAATCGCGATCGAGAAAACACAAGCCCACCGGAGAGCCGTCATAGATCGCCTGCAACTGCGCCAGGCGCTGCGCGGGCTGAGCTTCAAGACTGGAAACGACCCACCCATCCCCGCGCATGGACAATAGCGTGGAAAGCTTCCGCGGCGCGGCCTGGACCAGGGATGGAATCTGGTCGGCCGTGGCAGGGCGCCCGTAGAACCACCCCTGGCCCAGCCCGCAACCCAACCGCAACAGCATCTCCGCCTGCTCCTCGGTTTCCACTCCTTCGCCCACGGTGACCAAGCCGAGGCTGTGCCCCAGACCAATGATCGCGGCCACGATCTTGCGGCTTGCGCGTGTGTTGGTCATGGAGGCGATGAAACTGCGATCGACTTTCAACTCATCGAACGGCAGCGCCTGAAGGTGGCACAAGCTGGAGTATCCGGTCCCGAAATCGTCCAGCGCCAGCATGCAGCCCATCGCCTTCAGTTCGCTGGTAATTTTTAGTGCCCGCTCAAAATTGTCGACCAGCCCGCTCTCGGTAATCTCAATCGTCAGCCTGTCGCAAGGGAATCCGGACTTTTCCGTGGCTTTGCGAATTTGGCCGGGCAGGCCCAGATCGCGCAGCTGGGATGGCGAGACGTTCACCGTGAGCCCCAAGGGTTTCGGCAGGAGCGATGCGGATAGGAATGCCTTGTGCATGATCTGCTGTGTCAGCAGCTTGATCAGCCCGTGTTCCACTGCCAGGGGAATGAAGTTTTCCGGGAGCACCAGGCCAAGTTTGGGATGGCGCCAGCGCGCCAAGACTTCAAAACCGGCCAGGCGGCCGGTGGCAAGTTCAACCATCGGCTGGAAGCAGGGTTCTAATTCATTGTTATCGAGGGCCCTACGCACCTCTGCGATCTTCACGAGAGGAGACATGCCAAAGACTTTATAGCCTAAGAGAAGTGCTGTCTGGTCAATCCGATACGGAAAGGGGCAAGGGGGATGGAGGGTGGGGGCCAGACCTGCGCGTCGCTTCCCGTCCCAGCAAGGCGGCGCGCCCCAACTTGAAAACTCAGGATGGATCCCGCCCCAAGGAGCAGGCGTGCGTTCCCGGGTCCCCAAGTGCGAGGGACCCGGGGCACCCCAAGTTGTGTTGAGTCTGCAAACTCGCCACGAGAAAGCATTTAACGCGTCTCCAGCCACTTGAGGGTCTTCTCGGCGAGGCGGGCGAAGGCCTGCACGGCCAGCTCCAGGTGGTCGGAGCGGGTGTCCTCGATCTTGTTGTGGCTGATGCCTTTTATGGACTGCGTGAACATCATCACCGTGGGAATCCCTGAGCGGCAGACCTCTGACGCGTCATGCAGCGGGCCCGAGGGCAGGCGGCGCGTGGCTGGCGTTGTCTCCAGAATGGCCTCTTCGCAGAGCGCGATCAGATCGGGGTGAAAGGGAATCGGCTCGATGCTGTAGATGCGGGACCACTCCACCTCGCAGCGCTCTTCGGCGGCAAAGCGGCGGCTGGCAGCCTGCGCCTCCGCAAACATGTTGGCGAGAATGGCGGCGTCCAGATCGCGCTGATCGAGGGTCGCCTCGCAGCGTCCGACGACCGCCGTCACAATGCCGGGGTAGGTTTTGACGCTGCCCATGGTGCACACAGAGTCGGGATGCTTGCCGGCGATGGAGCGTATCTCGAGCGCCAGTTTCGCGGCGGCAGCCAGCGCATCGCGCCGCACCGCCATGGGCGTTGAGCCCGAGTGCGCTTCCTGGCCGGTGAAGGTGATGGCATAACGCTCCACGCCCTTGGTGCCCGTGACGACGCCCAGCGGCAGATCGGCATTTTCCAGCACCGGCCCCTGTTCGATGTGCAGTTCCAGGTAGGCAGCGATATTCTTGCGCTCCGCGGCTGCGTCGCCGATGCGGTCGATGTCGATGCCCACCTGCTTGAGAGCCGCTTCGAGCTTGATGCCGTCCCGGTCCGTGCGGCCGCGGTCTGCGGCAATGGTGTGCGTGCCCGCAAATGCCGCCGATCCGAAGAGGCTGCGGCCAAAACGCGCGCCCTCCTCATCCGCCCAATCCACCAGGCGCACGGTACATGGCGGTTTGCCGGCGTATTTTTCCGCCAGATCGCGCAGCACTTCAAGTCCCGCGACCACGCCGAGGCATCCATCGAGCCAGCCGCCGTTGGGAACTGAGTCAAGATGGCTGCCGAGTACCAGTGTCTTCTCGCTGGCGCCCGGCAGCGTGACCCATTGATTGCCTGCGGCATCGAAATGCCGCTCCACGGGCAGGCCGGTGAGTTTGGTTGCGAACCATTCGCGCGCCTTGAGCCATGTGGGTGTAAACGCAACCCGCTGCGCCCCGTCGGCGTTGGCTGTGAGGTCGCGGAGCTCACGCAGATTTGAAATTACGTTTCCAGGATCAAGCGGCATAAATCCCCCCAATCGATTGTCGCAGCAGGGCGCGGCGGGTTGCGCATCGTGGAAAAAGGTTATGGAAAAGATGGAAAGCTGAAGAGCGCTTTTCCCTTTCCCACAACCTCGGCTACTACTACGGGTATGAATCTTTTGACGTTGCACGGCATGGGGGCTAGAGCAGAACCAGAATTAATGTGCCCAAGCAAAGAGCCTGCAAGGTGGCTTTTTCTTGAGGAAAAAGCCACTCAGAGAGTGTGCCGGTGGGTACAGCTATTCTGGTTCTGCTGTAAAGCCCGGATTCATTGATTCGGCGTTCATTGGCGCCCTTCGACTTCGCTCAGGGCAGGCTTTGGAAGCCGCGCCCCGATACAAGGCCTGAGTTTTGAGGTTCGTGCTGTTCCCCATCTCAGAGTTGAGATGTGGGGCACCCGGAGCCGCGGGAACTTTTTTGAATTTATTTTTTCTGGCCTTTTCGAGGAAAGTGCTACGATTGTCCCACTGTTTTTGCTCTCCTCTCTCCTGGCTTCATCGCAATCGTTCGAAATGCACGTTGATCGGGCACAGAAAGAATCTTTTGTTGAGGGGAACACTATGTCTGAACGTGTGACGAGATTAACGAATCAAGATCAGGAAGACCGGGAGTTGGAACCACGCGCGGAGGTGAGACGCCTCGGCAGCATTACGCTGTTTGTCATTCTCGTAACCGTGCTCGCATTGCTATTTCTCGTGGCCCTGCACGCGCAGGACAAGTATTCGCTGGTATCGCCAGGCGGAATCGCGTTTTCCGACTTCATGGGATATGAGGATTGGGCTACCGTCTCTTCCGCCCATCAAGACGACATACTGAAAGTCATTGTCGCCAATCCGGCCATGATCGCGGCGTACAAGGCCGGCGTTCCCGCCAACGGCCAGGCTTTCCCGGAGGGCTCCATGATCGTGAAGCTCCAGTGGAAGCAGAAGAAGAGCACGGAGGCGCAGTTCGCCGTGGACGTGCCGGACTACTTTACCCAGGCCTTCGTGATGGAAAAAGACAGCAAGCGATTCCCGAAAAGCAACGGCGGGTGGGGATACGCGGTGTTCAACTACGACCCCGCAACGAAGAAGTTTTCGCCCGACGCCAAAAGCCCCTCGGATTGCGGAAACACGTGCCACACGGCCGTGAAGGGGAAGGACTACATCTTCCACCCGTACGAGACGCGCTGAGCGGCAGCTTCCCCGTGACCAAGCACCCGAGCGAAGGACGACGCACCGGCCCGGGCCATCCCGCCTGCGCCTCGGGGGTAACGAAGGTGACCTACCCAAGGTTGATGAAAAGTCGTAGATTGGTCGAAGAAGAATAGGGTCCATGGCGGAGATCAGAAATTTTCCGCGGGCGGGATTCCCCGCTACGCGGCAAAACGCGGCGCTCAAAGCTGCGCCTGGGGAACCTTCTGCCGCAAGTGCCCAAATATATTGCGTTTACAACCTTTCCCGCGAGCGTTTCGTGGCTTCGAGTGTAGGGGCCGTGGACGCCTATTCTGACAGCCCGGAAGCGCGACTGCTTACCCTGGAGCCGCACGCTGGGACGGGATTGTGGTTTTGTCCGTGCCTGGAGATTTCTCCCAGCAGCATCCGCTTTCCGCTGGACCTGATTTATCTCGACGGCGATTGCGCTGTTCTCGCGACGGTTGCATCGTTTCCCTTAGCCACTCCAGCTGATGTGGGCAAGGTTGCAGGGAGCGTGCTTGCCCTGCAGGCCAACACCGTGGCTGAGGGGGAGATCCAGGTCGGCGATCGGCTGGTCCTCGCCGCTCCCGAAGAGATGATGCAGCGATTGCAAAGCATGAAAGATGCAATGACCGAGGCACCGGTGACGCTATCGCCCTTTCTGGAGCAATTTGCTATCTCCCCTGCGGGAGGGCAATCGGGCGAGCCGTTCGAGGAACCGCAGCCAAGCGCAGTTGATGCAGTGCGAGCAGTTGATCCTGAGCCGGCCGCGCCCGTTGAGACCGCGCCTATGAAAGCGGAGGTTGCTGCCGCGGAAACTCCTGCCCCGGAAATCCCTGTCCCGGAAATCCCTGTCCCGGAAGTGACTTCTCCCTCTGCGCGTAGCGAGAGCGTGTCGCGGATGAAGACGGAGCCGAGAAATTGGTTCACGCGCCTGCTGCTGGGGGATCCTGTTGACCCACGGAAAGCGGCGCGCGAGCCGCTGCCGGGATTGATTGCCTATTTCTTCACGGGAGGCACGCCGGCGGCAAATGCGGTGCGGGATATCAGTGCGACGGGCATGTTCGTTATTACCAGCGCGCGCTGGTATCCCGGCACCGTCGTTCGCATCACTTTGACGGACCGGCGCAATCCAATCGTGGAGCGATCCATCACCGTGAATGCAAGAGCCGCGCGATGGGGACGTGATGGCGTGGGCCTGGAGTTTCTTCTGGAAGAGAAGGATCACGGCAATACTCCCGCGCGGAAGGACGAAAGAACCGGCGTGGATCTGGCGCAAATGCAAGAATTCCTGAGGATGTATAAAGAGGCTTCGCCGCAAGAATGAAGCTTGGTAGTAGTCACGAAGAACAAGGCAAGATGGCCATGCTTTCAAGGCGCAAGTTCGTCGATGCGTTGGCGTGAGTGCGGGCGCGGGCCGTTCATTTTGCTGCGGCGCTTATTTTCACTGGTGCAGGTCGGGGAGAAAGTCGCGCAAGCGCTCGGCTGCATTCAGGAGAAGCTGTCTGTCGACCTTTGCATGGTCGCCGTGGCAATGTTTGTAGAGTTCCAGGCCCATGGTTGTGGGCGTGATATCAAACTTTTCGAGAGGAACATACGTGGAAACGTCGGGCAGCTTCTGAATCAATCCCAGATTAAATAGATAGGCGACATTCGCAGCATTCCTGGAAACGCCGGAAACACCGGTCAGCGTAGTCAACTCTTCCGGAGTAACGACGACGGAAGTAGATCGAGAATTTCCGGTTTTCCCGGCGAGTCCCAGGGTCTGCTCGCATGCATAGGTAAAGATTCCGGCCAGTTCGGGTGTGATGTGGACGAGCAAGTCGACAAAGCCCTGATTGGAGTCGTCCGTCTCATCGATCAAACAGGATGAGACCAGAAGGCCCGTCCAAAGCTTTGTGATCGACTCATCGGGTTGCCACGAACCCGAGCGCAGGATGTTTTCCACCAGCTTGGGATGGGCGCGCCTGCGATCGAATTCGGGCTCCGAGGCAAGCGTATTCTCCGCCTCGAGCGCGATTTCGACGAGCCTCCCAACGCGCTCGTTTTCGAATTGTCCGTCGAACAAAAGGATCGCCTCCTCGGCCCCGTTCGGGGAGAGGCGGCACAGGAAAAGGATCGTCCGGAGGGTGCGGAACATATCTGCAACCTGTTCGGGACTGGTGAGGGTGACGATGCTCCGTACCAGCACTCCCCAGAGATTCGTTTCCATGCCCGCAGGCAAGACAAAGGATAGGCCGACGCCGTCCTCCCCTTGCCGGGTGACTTGCGCCTGAACGGAAATCCGAAGTTCTGAGCTGTTCTCCGGCTGGACTTCCTCACGTAGGACGAGGGTGATCAGCTCCCCCGTACGAAGGTGCTTTTCTGTGGTCAGGTAAATGCCGCTCGTGCTGATGTCTTTGATCCCAGCGGACGCGAAGGTCGAACCGAGCCCATACTCTGCAGCCAGGCCGGTTGCGCTTAGCCGCTCGGCTCGTGGGCGCTCCGGAATACCCAGCCCCTGGAGCGTGCGTTTCCATTGGCTCCACTTATTCATTGCTCAGGATCTCCCAACTCAGTCGCACAAGAGGCAGAAAAAATTCTCGGCAGCTTGACGGGAGCCCCAGACGGTCCAGTGCGACCGTGAAGCCTCTCCATCGATGGAATGATACTACGCAAACTGATGCGCCCGCGCGTGTCCCAATCGACGATAGCAGGGAACAGCCGATCGAGAGCAGCCAGTCAATATTTTGCGGCGAGGGATCTTGCTGCGGCGGAGAACTCCGGCTTTTGTGCTTCTGCAGAGCGGGCCTTGCCCTTTTTGCTTGTGGAGGCGCTCTGGGTATCGGCATTCTCGCCCATGACATGCAGGCGCATGAAGTTGGTGGATCCGGATTTGGTGCGCGTGCCGGCTACAATCGCGATCACCTCGCGTGGGCGCACGTAGCCGCCCTTTTCGAGCAGCCTCTCAGCAAGATCGACCATGGCCTCGGTGGTGTTGGCCTTGGGACAGCGGATAGGCGTGGTGCCCCAGAGCAGATTGAGGCGGTTGACGGTCACTTCAAGCGGGCTGAGCGCGAAGATGGGCGCCGAGGGGTGGTACTTCGAAAGCTGTCGCGCCGTGACGCCCGACTCGGTGAACAACGCGATGCCGCGCAGGTCAAGATCGTCGGCGGCATGCGCCGTGGCTTCGCAAATCGTTTCGGCGATGGAGAGATGAGTGTGGCTCTCGCGGGCCGGGGTTTCGCGATTCTCCTTTATGTGGATCTCGGTTTCGCTCACGATGCGGGCCATCATGGCTACGGATTGCACGGGATACTTGCCGACGGCTGACTCGCCGGAGAGCATGACGGCGTCTGTGCCGTCGTAGATGGCGTTGGCAACGTCAGAGACCTCGGCGCGCGTGGGCCGCGGATTCTCGATCATGGATTCGAGCATTTGCGTAGCCGTGATCACGGGCTTGGAGTATTCGGCGGCGCGGCGGATGATGTACTTCTGAATGGCGGGCACCTTTTCCGGCGGAACTTCCACGCCGAGATCGCCGCGCGCCACCATGATGCCGTCGGAGACCTGCAAAATGGCTTCGAGATGCTCGACCGCCTGCGGCTTTTCCAGCTTGGCGATGATCCACGTATGGCCGCCGAGGGCCGCGATGCGGTTGCGCACCAGGGTCACATCCTCGGCCGTGCGCACAAAGGAGACGGCGATAGCGTCGACGCCGTGATTGAGCGCGAACTCGAGGTCTTCAGCGTCCTTCTCCGTCAGCGACGGCGTGCGCACCAGCACTCCGGGAAGATTGATGCCCTTGTGCTCGCCCAGCATGCCGCCGTTGACGATATCGCAGGCCACATCTTCGCCGTTGATTTCGTGGACGCGGAGCTCAATGAGCCCGTCGGAGAGCAGAATGCGCGAGCCCTGCTCCAGATTTTCCGCGAGGGTCTTGAAGGTGGTGCCGATCAGCGATGCCGTGCCCGGCACTTCGCGCGGGGTGATGACGAGGCGGTGGCCGGCCTTGAGCAGCACGGGTTGATGATCCTTGAGAAGCCCGGTGCGAATCTTGGGGCCTTGCAGGTCGGCCAGGATGCAAAGCGGCTTGCGCTCTTCCTTGCTTACCTTGCGGATTTTCTCGATGACGGAGATTTTGCGCTCATGGGTGCTGTGGGAGAAATTGAGCCGGACCACGTCAACGCCGGCGCGGATCATGTCGCGAATCACGGACTCCGTGTTGGAGGCGGGGCCGAGCGTGGCGACAATTTTGGCGCGGCGCTGCGAAGGGGAATCCGTCAGGTTCAGATCGGCGAAGGTCATCAGGAAAGCTCCGGAGGCAATTTGATTTGGGCCAAAAAAGAGTTTTTGAGCGGGTAAAAAGGGGAAAAGGAGCGCTACTGAACCTATTGTAAATGGAAGGAGGGGAAAGGGAATTGACAGGGCGGCATTCAAAGGTGACCGCTACAATTCAGCCTGGCTCTTCGTCTCGTGGGTCGTACTTCAAAATATCTCCCGGAGCACAGTTCAGTTCTTTGCAAAGAGCGTGGAGTGTGGAAAAGCGAATGGCCTTTGCCTTGTTGCTCTTCAAGATGGATAGGTTCGCCATCGTGATTCCGACACGGCCGGCAAGCTCCGTCAGCGAGGTGCCTCGTTCCAACATGACTCGGTCGAGATGAACGCGAATGGCCATAGTTTCTACCTAGACAGTGAGTTCGCTTTCGGTCCTGAGTGCGTAGCCGCGACGAAAGACGTCGGCGAGCACCACGAGCACGAGGCCCATAAAGATCGCGTCGTAATCGATTGCCCACGAGTAACCTACACCGGACGCAGTATAGGTCCAGCGTTTCAGAAGAACGGCGCAAAAGGCCGTTCGCAAAAGGGCGCTGGCAACCACGGCACATCCCATCAGCCGCAAGCGACTCGGCGTTTTGGGATGAAACGGTTCACCGGCCTCTGCGGGTTCCAGAATTCGCATCAGCAGGCAAAGAACCACCGCGTGGCAAAACCGGGCAGTTAATTCCATGGCCCAGATCCACCATCTCGCTTCGGTGCCTCGAAGCATACGGAAGGAGAATTCCAACGGGCCACTTTGGACATCAAACGACAAATAATGAAGCCAACTATGAGGAAGGATTGGAGCGATTGCCATGAGCAGAACACGTGCAATCTGCAGAAAAAACAGCACCTTGACCGCTAGATGGAGTTTCGAAGCGATGGACTTCGGGCCGATCAGGTTCATATGCCCTCCAACGAAATACAATAATGCGCCATTTATTATTGAATGTCAATAATAAAATAATGATATTCGATAATAATTTTGTGTTTATCAATAGTTAATTCTCTGGAGTTGGCCCATAGGGAGATTGGATGGGAGGTCTTCCAAATCGCGACCAGTACGCCCCCAGGGCTCGTATGCGGGAAGGGGATTATTGAGATGCGCGGGCCAGCTCGGGCTCGGTTTTTTCGCCGGCTAGTTGGATCTGGCGCTCCCAGTAGAGGACGCCGTTCAACTCCGCGCCCAGCAGGACGCTGAATGAGGTGATGTAGAGCCAGACCAGAGTGGCGATGCCGGTAGCAAAGGAGCCGTAGATGCGCGCGTAATTGGCTCCGCCCACACTGGTGACATACCATCCGTAGGCCAGCGTGGCCGGGAACCAGATGATGGTGCCGGCGATGGCGCCGGGCAACACCCAGAGCCAATGCTCGGTGCGCCGCGTGCCGAAATGATAAAGCGCAGTGAGCACGGCGAGGATGGCGATAAAGCTGACCGACCAGCGAACCATGCGCCAGAAGAAAATGACGAAATATTTCAGGTCGTGGCCGGCGTTATCGACCATCCACAACTCGATCTGGTGGCCGAAGACAATGGCCAGCGAAGCCAGCGACAGCGGAGCCAGCACGATGAACACCAGAATCAGACTGCGGGCGCGGCGACCCCAGAAGGTCCAGCTTTCGGGTGGAAGCCGGTAGGCGCGTCGAAAACCTTCCATAAACGAGAGCATCACGCCGAGGCCTGCAAAAAGGCTCAGGAGGGTGGCGGAGAGAATCACCTGTCCGGAGTGGAGTTGGTGCGAGAGGATTGAGGAATTTACGAGATCGAGAGTGTCAGGCGGCAGAAACTGTTCGAGGACGGTGCGCGTTTCGCCCGCCAGCGAGGAGCCCTCATCCACCTGGGCCACCAGGGTGGTGAGGACCAGCAGAGCAGGGAAGAACATGAGCATGCCGGAATAGGCCGCGGCCTTCGCCGTATTCACAACGTCGTGGGCAAAGGCGTGGAAGAGTGCTTCCCGGACTCTGTCGAAATATCGTGACATATGCGACAAGGCAAGAGTAGTGCATTTGAATGGTTTCTGGGAGGAAAAACAGGGAGTAGGGAGCGAGGGAGCAAGGGAGCGAGGGAGCAAGTCGTCTCTGGCGGCGTGGACGCCGCCAGTACAACCGGTCAGGAGACCGGCGCTACAACTTATGGCGCATTCTCTACCGGTCTGTGCAGGAGTAGCAGGGATCGATGGAGGCCTGGATTAGCGGGGTATCGGCGAGGCGCGCGCCACGCACCATCCAGCGCACCGCCGGCATGTTGGCGAAGGTGGGCGTGCGCACGTGCACGCGGGCCGGATTGCGCGAACCCTCTTTCCAACTGACCGAATACATGACCTCGCCGCGCGGCGCCTCTACGCGGCTGGTGGCCGTGCCGGTGACGAAGGCGAACTTGTCGCCGCCCACGGTGATCTCGCCCCGCGGCATGCCCGTGAGCGCCTGATGCAGGATGCGGCAGCTTTCCATAATCTCGAGAGCGCGCACGAAGAGACGGGCACGCACGTCGCCGGCATTCTCCACTGGGACCTCGAACTTCATCTCCGCGTAGGCAGCATAGGACGCATCACGGCGCAGGTCCTGGTTGATGCCCGAGGCGCGGGCGGTAGGTCCGACCACGGCGCAGGAGATGGCCTTCTCGTGCGTAAGGACGCCGATGCCGGCGCAGCGCGAGCGTGCCGTGGAACTGGTGGTGAAGATGGGAATGATGGTGCGCATCATTTCGCTCTCCAGATCCGCCACCATGCCGACCAGCGCAAGCGGATCTTCGATGTCGCGATTGACGCCGCCCACGCGGTTCATGGAATAGTTGACGCGGTTGCCGGAAATGGCCTGCAGCACGTCCATCACTTTTTCGCGGAGCGCAAAGCAGGTCATGAACATAGTTTTGAAGCCCATGAGCTTGGCAGCGATGCCCGCCCACAGCACGTGCGAGTGCAGGCGCTCGAGCTCGGCCATCACCACGCGAATGTACTGGGCGCGTGGCGGGGCTTCAAGGCCGGCCAGCTTTTCCATGGCCTGACACAGCGTGAGCGTGTGGATGAACGAGCAGATGCCGCACACGCGCTCCATGAGCGCGATTACCTGAAAGTAGTTGCGCGTCTCGGCCAGATGCTCGATGCCGCGGAAGTTGAAGCCGATGTGCAGCTCGGCATCCTGCACCGTTTCGCCTTCGCAGATCATGTCGAGCTTGTAGGGTTCTTCAAGGCCGGGGTGGAAAGGCCCCATGGGAATCTTGTAGCTCATTGTGCGACCTCCTTCGGGCCCGGCGCTGCGGTGGCCGGCTTGGGCTGCGCGTTGGGATCCTCGCGCAGATTTACGCCGGGCTTGTCGCCCTTGCGCAGCAACAACGGCTCGTACGCGCGACCGGTGAATTCGATGTCATACTCTTCGTGAATTTCGCGCTCGATCCAGTCCACTGCCTCGCAGAGATCGAAGATGCTCTCAATTGAGTTGCCGGCGATGATGAACGGCAGACCGAGCAATTTACCTGCGAGGTCCCAGTGGTACTCGAGGCGAAAGCCTTCCGTGCCGGGCAACTGGTAGGCGGTGATGGTGACGAAACGCGCGCCCGCGGCGTTCATGGCGAGGGCCGCTTCGCGGACGCTCGATGTGCCGGGATTCAGCCACCACGTGCCACGGCTCTCTACCCAGGGCTCAACCGTTGCCAACTTTTCGCGAATGGAATCGAGAGCGATCATTGCGTGCCTCCAACTGCGGGATGCGGCGTGGGTGTTGCGGCCGGCACGGCGGCCGGTTTTGGTGCGGGTGGACGACGCGCTACGGTGTAGGACTTTTTCAATTCGCCTTGTGTTACGTAGATCGGCGGCGTGTCCTGCTGCTGCGAGAGCGCGTGCTCGGTGTGGCCTTCCTTGAGCGCGTGTTCCGTGCAGCCCTCGACGCAGCGGCCGCAGAAGGTGCACTGGCCGGGGTTGTAGCTCCAAGTGAATTCGCCCTTGCCGGCCTTGAACTCGATGGCGCGCGAGGTGCAGCGCATGCGGCAGACGGCGCAACCGGTGCACAGCGCGGGATCGAACTGGACGAGGCCGCGGAAGCGCGCCGTGACTTTGGGCCGCGCGGGAAAGAGCAGGGTTTGGTAGCCGCGCCGCAGATTCTTCCACAGCATGGTGAGGATGTTCATGAGCGGAACCTCACAGGGAGTCTGTTCTCGCTCGTGAGGCGGACGGCGTTGCGAGCGAAAATCGCGTCAGACGAGGCCGAGCCCGAAGGCTGTGGTGGTCCCACTGTCGAGGGCGAGAACGATGTGTGACGCGATTTTCGCCACAACCCGCTGGGACGGGGCAGGTTTTCTCCATTTCGTTGTCGCTCGTCACTCCAGTAACTCATTACAGTTCGCTCCTCGCTCCTAGAACTTGAGAAAACCTGCTCCCGTCGCCGCCGCCCCATGAGCGAGAGCAGACTCCAAGATTGCCGATGAGATTACAAGCACGGCGAAGATGAGCGTGCACTGCCAATAGAAGCGGACGCTGGAATCGATGGCGAGACGCGCGGTGGCCGCGGCCAGCACCGAGAGCAGCAGCACGACTGCAATGGAGAGCACGACAAACAGGCAACCGGCTAGCAGTGACGTTCCCCAGGCCAGCGCGATGTGCGGGGCGACGAGTGTGGCGACGAGGCCGGTGGCGGCGACCCACTCCAGGCCGTGCGCGAGCTCCCACATGGCGAGCTCGGGGCCGGCGTATTCGGTCATCGGACCCGCGTAGATTTCCTGCTCCGCGTTGGGCAGCGAGAAGGGATTGATGTGCAGCTTGGCGGGCAGGCAGACCAGAATGGCCAGCACGCCCAGCCAGTGCAGCGGTGAGCTGGGCATTGTCGCCAACGCTTCCAGCCGGAAGGTGTGCTGCGAAGCGGCGATGGAGACGATGGCGAGCAGAAAGACGATGTTGTAGGAGACGCTCAGTGCGGCTTCGCGCGCGGAGCCGATTTCTCCGAAGATGGAACGCGACGAGAAGCCTGCCGCGATGATGCAGATGGACGGCAACTCCAGCAGCGCGAGCAACAGAATCAAGTCGCCTTCGAATCCGCCTGACAAAGGCAGAACGGGCAGCAAGCCGACCGCTCCCGCTGCGGATGAAACCGCGATGAGCGGCCAGGCGCGCATGATGAATCCGGCAACTCCGGGGCGTGGCGGAGTGCTTTTGCCGAGCAGCTTCATGAAATCCCAGAAGGGCTGCATGAAGGGGGGGCCGACGCGCTCCTGCATGCGGGCGATGGCTTTGCGTTCCACCCAAAGGAAGAACCACGCGGCGGGCACGGCGAAGAGCAGACCGGGAAAGATGAGCATGCGGGCGAGAGCGGTGAGCATCGGGATCATGGCTGCACCTCTTCGTTTGCTACGGCCACGAAAATCTCAGGCTTCGGCGGGTTATTGCTGCGCTCGGACAGAAGCACGGCCGCCTTGACGACACCGGCGATGATCGCGTCGGGGCGCGGCGGGCAGCCGGGCACGAAGACGTCGACGGGAATGTGCTTGTCGAGCGGACCGGCCAGAGTGCGGCTGTCGATGAAGACGTTGGTTGTGGCGGGGCAGGAGCCGATGGCCACGACGGCCTTGGGTCCGCAGACCTGGCCGTAAACGGTTTTCACGGCGTCTAGGGCTACGTTGGTGACCGGACCGGTGACGCAGAGAATGTCGGCGTGGCGGGGGCTGCCTTGCAGCAGAACGCCCAACTGTTCGGCATCGTAGCGGGGCGAGAGCGCGGCAATGATCTCAATGTCGCAGCCGTTGCAACTTCCGGAGTTCATGTGGAAGAGCCAGGGGCTTTTGCGGCGCGCAGTGCACATTAATTTTCTCCAGAGCTTCATAGCCGCACCCCCATCAGAATTTGCAATCCATGGGGCCAGATTCCGGCGATGAGCAGGATGGCCACCAGCACGACGATTACGGCCTTGATCAGGAACGGTTCGCGTGCGGCAGCTTGCGGCGGCGGATCCGGTGGAGGCCCCCACCAGTTGCGCGTGAGCGCCAGCGTGTAGGCGATCAACGCGAGGATCGACGAAACAATGAAGATGGTGAGCGGGCAAAAGCCGACTTCGTATGCCGCGGAATAGAGGCGCCAGCGGCCAATAAAGCCGAGGGTGGGCGGAATGCCGAGCATGGCCAACATGCCGAAGAGGAATCCGAAGGCGCTGACCGGGTAACGCGCGGCGAGAGCTACGGGTTCGGTTTCGAGCGCGCCGTCGGCCTCCGGTGCCGCGAGACAAATGAACAAGAGAGCCTTGGCCAGGGCGTGCGTGGAAGCGGCGATGATGGCGCCGTCCTGCCCGAGCGCGTTGACAGAGGCTGCGCCCAGAAGCAGGAAGCCCACGTCTTCAACTGTCGACAGCACCAGCAGCCGTTTGAGATTGCGCTGCGTGATCATCAACAGGGCAGCCACGAGCGAGGTGAGTGTTGCGGCGTAGAAGAACATTGGCTGCGGTGTTAGCAGCAGGGGATTGGTCTGCGCGCCGATGAGAAATTCTCCGAAGGCCGCCATATCGACGACGGCGATGATGACGCCGAGCACCAGCACGGGCACCCCATCGGCCAGCGCCAGAAGCCAGAAGAAGAGTGGGACCAGGGCGAGCTTGACGGCGACGCCCGTGAGCAGAAACGCGCGCGCAGCTTCGAGCGATCCCCGATCGGCGAGCAGGTCGCTCGAGATCATCGACGCGGCCGAGAGGAGCACCACGGCGAGGTAAGCGAATTTGACCGTGCGCGTGCGCGCCGTTTCCCAAACCAGAACCACCGTGAGCAAAGCCGCGAGTTCCAGCGCACCCAGGCGCGCCCACGCAAGCGGATGGACCAGCCCACACACGGTGAGGCCGCCGATCAATAAAAGGAGTGGCGCAATCTTCCAGTCGGAGCGGACGGAAAGCGAGGTCACGACCAGCGCCAATGCGGCAAGGCCGACGGCGCACAGCAGGATCAACGGAACCTGTGCCAGCGGCATGACGGCCGGAATTTGCGTGGGAGCCACGCCCGGCACGACCCAAAGCATGAGCGCGAAAATTGCGGCGGCAAAAATCACCAGGAGTAGCGTTGCGCGGCGTTCCATCCATGCGAAGACCTGGCCGAGCAGGCGTGAGACCGCCTGCAAACCGAGCCAGATGGCTAGATACGCGCGATCGACATTCGACCAGCGGAAGAAGGAGTGCCAATGCTCCTGAAAGATTTCAGAGAAGTCGCCGGCTGTGAGGCGGCCTTGTTCGCCGAGCGGCTCGCCGCCGGTGAAGATTCCGCCGCCGGCTCCCGCCATCGCCGGGCCTGCCGATGCGGGGCGCACGGCGTAGGCGACGAGATAAATTGCGCCGCCGACGACAAGGGAGACCAGCGCCAGAACGAGGCCCCCGGTTGACGAGAAGCTGCCGGCATCGGCAGAGAGGCCGAGCCACGTAACGTGCACGCCCGTGCCCATGCCCAGCGCCATCAGAATCGGATTAAGGAAGTAGTTGGCGGCCAACTGCGGCGCCACGCCAAGCACCACGCTGCCCGCAGCGAGCAAGCCCATGCCCCAGATCATGGTGGGCGGAGACTCGTGCGCATCCTTGGTGTATTCGGTGGTGGGTCCGAGGAAGACCGCGCTGGTGGCCTTGACGCCAAGGAACACTGTGCCCAGGCTTGCCGCCCACGCCACCATGGCGGGAACAGCCCATCCGGCTTGCAATGCCGCGGCATACAGCATCCACTTGCTGGCGAAGCCGCTCATCAGCGGAATGCCCATCATGCTGCCTACGCCGATGATCCAGGACAAAGTGGTCTGCGGCATTTTTCCGGCCAGGCCGCCGAGTTTGTTCATGTCGCGCGTTCCGGTTGCGTGTTGCACGGAGCCGGCGGTCAAGAACAACCCGCCTTTGAAGAAGCCGTGATTCAGGCAGTGGAGCAGGCCGGCGGTGATGGCGAGCGGCGTGCCGATGCCAATGCCCATCATCATGTAGCCGATCTGGCTCACAGTGGAGTACGCCAGCATGCGCTTCAAATCGGTCTGCACCATGGCGTACATCACGCCGACAGCCATGGTCACGGTACCGATCCACATCAGGCTCTGGCCCCATGCCGCGGGCCACACCCCAAAGCTATGCATGCGGGCGGCCAAGTACACGCCGGACGTGACATAACAAGCCGAATGCAGCAGCGCGCTCACCGGAGTGGGCGCAGCCATGGCTTCGGGAATCCAGGTGTGCAGCGGAACCTGCACGCTCTTGGCCACCAGCGCCACCAGCATCAGCGCGAAGAGGCCGCCGGTAAATTGATGCGCCACCGCGGGATCGGTCCACAAGGCGGTGCCGGCGCGGTGGTAGAGCACGATAATCGCGGCCAGCAAGCCGTAGCCCGCAATGTGCGTCATCAGCAGCACCTTGCGCGCGCCGTTGACGGCTTCGCGGTTGGTGTACCAGAAGCCGACGAGGCCGAACGAGCAGAGGCCGACCAGTTCCCAGCAGAGATAAAAGAGGAACAGGTTGGCGCTAAACACCAGCGAGATAAAGCCGCCGATGAAGAGGAGCATGATGGTGTAAAAGCGCGTGGCCGATTTGTCGTGCGCCATGTAGCCGATGGAATAGAGCAGCACCAGGCCGCCGATGACGGCGCCCATGAAGGCGAAGAGCACGCTGAGAGCGTCGACATGAAGAACGAGAGCCAGCGGGCCATCCCACGGCAGCGGACGCAGATCGATGGACTGCCCGTTGCGGACCGTCGGAGAAAGGCTGACGACGGCAAAGATGGCGGGTAGACAGGTGACGAGCGCGAGAATGCCTTTTGCCCGGGCAGAGCAGAGACGGCCAACGAGAATCTGCAGTGCGGCACCCAGCAAAAGCGTACATGGAGCAATCAAAATGAGGGTTGCTGCTTCCATGCCTTCATGTTGAGCGGGCGGGCGTTAGAACGGATGTGACCGCGCACACCTTGCCGTTGGAGTGCATCTGGAAGGGAGCCTGCGGTCCCGGAATGCGGGACGGCGATTCGGGGCTTGCGCTGCCTTTTGGAGACCTGCATCAGCTTTTGCCGGCCGCTGCGTTTCGCTCAATGTTGCGAATCACCCGGACGCTCGGGGATGCCGGGATCGTCGAGAATCTGCACGGCCGTGGCCGGGCCGAGGTCCATCCAATCCTGGAGTACCCACACCACTTTTTTCTGCGGTGTCAATTCCACCAGTTGCGGGCCTTCTGCCTTGCCGCCGCGCGAGCAGATGATGGTGTTGCCGTTGGCCAGGCGCGTAGCCGACTGGGAGTTTCCATAGTTGAAGGCCTCGGGCAAATCCGCAGGCGTGACCTGCCACACGATTTTTTTGTCCGGCGTCACTTCCACGGTGCTCACATCGTGCTCGTCGGTGATGAGGGTATTGCCGTTTTTGAGCCGGATGGCCGCCCAGGGCGAGCGCACGTTATAGCTCCACATTTCGTGGAAGTCCTTGTCGTACTCCACGACGCGGTTCATTTCGAGGAAGGGAACGAGATACGTCCCCTGCGCGGTATAACGCACGCGGCGGAACTGCGCGTGCACGGTCTTTTGATCGGTTGCGCTGATGGCGGGCAACTCGTGCTCGACTTCCACCGTGCCGGTTTTGATATTCATCACTTTCAGCCTGGGCGGCAGGCCGTTTTCGATGAACAGAACCTTGTCCAATCCGATCGGCTGGCAGGTGTGGATCTCCCTTCCTGCAGGTGCGTCGTAGCGCCAGACGACTTTTTTGCCGGGCGTGATCTCAGCTATGTATTGCATGCGCGAGAAGAGAATGTTGCCGTTGGAAAGCATCCATACGTCGTCGTATTCCCAGCCGGAGCCGGTGGAATAGGTCCAGACGATTTTGCCGTGGTTGACGAGGAACATCTTGTTGTCGCCTTCGCCGATGTAGAGCATGGCGTGCTGCGCCAGTCCCTTGCCGGGCAGGCCGGGCGGGATGGGCTTCAGCGACTCCGGCTTGCGCGGCGGCACGGCGATCTCCGCCGGCCCCATCGCGGGCACATCGGGCGCGGTGAAGAGGGGCAAGACCTTCAGCAGCGGTCGAGAGGCATGCGGCCAGGAGGCGCTGGCCCAGGGCTGCAATGCCGCAAAAATCAGAGCGGCACATGCCGCCGATCCGACTGCGCGCACCAGGATTTTGTGCCGTGGTTTGTTGAGAGTCATGAGTTTCCTCTCTGCAGATCGGGCTGGATCTGCTCCGCGGAAGTATACGCGAGCCGGCGCGAATCTTGCCCAGCCTGGGAGCAAGGCATTGACCGCCGCGGGGCTGCGCGATGCCCTACAATGCCGCAGAGGGTTGAACCGTCATGAGTGCCTCATTGAAATCTGCTTGCCGCATTTTTGCGCTCCTGATTCTTGCTTTTGGTGCGTTGCTTGCTGTCACATCTGCCGCGGCGCAGCGCGGCGGCGAAGTGGGCCGGGGCCTTGCGTTGCTGCCGCCGCAGTCCCGCGCCGTGGTCGAACGGCTGATGAGCCTGTCGCAGTTGCCGGCTGGGACGTGGAAGACGCACGAGGGCGACTTGCCGCATGGCGAAGCCGTGAACCAGGATGAGAGCGGCTGGCAGGATGCGGCAGTGGGCGCGCACTTTTCTACCAGCGCTGTCTGGTTTCGCCAGACCATTCAACTGCCCGCAACCCTGAACGGCTACGACCTGAGCGGTGCGCGCATCTGGTTCCAGTTTCACGCCGACGCCAACGGATCCATCCCTGTGATTCTCTACTTCAACGGCCGCCGCGTGGCGCTGGGCGAGGATTTGGAGCCGGAGGTGCTGTTCGACGATGCGAAGCCCGGCGACAAGGTGGTGGTCGCGGTGAAGTTGCTCCAGACCATCGACGTGAAGAGCTTCCACGGCTCGACCCTGCGCGTGGATTTTCCGGAGAGCCGGCCTAATCCTCAATTCCTGGCCGAAGAATTTCTTTCTGCCGCGCTGCTCATGCCATCGCTCGCGCCCGGCGATGCCGGCAAGATGGAGACCGTGAACGCCGCAATCGGCTCTGTGGATGTGGCCGCGCTGGACGCGCACGATTCGGCCAAATTCGACGCCAGCCTCAAGGCCGCACAGGAAAAACTTGAGGTGCTGCGGCCGCTCTTGCATCAGGCTACGTTCCTGCTCGATGGCAACGCGCACATCGATGCGGCGTGGCTGTGGCCGTGGACCGAGACCGTCGATGTGGTGCATCGCACTTTTGGCACCGCGCTGCAGTTGATGAACGAGTATGCAACATATACCTTCACGCAGTCGGCCGCGGCCTATAACGAGTGGATGGCTGATAAGTATCCTTCACTGAATGACGAGATCAAGAAACGCATTCGCGACGGCCGCTGGGAGATCGTGGGCGGGATGTGGGTTGAGCCCGACTTGAACATGCCCGACGGCGAGAGCCTGGTGCGGCAGTTGCTGGTGGGCAAGCGCTGGTACAAGCAGAATTACGGCGTAGACGTGCGCATCGGCTGGAATCCCGATTCATTTGGGTATACGTGGCAGTTGCCGCAAATTTACAAGAAGAGCGGCATCGACTACTTCGTCACGCAGAAGATGACGTGGAACGACACCAACAAGCTGCCGTTCAAGCTGTTCTGGTGGGAGTCGCCCGACGGGTCGAAGGTTTTGACGTATTTTCCGGACGACTACGTGAACCTGAATTTGAGTCCGGTGCGGTTGAGCGACGATCTTGCGACCGCGCGCAAGCAGTCGCCCGGTTTGATGGACATGATGGACCTCTACGGCGTGGGCGATCACGGTGGAGGGCCGACGCGCGCCATGCTCGACGAGGGCATGTACTGGACCGCTCCCGAAGCCGTGGCGCCCAACTACCAGTTCGGCACGGCGCAGAGCTTTTTCTCAACCGTCGAGAAGCAAATTGCCCCGGAAAGCAGAGTGTGGAACTACCAATCGATTGCGAAGGGCTACGAGCCGCCGGCGGCCGTGCCGGGCAAAACCGCAATTCCTACGTGGGATACGGAGATGTATCTTGAGTACCACCGCGGGGTTTACACCACGCAGGCCAACCACAAGAAAAACATGCGCGACAGCGAGGAAGAGGTGCTGCACGCGGAGAAGTGGTCGGCTCTGGCGTGGGCTCTGCCCGGGTGGCAATCGATCTCGTATCCCGGCAGCGAGCTTACGGAAGATTGGAAAAAGGTCCTTTTCAATCAATTCCATGATCTGGCTGCTGGATCTGGAATTGGTGTCATCTACAAAGATGCGCAAAAAGATTACGATCAGGTTCGCTTCTCTACAAACGACATTACAGCCCGCTCCCTTAACCGAATCGTGGAATCTATCGATGCCTTCACCGGCAAACCGAGACCGGCGATCCGCGTGCTGGTTGTCTTCAATCCTCTCGGGTGGAAGCGTTCGGGAACCGTGATCGCACATATCCCCGGCTACGATGGCTTTACCTTAGACGACCTGGTCACCGGAGAGCACTTCACGAGCTATGGGATCACTCCGTTGAGGGAAATCAATGGGGATAGGAACACATATGACTACAGGATTCCCGTGAAGGACGTCCCCGCGCTTGGATTCAAGGTCTTCCGAATCACGTCGGGGTGCAGCGAGAAGAATTGCAGCACGATGGACGATACGACGCTCATGCACGAGGATGACTTCAAACCCAATCCGGCGTACAGGTCGATGACAATCGAGAACGGGGTCCTGAAGGTGAAGATCGACCAGGACACTGGATGCATCCGGAGCATCGTCGAAGTGTCCTCCGACTATGAATTCATCGCCCCCGGCGGATGCGGCAATCAGCTCCAATTCTTCAAAGACACTCCAAAGCAATACGACGCGTGGAATATCGATCCAGGCACGCTCGATCAACAGCTTGATTCACCGGCGAAGCCCGACGAAGTCGTCGGCTACGGGAACTACGGATTCCGCGTTGCGCGACATTTTGGAAGTTCGAAGTTCGTCCAAACCATTCGGCTAGAAGGCGACCAGGTCGACATCGAAAACGATATCGACTGGCATGAGAAGCACGTTCTGCTGAAGGCTGCGTTTCCGCTGGCCGTTACCAGCGACTTTGCCACCTACGAAATTCCTTACGGCGCGATCGAGCGGCCCACCACGCGGAACAATAGCTGGGAGAAGGCGCAGTTCGAAGTTCCGGCCATGCGCTGGGCGGATCTTTCCGGCGCTGGCCCCGATGGAAAAGTTCACGGCTTGAGCCTGCTCAACCAGGACAAATACGGTTACGACGCCGTGGGTAATGTGCTGCGGCTGACGCTTCTGCGCTCGCCTACATGGCCCGATCCCGATGCCGACCAAGGACATCATCATTTTCACTACGCGCTTTATCCGCACGCGGGCACTTGGAAGGACGCGCTCACGGTGCGCCATGGCTGGGAGTACGACTACCCGCTTCAAGCGGTTGTAACCACGGCGCACGCCGGATCGCTGCCCGCCGAGCACTCCTTTGCTGCGGTCTCGCCGGAGAATGTTGTGCTGACTGCGGTGAAAAAAGCCGAAGACGCGAATGGTCTGATCTTCCGGGTGTATGAATGGGCGGGGAAGGAGACGACTGCGGAGTTCCATGTGCCGCCGGGGGCGACCGGGGCGACCGTCACGAATCTTATGGAGCAGCCCGAAGGCGATCCGCTCAAGGTGGAGGGCGATGTAGTGAAGGTGCCGATTCATCCGTACGAGATTTTGACCATTCGCGTGGATTACGCGGCTGGCGGACCGAAACAGTAGGGCGTGGTTCGTGTGCCGTTCATCGTGCGCGGTGAACGCCGAGCCGATCGCGGCTAAAGCTTCGCGAATTACGAGCCACGTTTTTGAAAATCCGGTGGCTGCATGACTTTGTGATAATCCACGGACACATGCGGGCCTGAAGACCGGCGCTACAGTTTTACGGAACCTTTTCGCGCCGGCCGGCGTATAACTTGGCCAGAGGTTGATTGCCATGAACAGAAACCCGATTGAGTACTCGGCTTGCCTGCTCGCTTGCCTGGTTTTGGCGGCCGGAGTGTCCGGATGCAGAATCCACGTGGACAAAGGCGCTAACGGCGAGGACAAGAACGTTCAGGTTGACACCCCGTTCGGCGGCATTCACGTGAACACGGACCAAACCACGGCTGCCGATCTCGGGCTTCCTGTTTATCCTGAAGCGCAGATTGCCGCCGACAAGGAAGGCGACAAGTCCGCCGACATTCATATGGGGTTTGGCGAGTGGGAGATGCGCGTGATGGTGGTGAACTACTCCAGCTCCGACAGCCAGGATAAGGTTGAGACGTTTTACAAGAAGGCGCTGGGCCGCTATGGCGATGTGCTTACCTGCCAGGACAACGCGCCGGTGGGCACGCCGACTACGACTTCGGAGGGGCTTACCTGCAAGGAAGACAAGCACGCCAACGTGCAGGTGAGCGATCACGGCCAGAGCTATGGCTACCATTCCAATAAGAACGGCCTTGAATTGAAGGCCGGCTCCGAGCGGCACCAGCACATCGTGGGCTTTGAAGACTCCTCGTCGGGCCAGACGCGCTATGCACTGGTTGCAGTCGATCTGCCGTCGGATTCCGCGGAGAAATCGGGCAAGAGCAATTAGAACCAGCTCACAGCGAAGGCTGAAAGCTCGATTTGTTATTCTGAGAGCAACAAGGAGCCTGCGCGATGCACCTTTCTTCCCCGTTTGTCGTTGTGCCCGTCATCCTCGCGGTGTTTGTGGTTTCGATCCTGTTCGCGACCAGCAGCAAGGAAGATAAGCCCTCCCAGCACTGAGTTCGGGCTGTTTTGTAGCGACGGATTCGTTGGGCTGGGGAAAAGGCCGAAATTGCGGGCGCAGTCTCGAGAGAGAATCCTGCAGGGGCTAAAGCCCAAGTGAATTTTTTGCCTCTTCTACGGCACGCGACCCACGCACTGCGTGGGTTCCCCGGTCGTGCCCTGACACTTTTTGCGGTCCTTGAAAAATCCTTCCGCATCCAGCAGCGACCAGCGGCGCACTTTTCCGGAACCCTTATGCCCCGGCTGGCGTATAACTTTGCCAGAGAGCGATCGCTATGAACAGAAACCCGATTGCGCACACGGCCTGCCTGCTCGGCTGCCTGGTTCTTGCGGCCGGCGTGGCCGGATGCAGAATCCACGTGGACAAGGACGCCAACGGCAAGGAAAAGACGGTCCAGGTGGACACTCCCTTTGGCGGGGTGCATGTGAACACCGACCAGACCACTGCGGCCGATCTCGGGGTGCCGGCGTATCCTGGCGCTGAACTGGTGAAAGACGATGACGAACATAAGTCGGTGGACATGCACATGGGCTTTGGCGAGTGGGAACTTCGCGTGCGCGCCGTCTCCTACAAAACGCCGGACAAGAAGGACCAGGTGATCGCGTTTTACAAGAAAGCTCTCGCGCGCTACGGCGATGTCATCACTTGCCAGGGCACCGCGCCGGAGGGCACGCCGACTGCAACCTCTGAGGGGTTGACCTGCTCTGACGACAAGGACAGCCACGCCACGGTGCAGATCGATCGCAGTGACTACGGCACCAGCGAGGATAGCCTGGAGTTGAAGGCTGGATCGAAGCGGCACCAGCACATTGTGGGTTTTGAAGATCCCGAGAACGGCCAAACCCGCTTTGCTCTTGTGGCGCTCGACCTGCCGTCCGTTGTCACGGACCACCCGGGCAAGAGCAACTGAGTCCAGCTTTCAGCAGACCGCAGACAACAGACAGCACACAGCAAACAGCACATAGCTAAGAGCCGCTCTGCGGTTGGCGACGCGCCCGCGTTGCTCAAAGCAGTCCCGCAATTTCCGTGCATCTGGCTGCGGAAAACGCGGGCCTTGTAGTCGATTTGTGCAAAATCAATTAATTGCCACGCAAATCAACCAAAACTTTGGCTTATTTCGAAGAATATGCCAATTTCAGCCCCGGATTCTGCCTCGAACGTGCAGGGCGACGGGTGATACACGTCACTGCGGGCGCCTTTGCCAAGGTTGAAAATAACGCGGGCTCAGAGGACTGGAACGCAGCTCCGGGAGGCTCGATTTGTGAGGCGAAAACCGGCGCCGATGCAAACTTCTAAGCGGGTGGGCGGAGGCGGCTCAAGATGACCTGGACCGAGGATTTCGAGTGCAAGCGCATGAGCGCCGCGCAGGCGCTCAAGGCCGTACACTCCGGCGCTCGCATCTGGATTCAATCGGGCTGCGGAACTCCGTCTCCTCTTGTCGAAGCGCTGGTGGCCCGCGCGCCCGAGCTTCGCGACGTCGAGATCATTCATATGAAGACGCTCGGCGCCGCCGACTACACGCGGCCCGAGTTCGCAGGCCACTTCCGCCATCGCGGCCTGTTTCTGGGCGAGAATGTGCGCGCGGCAGTGTGCGACGGCAGGGCTGACTACACGCCGATCTTCTTAAGTGAAATTGAAAATCTGTTCGAGACCGGCGCTTTGCCGCTCGACGTGGTGCTGATGCAGGTGTCGCCGCCGGATGCGCACGGCTTCGTGAGCCTGGGCACTACTGTCGATTGCACGCAGACGGCATTGCGCTGCGCACCTATCGTGATTGCCGAAGTAAACCGGCAGATGCCGCGCACGCACGGCGACACCGTGGTTCCCCTCAGCCGCATCTCGGCCATTGTGGAAACCGACCGGCCGCTGGTGCAGCTTGAAGCCGAGCCTGCTACCGAGATGCATATGCGCGTGGCGCGTAACGTGGCCACGCTCATCCCCGACGGCGCTACATTGCAGACCGGCATCGGCGGCATCTCCGAGGCGGTTCTGCATTGCCTGAGCGACAAGCGCGACCTGGGCATTCATACGGAGATGGTTCCGGACGGCGTGATCGATTTGATGGAGTGCGGCGTGATCAACGGCGAGCGCAAGACGCTGCACCGCGGCAAAGCCGTGGTGTCGTTCGTGCTGGGCACGCAACGGCTCATCGAATACGTTCACGAGAACCCGGCTTTTGAGTTTCGCTCGATCAGCTACACCAACGATCCGTTTGTAGTGGCGCAGAACGAGCGCATGGTG
>JBEKEP010000037.1:0-27481 GCA_050013775.1 Occallatibacter sp. | reverse complement strand
GAAGCAACTCCGCATCGAACGGCCGCGGAATCGGCAACCGCTATCTTGTGGGTGCAGCCTATTACCCGGAATGGTGGCCGTCGAGCGAGTGGGAGATCGATTTCCGCGAGATGGGGGAGTTGGGCATCAACGCCGCTCGCATGGGCGAATTCGCGTGGGCGCTGTTTGAGCCCTCGCCCGGCAAGTTCGATTTCGACTGGATGGATCGCGCACTTGCGATTGCGGAACGCAATGGCGTCAGTGCGATTCTCTGCACGCCTACGGCATCGATTCCACCATGGCTTTATCAACAATATCCCGATGTACTGAGCGGCAATCAACAAGGCCTTTACACCTATGGCGGGCGCAAGGGATACAACACCAACAGCGCGCACTACCTTGACGCATGCACGCGTGTTGTCACGGCACTTGCCGATCATTATGGAAAGAATCCCGTGGTCATCGGCTGGCAGCTCGACAACGAGCCGGGCAACCCATTTCAGGAGTACGATCCAGTCTCGGAGAAGGCGTTTCAGGAGTGGCTGAGGAAGCGGTATGGAACGCTCGACGAATTGAATCGCGTTTGGAATGGGGCGTTTTGGAGCAACAAGTTCACGGATTGGTCGCAAATTCATTTTCCTACCAACTCCGCCGAGGGGGGATGGCAGCCGGCGATCAGTCTCGACTACCGCCGATTCTTTTCCGACTCGTTTCTGAATCACCTGCACAGGCAGGCCAATATTCTGCACGCGAAAACCGAGAATCAGTTTGTGCTCACCAACTGGTCGTCGCCCACCGGCGCAGTGGACGCGTTCACGGCAGGCGCGGAGTTTCTGGATGCAAGCGCGTGGGACAACTATGTGAGCGCACCGGGGCTGAGCCGCTTCCAACGCCAGTACACGTCCGGTTTTTTGAGCGACGTCACCCGCTGTGCCGGCCCGCATCAGCGATTCATCTGCGCGGAACAAAACGCCTACGTGCCGCCAAATGCGCCTGTCGAGGGGCTGCGGCTGCAGGCCTACTGCGACCTGGCGCACGGTAGCCACGGGCAGCTTTTTTTTGAGTGGCGGCGTCCGCTGGCCGGGAACGAAGAGCATCGCCCTTCGTTTATCAAGGGCTTTGACGGAAAAATCAATCCGGCGAAGCCGATGCTCGAGCAGATCGCCAAGGAGATGGCGCGCATCGGTCCGCGCGTTGCCAACGCCACAACGCGTTCCGACATCGCACTTTTCTACGACTATCCCAATTCATGGGCGCAAGGCTCGGGAGGGGTCGGAGATCCACATCCAAGCTACGGAGAGGTGCAGCGCTTCTACACGGGGCTGAAGGTGCTCAGGCAAAATATTGACGTGGTGCCAGTGACTACCGAGCTTCCGGGTTACAAGGTGGTCGCAGCGCCCAACATCCGGCTCATCGATGACGCGACGATTGAGAGGCTCAAAGGCTTTGTCGAGGCCGGTGGAACGCTGGTACTCAACTACCGCGTCGCCACGCAGAATATTGATAACAGCATGCGGCTCACGCTTTCGCCGGGACCGCTCGCCGAGATTGCGCGAGTGCAATCCGAGGCCATCCTCGACCTTTTTGAATACAACTCGCAGAACGGGAATCTGGATGCAGATCTCCAGGCCGGGCTGGGAATCCGCTTTGCAGGAAGCGACGCGACCTTTAGCCCGCGCACTGCGCTCGAGTCGCTCACGCTGCATGGAGCCGAGGTCCTCGCAACAGTTCGCGGCGGCGGGCCCATGGAAGGCCAGCCGGCCGTTACGCGCAATCGTCACGGACTCGGCTGGGTCATCTATGTTGGTTGCGATGCGACCAGCGACGACTTCTATGAGGCCGTGGCGCGCGCGGCCGGCGCCGCAAGCGGGCTCACGCCGCTCATTCAAGCGCCTTACGGAGTGGAAGTGACAAGCCGGCAGGACGGCGCAACGATTTACTATTTCATCCTGAACCTGACGGAGACTCCTCACGAGAATATTGCGCTGCCGAAACCCATGGACGATTTGATTCACGATCGACGTGGAATCACCCAAGTGTCGTTAGGGCCGCTGGAGGTTGCGGTGCTGGCGTCATAGCAGCCGCGCTTGACGTGGGCGCAGAGGGTTGGGACCAGGATGGAAGGATGAGCGGCAGGATCGCATGACGAAGAAAGCGATGCAGCACCCAATCTCACGCAGAAAATTCGTGAAGGCTTGTTCGGCGACCGCTGCCCTGGCGCCGATGGCAACCTGCCTGGACTGGACCATACAGAAAGCCTGGGGCGCACAAGCAAGCGGCCACGCGCAGCGCGTTCTCACTCTCGATCGCGATTGGCTCTTTCAAGGCAAATCAACTGCTGCGGCCCTCGATCCCGGCTACGACGACAATTCGTCGGCTCGCGTCACACTGCCGCACACAGCTACGGATCTCTCCTGGCGCAAATGGTCTCCCGCATCATGGGAAGCTCTCTTCGTTTATCGCCGCCACTTTACGGTGCCTGACGCGTGGCGAGGACTGCGCGTGTTTGTTCACTTCGATCGGGCGATGGCCAGCGCAACCGCAGTAGTGAACGGCAACAGCCTGGAACCGCACGCGGGAGGATTTCTTCCGTTTGACCGCGAGATTACTGGCCTTACAACTAAGGAAGACAACGTTCTTGCGGTTGCGGTGGATTCGCGCTGGCAGAACGTGCCGCCGGCGGGCTCGCCGCGCGGAGCGGTCGCGGTGGATTATCTGCTGCCCGGCGGGATCACAGGATCCGTCGAACTGCGCGCGTTGCCTGCGGTCTTTATCCGTGAAGTCTTTGCCAAGCCGGTCGACGTGCTCGAGCCCAGCCGGCGCGTTGAAATCACTTGCCGGTTGGATGCGGCTGCGCCACTGCCGGCGCGCGTTCGGCTGGAGGCTGCCCTGCGTCGAGGCGAACAAACCATTGCCAGGTCCACACAAAGCGTGCAGATGGACAAAACCGATCAGGAATTTCATCTGACTCTCGGTGATCTCGGCAGCATCCAGTTATGGGATCCGGAGCATCCACATCTCTATCGCGTGGAGATCACGCTTTTTGTCGACGAGCGCTCCATCCATCGTTCCGCCACACGCATTGGTTTCCGCGAGGCGCGCTTCGCGGTCGATGGATTTTTCCTGAACGGACGCCGCAGGCGTTTATTCGGATTGAACCGTCACGAGCTCTATCCATATCTTGGCTTCGCTGCGCCAATGCGCCTGCTGCGCCGCGACGCAGAGATTCTGCGCAAGCAATTCAACTGCAATATCGTGCGCTGCTCGCACTATCCGCAGTCGGAAGCGTTTCTGGATGCGTGCGACGAGCAGGGGTTGATGGTGTGGCAGGAACCACCGGGCTGGCAGTACATCGGCGACGAAAGTTGGCAGGACCTGGCCGTGCACGATGTAGAGGCGATGATCCGCCGCGACCGCAATCATGCAGCGATTGTGATCTGGGGCGTGCGCATCAACGAGTCGCGCAACGATCCCGCACTCTATCGCCGCACGCGCGAGCTGGCCAAGTCGCTCGACGATTCCCGGCCCACGTCAGGCACCATGACCCCGGACTCGAGAAAGAATTGGCAGCAGGAGTGGCACCAGGATGTGTTTGCGTTCGACGATTATCACGCTGCGCCCGATCACAGCGTAGGCATTCTCGATCCAGTCGAGGGGTATCCCTACATGATTGCGGAGACGGTGGGGCAGTTTAATTATGCGTCTGGCAAGGGATTCGCTGTGAGATACCGGAGGGCCGGCGACATTGGACAGCAGACGAGCCAGGCGATTTATCACGCGCAAGCTCACAGCAGAGTCGCGGACCACGAACGGATTGCAGGAACGATTGCGTGGTGCGCGTTCGACTACGCGAGCCTGATGAACGATTACGAGGGAATCAAATGCCCTGGCGTCGCCGATATTTTCCGTTTGCCGAAACTGGGAGCCGCGTTCTATCTGGCGCAGATTGAGCCCTCGGTAAGGCCGGTGATCGAGCCGAGTTTTTACTGGGACTTCGGACCGCAGACACCGTCAGGGCCGGGCGAGCACGCTGCCATCTTCTCGAACTGCGAACGGCTGGAGCTTTTCATCGACGGAAAGCAGCATGCGACGCTCAAGCCCGATCGCAAGAACTTCGCGAACCTGAAGTTTCCGCCCTTTTTCGCTGACCTGAAGCTGGACGGCTCGGCACATCTCGAGCTACGCAGTGAGGGCTATGTGGGCGAGACGCGTGTGCTTTCGCGCTCATTTTCTTCGGACCACGCGACGGATCGCCTCTGGTTGCACGCGGACGATGAGGAGCTTGCGAACGACGGCGCGGATAGCACCCGGCTGGCCTTCGCGGTGGTGGACAAGTTCGGCGCGCCGCGCGCGTTTGCGGGAGGGGACGTCGCGCTCAATCTCGACGGACCGGGAGCGATCGTTGGCGACAATCCGTTTGCTCTGGGAGCGAACGGAGGCGCCGGCGCGGTATACATCCGGACCATTCCCGATCGCGTGGGGACGATCCGCGTCACGGCACGCCACTCTGCGCTGGGCGTGGGCGTGGTGGAGATTCGCGTGAGACCGCAAGAGAGCGGAGCTTAGTCCGGCCGTGGTATTTTCATTGCATGGCGGCAGCGGCGATGAGCGCGTCGAGTGCGGAAGTTTGCCGCGTGGCGTCGGCCGAGTCGAATGACCCTTGCCAGAGCGCTCCAAATTCGCAGTTCGGGCCTTGGTCGTTGGCCACGATACTTTTCGCGTTGGCATCGGCGAAGGCCTGGTAGCGGGGATCGGCATCGGCAACGTAAAGCGCCATCAAGTTGCGCAGGAAGACGCCCTTGAACTGCGGTTCGTCGCCCCCCGAAATGGTTCCGGGATCAATGAGGATGCCGTTCTTGGCCAGGTTGGCGATGGTCGAGTTGGCAATGGCTTCGGCCTGCGGCAAAAGCGAGGGGTCGTTGTCGGCATGGTAAAGCTCCACGAGTCCGCCGAGAATGACGCCCTGATTATAGCTCCACGTTGTGCCACCGTTGTTGGCGCATGCGTTGGGGTTGGAGGAATTCAGGCCGTCGTTGATGAGATTCTGTGAATTGATCATGCCCGAGCTCTTGAACCACGCCCACTCCTGCCTCGCCCAATTCAGGTAAGTTGCCGAGGCGCTTCCCGATGTGCGGTTGGCGAGTCTGGCTGCGATGGTGAGGAAGAGCTCGTTGGGGATGGCATTCTTGTAGGTGCGGGCGGTGCTCCACCAGACTCCTCCGCCGCAGGTCGAGTCCCAAGCACCGGTGATGGCTGAGAAGATAGTCTCGGCCATGGAGAGGTATGCTTGGTTGCCGGTCACGTCGTAAGCGTCAATCCAAGCCAGTGCCCACCAGCCATCGTCGTCGTAATACATATTGACGAAGTTCGTGTGTTGTCCCTGCGCCGCGGCGAATGTATTGGCGATGACGGGGTAATACGTGGTGTCGCCGCTGACACGTTCGTAGTTTGCCAGGACGGTGATGGAGTTGGCGGAATTCCACCAGCCGGAGGGAGATGCGTAGATGCCGGAATCCTGCAGGTACCACTGCTGCAAGGTCTGGATGCCGGAAGCAGCTTGCTGAGCGTAGCTTTCCGCCGCGGTGGCGGTACTGCCAGGATTGGCGAGTGGCAGAATGGAGCCACCGCAACCAGTAGGAGCCAGAATGGCAAAAAGGCAAAAGGCAACGACCGGAACTTTGCAGGAGCTTTTCATAAGTTGTGCGATTGCTCGCGTGCCAGCAGTGAATCCATAGGCAAGACGCGCTACAGGATGCGCCGGACCTCGCATGTGACCGGTCTCTAGAGCCAGTGTGATTGTACACGCGAACACGCAGAATTTGCTGGCGGCCGCGCCGACTTTGTGCAGCGATCTGAACCGTCCCCTTGGCGGTTGCGGAGTGATCGACCGCACAAACAGCATATGTGCCCCGTAGACTGAGGAGAGAGGTTTCGCGAAATGCAATGGCCGGCCAAATTTTTGCTCTCCGCGCTTTCGGCGGCCCAGTTTCCCAGGCCTGAAGCGCCGGAGATCGCGTTTCTGGGGCGATCGAACGTGGGCAAATCGAGCCTGCTGAACGCGCTGGTGGGTGAGAAGGCCGCGAAGGTTTCTTCTACGCCCGGCCGCACACGCGCTATTAATTTTTTCTCGATTTCGGACGCTCGGGGCAAGCCGAAGATGATATTTGCCGATCTACCCGGCTACGGATATGCGAAGATTTCCAGATCCATTTCGGCGGGCTGGCCGGCATTTATCGAGCCTTATCTAGCGGAACGTCCAACGCTGGCGATGTGCATCTGCCTAGTGGACGGCAATGTACCACCACGCCCCAACGATCGGCAGTTGCTGGACTGGCTGGGTGCAGCGGGCCGGGACTTTGTGGTAGTTGCCACCAAGATCGATCGGATGAGCGGCAACGAGCGCACGCGCAACCTGGCGGTGCTGAAACGAGCGCTCGATGTCGAGGAGCTTTTGCCGGTTTCAGCGAAGACGGGGTATGGGCTCAAGGAGCTGCGGGCTCGGATTGAAGTGGCAGGCGCTAGGGACTAGAGACTAGGGAATAGGATGCTCGCCGGGCTCGAAACGATATTTCGACTCGAGACCGCTTGTGTCGCGCCAGCGAATTTCAACCGGCACACCGATCTCTCCGCGCTCGACGCTCACTTTTGCGCGCTCCGTGAAGCTCGAAGCAACGTCCGGGCTGCAGGCGAGGGCGCGCGCCGCCTGCGCCGTACGGCCCAGGTAACGCGGGGCTAGGCGCAGCCAGCGGCGAGCGGCCCATGAATCCATGTCGAGACACTCGAGTACGATTGCATCGAGTTGCGGCAGCCATCTGGCGGGCGCTGCGGCGACGGTCCACATCAAGAAACCGGGCGTCAATAGAGCGAATGATTCGCTCCCGGCGTGCAACGGGCAGTCCACGACGGGCCGCACCAGATCAGGCCGCACGCCACGCTCCTTCATCTCGCGCTCCATGGCCGCCGGGGTCATAGCGACACAGACGGAAACCGTCTCGCGCTTGCGAAGCTGGTTCTTAAGAATGCGGAGAGCCTCGTCGAGCGAATTGACGAGGAAATCGACTATTGCCTCGCGAATAGCCTGCTTTTGCGCGGCGAGATCTGCCGATGCGACGAGCGTGGCGGCACCGGCGATGTTGGCCCCGACGACGAGCGCGCGGCCTTCCTCATCCATTTCTCCGGCATAGAAGAGACTGCCGCCGAGGCCCGATTCCGGATCGCCGTTCGGAGCCACGATAAGCTTTGCGTACGCTTGGGCTGCGCGCGCGACAAAATCGAGATCTTCGTGAGATGGAGGAGCTAATGCCACGGGTCTATCTTAACGACCGATCGGGCTGCGGGGCGAACAGCGTGAGGACTAATTCTGCTGCTCGCGCCAGGTGCGTTTCCTGACGAAGAAAACGAACTCGCCGGGCTTCGCGGTGTAATGAGTCTGGCTGCACTCGTTGGGAGCGACCAGGCCCGACTGGAGGATTTGAGAGATGGGATACCAGATGTCTCGTTCTTTGTCGGTCTCCTTTGCGGCATCGCAGTTAATGTAGGTTTCTATCGACAAGTCGTAGGTGGCCTTGACGGCGATTTCGCGGGCATCGAAAGGCAGCGTGACGACGACGGTTCCGTCGTCGTTCATGTGGACCCATTCGTTGTGCGCGGTGTCATGGTGATCGATGCGCACCAGATAGTTCTGGGCTTTTGCGGGCAGCCCGGTTTTTCCGTCGAGCAGGCGGATATGAATGGTGTTTTCCGATTGGGCGTGAAGGCCGGCGCAAAGAACGGCAGAGCACAAGAGCGCGACGAAAGCGCGGATAGCTGGCATATTGGCGTGGCTCCGATGAAAGACAACCGCAGATCCTTCGACTCGTCCCGGCACGCCGGGGCTCACTCAGGATGCCATCCGATTATTACCGCTCACGATGACAAGGCTATATTATGCGTTCTGAATCACCGCAGCGGGCAAAAGTGAACGGCACTTACTCCGGCAGTTACCAGGAAGAGTAAGGCTGACCGTCGGTGCCCGTATCGGTCGAGCCGGAGTGGACGTCGGTGATGCCGGGCTCGGTCTCATCCAGCGAGACCATGGAATCGCTACTCTCAGTGACCCAGGTGTCTTTGCTGCGGGTCATGGGATCCTCGGGGATGGCACGCAGATAACCGTCCTGAATCAAGTCGTCGAGCGACTGCGGGCCCTTTTGCTTGTCCATGGTGTAGGTGTCGATGGCAGTGCGCATGGTCTGCAGGTCTTCCTTGAGCGCGGCCTCGCGGGCGTGCCTGATGGCGCCCACAAAGCTGGGAATGGCCAGGGTGATGAGAATGCCAATAATGGCCATCACGATCATCAGCTCGATGAGGGTAAAGCCGGATTGTGTGCGATCCTTGCGCAAATGCGTTTCCTCAGCCGTTCTCACCACGTCGCATACTTGGTCCCGTCAAGGGCCGTTCCCTGCGACTTGGAATGCACATCGAAGACACTCTGCCCGCCCCACGAATCGGAATCGGGATCGTCCTGCATGGAGCGCAATGCCCACTCGGTTTGGCCCGTCATGGGATCCACGGGAATCTTGCGAAGAAATCTCACCTTCTTGCCTTGCACATCGACGCCGTTGACCAGCGTTTCAAGGTCGGGCGGGTAGTTCTGGCTTTCGATCTTGGTTTGGAATGCGCCCCTGTCGGCTGCGTCCTTGTACTTATCGATGGCGTCGCGCATCATCCACAGATCGGCGCGGAGCTCGCGCTCCTTTTGCCGCTTGACCTGAAAGCGTACTAGCGGCAGCGCGGCCGACATGAGAATGGTGAGGATGGCCGTGGTCACGATCAGCTCAGCCAGCGTTAAGCCGCGTTCGCTGTTCCGCATCGGAATGGGGCGTAGCCGACTCATGCGCGCGATTCCCTACTTGACCACAATTGTGGCCTGTCCAGCCTGCGCCGGTACCTTTTGCTCCGCGCCATTCAGCGAGAAGCGCATGATGCTCAGACCGCTTTGGCCCGGGGCTTTGGCCTGGAAGGTGAGAACGCATACCACGCCCGTGCCAGTTACGCCCTGTGTTCCCGGTGGGCGCGAGGCGCTGACAACCACGGAACCCGGCTCGACTTCCACGTGACTGAGTCCCGTTGGCTGGCCATCGCGGCTCAGGAGATCTCCGGCCACTGCGCCTGCCAATTGCAGCTTTGCAGGGTCGTACTGCAACTGCATAGCAAGAGAAGTGACATCCGTTCCTCCGTTGAGCACCACGGGTACCTGGAAGGTGGTGCCCGAGGCCATGGACGTCGCAGGCCCATTGAGAGCCAAGCTGGCAGCCACCACGGGCGGCGAGGGTGCTGCGGCTGCTGGTGGATGTACGGCTGGCGGAGGCTGTGCAGTGGATAGATTGGGTTGCGGCACAGCCGCTTGCGCGGTTGCATTGGGGCCGCCGCTAGCGCCCATATCGGAGCGCAACTGTGCCAGCATCTGCGGTGCGGCCTCGATGGCGCTCTGTGAGGGAATGGTTCCTACGGTGGGGCGCTCGACCGGCATGGTGCGTACCGTGGGCACTACTTCCGGAGCCGCGTTTTCGTTGTCGGCATGGCGCAGCTCGATCGAAGCCTGGCCCAAGCCGGTGTCGATGACGCGTAAGTTTGCCTGGTCCAGCTCCTGGGAGCGCACGATATGCGGCACCACAACGAAGACGATGTCGTCGTCCTGAATGGTGTGGTCCTTGGAACCGAAGATGTACTTGAGGATGGGGATGGCGCTCAATCCGGGGACGCCGGTCCAATTCTGCGATTCCTGGTTGTCCTGAATACCGCCCAGGATGCTGGCTTCGCCCTCGCGAAGGCGGATGACCTGGTCGATGACGCGCTGGCTGAAGATGGGCTCCGTGACCCCGCTGATGGTTTCAGTTCCGCTCTCCGCCGAGACCTCGATCTTGATCTTCAGGGTGATGTCGTGGTCGTAGTGGACGCTGGGCGTCATCTCGATATTTACGCCCACGTCCTGATACTGGAACTGCGTATTGACGAGAGAACTGACGAGCGCAGTGGCCGCACCGGTCTGGTAAGAGCCGGTGGCAATGGGGATCTTGGAGCCGATCTTCATGGTGGCCTTCTGTGCGTCAGTGGCGCGGATGCGCGGGCTCTGCAAGACCTTGGTGTTGTTGTCAGTGAGCAGCAGGTTGAGCGTGGCCGACCCCACGGTCACCTGAAAGTTTGTGGAGTTAAGATGCGCGAGGTTATATAGGGTGGGATTGTTGGTCGTAGAACTGCCAGAGCTGGATGTACCTGTGGTGGTGGAAGTGCTGCAGGAATTGGTGGCCGAGCAGTTAGGCTGCAGGGCGACGCCGAAGCTGCTGGGCCACTGCATGCCCAGCGTCTTCTCCCAATTCTTGCTCACTTCGAGCACTGCGATGTCGACGACCACCTCGCCGCGGGGCTTGTCGAGATCGTCGATCAACTGCTGCGCCAGCAGCAGTTCGTCGGGCGTGCCGCGAATGACGATAGCGTTCTGGCTCTGCACCGGAAAGGCTTTGATGCCCGTCATTACATTGCGGATGGCCGTGGCGACGTCGTTGAGGTCGTTTTGCTGCCACGCGTTGGTCAGATAGAAGGTCTGCACGGCCTGCTCGTCCAGGTCGCGACGCTTGGTGGGAGTGTTCTGGGCCACGAAGATGGTATTGTCCGTGACCGGACGCCAGAAGGTGTTGGACATCACGCTGACTATGCGAAGGGCATCGAGCAGCGAAACGTTGTTAAGATCAACCTCAATGCGGGTGGAGTGGTAGTCGGGATCGAAGAGGACATTGACGCCTGCGGCCTTGCCCACGGTCTCGTAGACCACCTTGGAATCCTCTGCCATATGCAGAGAGAGCGGCTCATTCGAGACCGGTTTAAGCTGCGGCGGAGATTCGATGGACTGGAGCTGCGCGGCTTCCGCGGGGGGCTCGGGAAGTCCCGCGTCGGGCACCGGCGCGCTTTCACCCTGCTTCTGGCGGAGGCGGGCGATCTCCTGCTGCGCGGCTTCGTTGCTGGGATCGATTTCGGCGGCGTGGAGGAACTCGCCCAGCGCGGCCTGGGTATCGCCGGCCCGCGCCAGCTTGCGGCCATTGCTGACGTGAACCGAAGACGCCGTGACGCGCACGCGCGCAAGTGCAATCTTGAATTGCGTGTCCTTGGGATTCTTTTTGATTGCTTTCTGGTAGTCGTCGAAGGCGGTGTCGTAGTCTTCGCGAGCTTCGGCGGCCTGTCCCTGCTTGTAATCGGTGTTGGCGGATTCGGCGTAGACCCAAGCGCCCTGCAGGCTAAAGCTTGCCGCAACGGCCAGCAGGACGATGGCGAAGACAGTTCTCGATGTCATGATTCCGGCTTTGGCCGGAGCGGGCGTGCTGCGATTCATCCTACTCCCCGGCGTTTCGCCCTTCGTTTGTGCGGGCCCGTCCGCGCTATCCCCGGCGGTAAGTTGCAGCCCGGGATGCAGGTCTCCGGCGGGTGTCCCGGTGAGAATCCTGGTGCCGATCACTAGCGAAAAACGCTGCTTCATTTTAACAAAGCCTTGCTGACCTTAGTCGAAAACCGCGCCGATGCGATCGCAAAACCAGAGTGGATTCCTCGCGGAGCCCCTGCACTCAAGTCGACGCGACCAACAGGGAGCGGCGACATCGCATGCAGGCAGACAGGATGCGGTAACTCTGGTTTTGCCGTACGATGAAGATTCAAGGAAGCTTGCCCGTGCCCCGCCAAACCAGCCACGTTACCGCTCCCAAAGACGCCCCGGCCGCGAAAAAGACGGCCCAGCCGCGCGACCCTGTGGCCAGCGGCGAGCGCGACGCCGCGCACAACCGGGCTGCCAGCCATAATTACTTTCTGCTGGAGAAATTCGAGGCCGGCGTGGCGCTGCGGGGTACCGAAGTGAAGTCGATCCGCGAGGGCAAGGCCAACCTGAAAGACTCCTACGGACTGATCAAGGGGGGCGAGGCGTTCCTGCTGAATCTGCATATCGGACCCTACTCCCACGGCAACATGGCCAACCACGAAGAAACACGTACCCGCAAACTCCTGCTGCATCGCGAGGAAGTTCGCAAGCTACTTTCCAAGACGCAGATCAAGGGGCATACGCTCATCCCCACGCGGCTCTATTTCCGAAAGGGGCGAGTGAAATGCGAGTTGGCGCTGGCCAAGGGCAAGCAGGACTGGGATAAGCGGGAGACGGAAAAGCGCCGGGAGGCCGACCGGGAGGCAACCGCGGCGATTAAGGCCAATAAGCATAGAAACAGCCGGTAGCTCGGTGCAATGCCAGAGTGCGCGGGTTTCGGAAGAGCCGCCGTGCTAGCCGAGCCAATCTTCCATCTCAGCTTGGGACTCTCCAGGCCGCACTTGCGCCAAGTCGCTGGAATCCGACGTTTCGGGTTCGGCGATCCTCCGGAATTCATCCTTCGCCCTGCGGACCCGGGCTCGGTGGGGGGCTAGGTGGGGCTCAATACGCAGAGCGCCGTCCTCAAGCGACATGATTACGCTGTCGCCGAGTTTCAGGCCCATGCCTTTGCGGATCACGGCCGGGATCACAATGCGGCCGTTTTGATTGATGCGAGCCTGAATGCCTTCTATTTTCATTGGGGTATACCAGTAAATGTCACAATATGACATTTCTGTGCTCTTGTCAATCGATGAAATATGACAGAAAATGTCACAAGACTGAATTTGTTCGATCGCACCCGGGTTTCGGCGCTTTCAGCAACGCCGTGATTTGCCACAACCTACGCTCCCCGTGAAGAATAAGCAGCATGCGGACTGAGATTTCTTTTGCCCCGATTGCGGGCATTGCTACCGAATTGCTGGCCGTTCTGGCCGTCGACACGCAAGCTGCCACAGGCTCCAATACGGGTCTAGGGGCCAAACCGCATCCTACGCTGCTGACCACTGACGCCGCCGTGCAGGCAGCCGCGGCCGGGTTGCTCGAGACCGGCGAGTATAAAGCCGGCACGAACGAGACTGTCCTGATCCACTCGCCGGCGGGACTCGCAGCCAAGCGGTTGCTGATCGTGGGGCTCGGCAAACTGGCCAAGGCCACGGTGCATGGCGTGCGTGAGGCTGCGGGAACAGCGGTGCGGTTTGCCAAGCCACGGGGGATTCGGGAATTGACGTTCGCCCTGCCCGAAAACTTCTCCGAAGGTCTGCCTCACGCAGTGACGCGCGCGGCCGTCGAGGGTGCGCTGGTGGGTGATTTCGATGCCGATACCTACCGCAGCGAGCGCAAGGACCAGAGCATTCAAACATTGATGATCGCGGCGACGGATGCGGAGCGGCCGGCGACGGAAGCCGCGGTCCGAGAGGGCGTGATTGTTGGCGAGAGCCAGAACTTCGCACGATCGCTGGTGAATGAGCCGGGAAACAAGCTAACGCCAACGATTCTGGGCCGGCGCGCGGCACAGATGGCGGAAGAAGTCGGGCTGGGATGGGAGGTCCACTCGACTGAGAAGCTGCACCAGTTGAAGATGGGGGCGTTCTGGAGCGTGGCGCAGGGATCGGCGGAGCCCCCGGCGCTGATCGTTCTGCGCTACGAGGCGGAAGGCGTGACGGGCGGTCCAGTTCTCGGTCTCGTCGGCAAGGGGATTACGTTCGATACCGGCGGCATTTCCATCAAACCTTCCGACAACATGGAAAAGATGAAATACGACATGGCGGGGGGTGCGGCGATGATCGGGGCGATGCGCGCCATTGCGCTGCTTAAGCCCGAGGTACACGTGATCGCGATTGTGTGCGCGGCGGAAAACATGCCTTCCGGCACGGCGCAAAAACCCGGCGACGTGCAGACGGCCATGTCGGGCAAGACCATCGAGATCATCAACACCGACGCCGAAGGGCGGCTGGTGCTGGCCGACGGAATTACTTATGCGCGGCAGCTCGGGGCGACTCACTTGATTGATGCGGCGACACTGACCGGCGCCATTTCCGTCGCGCTCGGGAAAACCACGGCCGGCGTGTTCTCGAACGACGAATCTACCTATGGCAAATTCGAAGCCGCGCTGGCTGTATCCGGAGAGAAGTTCTGGCGCCTTCCACTGGGCGAAGAGTACGCGGAGTTGATCAAATCGGACATTGGCGACATCAAGAACACGGGCGGCCGCTATGGCGGAGCCAGCACCGCTGCCGAGTTCCTGCACACGTTCGCGGAAGACACACCGTGGATTCATCTCGATATAGCGGGAGTGGCGTGGGTAGAGGATTCGCGGCCGTACATTGCCAAGGGCCCCAGCGGCATTGCGGTTCGGTCGATTTTTGAGTGGGTGCGGAGCTTCTAGATCGTGTTTCGAAAACGGTTGTTTCGATTCCGGTTGTCGTCTCGCAGGGGCTAAAGCCCACGTAGATTTTGCCGGAGTTCCGGCGAGACTGAAGTCGCGCCCTGACACTCCTTGCCGTCCTTTAAGAGTTTATCCGCGGCTTGAAGAGTTATGACCTCTTCCAAAGCAGATTTTTGAAACTTGGCCTGCGCGGCCTTCACGAGAGTCGCGCGGATTTGGTTCTCCGCGAGGGCCGTGGCCGGGCGCATTTCCTTTTCCACATTTGAATTCCCTCATTGTGCAGTCGCGGCATGAAGTTATGACGCGATAGGCCGATGCAGAAGTGTGAACGCAACGCGCGGCGGGGCGCCTGCGCGTCCGTTTTTTGGGGGCGCAGGGCGGCGGAAATGGCAGCGCCAAGGAGGTGGGCTTCGATGACGGATCGGACTGAACTACTCGAAGCCGCCTTCGACAACGTTCCTGAGGGAGTGGGCCTTTTTGGCGGGGATGGCGCAGTGATGTTCTGGAACCAGTCGGCACAAGGCATCACCGGTTATACGGCCTTGGAATTGCAAGGACGGCAACTTCCCGAGTGCCTGGGGCCGCTGCTCGCTGCGAGAAGCAGCAAGAAGGAGTCACGCACGACTGCTGCAACCGCAGAAGGGAGGCGGTTGCTGACGCAGGCGCGGCATAAGCTGGGCCATGCGGTGCCGGTGATCGTGCGGGTTCTGGTTTTGCGCAACGGGTTGGGCGAACGAATCGGCACCGCTTTGTTGTTTCACCCCGCGGAGAGCCTTGACGCGCTGCCTCACGGCGAATCGGACGAAGCGCCGGAAGTGGCGGAGATTCGCGCCGAACTGGAAGAGCGGCTGCAAACGGAGTTCGACGACTTCGTGCGCGGCGGGCCTCCTTTGGGAGTTTTGTGGGTGAGCGTCGACCAAGCAGAAGAATTGCGCAAGACGCACGGCGTTGCCGCGTGCAATGCAATGCTCGAAAAGATCGGGCACGCCGTGGCGCAAGGCCTGCGCCCGGCGGAGGAGATGGGTCGCTGGGGCGATGATGAATTCCTGATCGTGTCGCATGAGCGCAACGAAGCCATGCTGACGGCGCACGCACAGATGCTGGCCGGACTGGCCCGCACCACCGACTTCCGCTGGTGGGGCGACCGCGTCTCGCTCACGGTGAGCATCGGCGCGGCACAGTCCTGCAACCTTACCACAGAAACTTTGGCGCAACTGTTGCGGCGGGCCCGCGAGGCCATGGAAGTCAGCAGCCACGAAGGCGGCAATCGCGCAACGGCCGCGGCGTGCAACTGCGCCTCATCTGTCGCGCAGGAGGAATCGCCATGTTTGCCATCATAGGCATCTTCCTGGTTTTCGCAGCCATTATCGGCGGCTTCCTTATGGAGAAGGGGCACATGGCCGTGCTGGTTCAGCCGGCCGAACTGCTGATCATCGCCGGAGCTGCTGCGGGAACGCTACTGGTCGCCAATCCGACGCGCATTATCAAAGCCATCGTCGCGGGTCTTGCCGGCACCCTCAAAGGCTCGCCGTTCACGAAGGCGCGCTACCTGAGCACGCTGAAGATGATGTACCAATTCCTGAATAAAGTGCGCAAAGAGGGGTTGCTGGCCGTGGAAATGGACGTGGAGAAGCCCGAGGAAAGCGCGATCTTCAAGGATTATCCCGAGTTTGTGACCGACCATCACGCGCGCGACTTTGTTTGCGATACGCTGCGCACGGCTATCACTGGCGGCGTGGAACCGTTCGACATGGACCAGATGATGGAGCTGGACATGGAAGTGCACCATCATGAAGCCGTGCAGCCGGTGGACTCGCTGACCACAGTGGCGGACTCACTGCCGGGCCTGGGCATTGTGGCCGCGGTGCTGGGCGTGGTGATCACCATGGGGGCGCTGGGCGGACCGCCGGAAGAGATTGGTAAGCATGTGGCCGCGGCGCTGGTGGGGACATTTCTCGGCATCCTGCTTTGCTATGGCGTGGTAGGGCCGCTGGCCGCCAATATGGGCAAGCTGGCCGCCGAGCACGACGAGTATTTGCATGTGTTACGCGTGCTGCTGCTGGCATTTCTCAAAGGCTCAGCACCCATGATCGCCATCGAAATGGGACGCCGCGCGATTCCTGCGCACGCACGGCCGGGGTTCGACGAGATGGAGAAGCACTGCAAGAACAAGAGTGAGCCGATGGAAGCGGCGGCGCCAGCGGCAGCGGCAGCGTAGAAGCTGGGAGAATCTGATGGCGGGCAAGGCGCAACCGATCATCGTGGTCAAGAAAACGGGCGCCCACGGAGGCCACCACGGCGGAGCATGGAAGGTGGCCTACGCCGACTTCGTGACCGCGATGATGGCGCTATTCATCGTGCTCTGGCTGATGAGCCAGAGCGATCAAGTGAAAAAAGCCGTCGCCGGCTATTTCAACGACCCCAAGGGGACTGCGACGTTGATGGGCACGACCATGTCGGGTACGGGCACCGGCATCACGCCGGCTGCGGACCCGAATCAGAAACAACTTCAGGACCTGAAAGAAAAACTGGAAAACGAAATTCAGGCGCGCAAGGATCTGGAGAAACTGAACAAGCAGATTGAGATGACGATTACGCCGGAGGGCCTGCGCATCGAATTGCTCGAAGACAAGAACGGCACGTTCTACCAGAGCGGCAGCGCGAAACTGAGCCCCAGCGGCCAGGAGCTGTTGGCATTATTGGCCACGGAGCTGAAGACACTGCCGAACCAACTGCAGATCGAGGGCCATACCGACGCTGCGCAATACTCGAGCGACGCCAACTACAGCAACTGGGAGCTCTCGGCCGACCGCGCCAACTCCGCGCGCCGGTTGCTGCAGCAGGATGGAGTGCGGACCGATCAAGTAACGCAGATACGTGGCTATGCGGACCAACTGCTGCGCGTAAAGAGCAATCCCTATGACCCTTCGAACCGCCGCATTTCCATTCTGGTGAAGTACAACGACAGTGCGCCGCCACAATTGAAGCACGCGCAGGTAGTGGGTGGCGCTTCCGAGGATGCACCCCTGGCGACGGCGCCACCAACGGTGCCGGTTGCTCCGGCCAAGCCCGGCACGCTCAGCAAACTCACGGGACTGTTGGCCGGAGCGAAGAAGTAAGTGCGCGTGCGGCGGCAACCTTAGACAGTAAATGTTGAGAGATCGGTCTCTCGAAGACGGGACGCGGCCTGCCGGTATGGTGTAGTCTGGTCTGCGGATCAGCAAGCGTTTACCGGAGGGAAAGTTTCATGGCAATCGTTGCCGGCGTGGATTTCGGCACACTCAGCGTTCGCGTCACTCTCGTTGACAGCAAGACCGGGCCGATCGGGACTGCATCGGCGTCCTACCCGCTTAATCGCCGCCGCGACGATCCCAACTACGCGACGCAATCGCACGCCGATCAGATGTCGGCTCTGGCCGCGGCCACAAAGGACGTGCTGAAGGCTACGGGCGTGAATGGAGCAGAGGTTGCCGCGATCGCGCTCGACACCACCGGCTCCAGCGTGATTCCGGTGGGCAAGGGATTGGAGCCGCTCGACGAGTACTACCTGTGGTGCGACCATCGCGCCTTTGCCGAGGCCGAGGAGATCACGCGCAAGGCGCACGAGCTGGGTTTTGAAGGGATTGAGTGGTGCGGCGGCGTCTACTCGCACGAATGGGGCTTTGCCAAACTGTTGCACTGGCTGCGCCACAACCCCGAGAAGCGCGACCGTTTTGTGACTGCTCTCGAACACTGTGACATGGTTTCGGCTACGCTCTCCGACGTGACCGAGGTGAGCGCGCTCAAGCGTAGCGCTTGCGCCATGGGCCACAAATGGATGTGGAATCCCAAATGGGGCGGCCTTCCGCCGGAAGAGTTTCTGGCCGCGGTCGACCCGCTGCTGGCCGGTGTGCGCGCCAAGATGGGCGGCGAATACCTGACGAGCGACAAGGTCGCCGGGCATCTTTCGCCGAAGTGGGCCGCGGAGCTCGGGCTTCGCGCCGGAATTCCCATTCCCGTGGGAGCGTTCGACGCGCACTGGGACGCCATCGGCTCGAACATCCGCGAGGGCGACGTGGTGAACGTGGTCGGCACCTCGACCTGCATCATCGCGATGGCGCCGGAGGCGGAGCTGATTCCCGGCGTCTGCGGCGTAGTGCCTGGAAGCGTGCATCCGCAGTTCACGGGCATTGAAGCCGGACTGTCGGCGGTAGGCGACATCTTCGACGCCATTGCCAAGCGCGCCAACACCACGGTGGCCGCGCTCTCGGAGGGTCTGGACGCGTGGAAGGCGGGCCAGACAGGCCTCTTGCGTCTGAGCTGGGACAATGGCGATCGCACAGTGCTGGTGAATCCTGAGCTGGGCGGCGTGACGCTGGGCTGGAACCTGGTGCACACCGCGCAGGACGAGTTGTTCGCGGCGATTGAAGGCACGGCATTCCACACGCGCATCATCCTGGAGCGCATGGCCGAGCACGGGGTGCGCATCGATCGCGTGATCAATGCGGGCGGAATTCCGCAGAAGAACGAAATTCTGAACCAGGTCTACGCCAATGTTCTGAACAAGCCGGTGCTGGTGCCGGCAGGGATTCCCACTAGCCTGGGCTCAGGAATTTTCGCGCTGCTGGCTGCCGGAACGTACAAGACCATTGAAGAAGCGCAGGCCGCGGTTTGTCTTCCGTTCCGCACCGTCGAGCCGGACGCGAAGGCCGCCGCGGTGTACGAGCAGCTTTACCCGCTCTATCGCGAGGTGTACTTTGCACTGGGCAAACGCGATGCCGCGTCGGCCGCGCTCGGCAACGTGCTCCCCGAACTGAGGAAGATTGCGGCGCAGGTGCAAAAAGCGGGTTGACAAGCGGCGATTGGGTTTAGAATTCGGCGTGGCAGGAGAACGTCATGAAAGTTATGCGAATTATTCTCCGTTTCGCCCTCATTGCAATCATGTTTTTGGCCATCATTCTGCCCGTTTGCGGCGCTGTCGCAGGGGCGCAGGCTCCGGCTACGACCAACGACATGAATGGAACCTGGTTGAACGTCGATGCACACACTCGCGGACTGGTGCAAATTGAGATCCAGAACAACAAGATCCATCCCTATGGCGCGTGCCATCCGGACCCGTGCGATTGGGGCACTCTGAAGGCAAAGAGCTTTGCACAGACTGTCGATTCCGGTCTTGCCGTGGCATTGGTGGCCAAGCAGAACACAAGCTTCAGCCACGTGGAGATTACGCTCTCACTAGAGCGCGATGGAAGGCTGCGTGCCGAGGTGTTCACGCACTTTACAGACAGCAGCGGGCGGGCGGACTACCGTACCGTCAATTTCTTCATGCGCCGCCGGCCCGCGTACGCTCCCTAAGGCCGAGTTCGCTGTCACATCGGGGTGATGCGCTTCGCCGCAGTGCCCCTGAGTGGTGGCCCATCGCTCTCGGCTTGCTCATCGGCGCCAAGCGGTTTAGTGTGGTTTTCACAATCTAAATCGCCGGGTGCCCCTGTGCCTTCTTTCTTTCTGCGTTCTTATTTGACCTGCCTTAGTTCCGCCGTGCTTGCATCGACACTGTTTACGGCCGCGCATGCGCAATCGCTGTCGGAAGCACCGTACGCCGCGCCGTCGGCCGAGCCATGGAACGCACCGCACTTCTCGATCGATCCTAAAACCCTTTACCAGGCCGCCACCGATGTGCCCGCGCCGGATGGCGTAAACGTGACTGAGCTCTGCGACGACGAGAGCTATTCGTTTGACGATGCCGGGCGGCAGGTCCACGTGGGCCACTTCGTCTATAAGGTGCTGACACAGAAAGGTGCGGAGGGTTGGGATTCGCTCTCCGTGAGTTGGGAACCGTGGCACGAAGCCCGGCCCGTGATCCGCGCGCGTGTGATCACGCCCGACTTCACGGTGCACACACTCGATCCCAACACCATCACCGAGGCCCCGGCACGTGGTGGCGACTACAAGACCTACAGCGACGGCAAGCGCCTGCGTGCGCCGTTGCCGGCCATTGCGCCGGGCGTGGTGGTGGAAGAGGAATACACGGAGACGGAAACGGAGCCGCTGTATGTTGCGGGCCGCGTGGGACGTGTTGTGCTCGGGCAGGAAGACATGCCCGTGGCGCACAGCCGCGTGGTTTTCGATGCTCCCATAGCTTTGCCACTACGCACCAATCTTCTACTGCTACCCGGCATTAAGCCAGTGCGCACCGAGTCCGGAGGGCGCGTCACGCTCACATTCGATGTCGGTCCACTGGATGCGATCGATAACCGGGAGCCGTATCTGCCTCCCGAGACGGTGTTCTTCCCGATGATCGACTACTCCACCGGCACATCGTGGCAGAGCATTGCGGCGGAGTTCGGCGGGGTTGTCGATAGCCGCGCAAATTCACCGGCGGTCGAAGCCGTGGTAACTCCGCTGATCGCCGGCAAGAAGTCCATCGCCGAAAAAGAGGCAGTCATTCTGGATTATCTCGATCGCGAGGTCCGTTACACAGGCATCGAATTCGGCGAAGCGGCGATTCTGCCTCATGATCCGGCGGAGACGCTGGCGAAGGGTTACGGCGACTGCAAGGACAAGGCGACGCTGTTGGTGGCGATGCTGCGCGCGGCGGGCATTCCCGCGAACGTGGCGCTGCTCGATGTGGAAGTGCGCATGGACGTACCCGTGGATCTGCCGGGCATGGGACTGTTCGATCATGCCATCGTCTACGTGCCAGGCAAAGTTCCACTCTGGATCGATGCCACCGACCGCTACGCGCAACTCGGCCAGCTACCGATGGGTGACCAGGGCCGCTTGGCGCTGGTTACCAGCAATGCTACTACGGCACTCGTCAAGACGCCTGAATCCTCGGCGCGCGATAACGGGATCGAGGAGACACGCGAGTTTACACTGACAGACAACGGCCCCGCAAACGTGGTCGAGATTACGGAGCCCAAGGGCATCCTGGAATCGGGCTACCGTGGTTTCTACGCCGACAAGCCTGACAACGACACGCGCGAGGAGCTTCGCGGCTACATCAAATCCGAATACCTCTGCGACGATCTCAGCAAGGTGGAGCGCACCGATCCTGATGACCTTTCGCAGCCGTTCAAGCTCACTATCGCCTGCGAAAAAGCAAAGCGCGGTTACACGGAGCTTGAAAGCGCGCAGGCCGCGATCCGCCTCGACCGGATCTTCCAGTTCCTGCCCGACGAGCTAAAGCAGAAAGACGATTCTGACGAGAAGAAGACCACCGGCTCCGATAAGCCGAAGAAGCCGCGGACCGAGGATTGGTGGCTCAATGCGGCCTTCATGACGGAGTGGAACTATCGCTTCATTCCACCTGCGGGATCTGTTCCCAAGGAGCTGCCCAAGGACGCGACCATCGCGCTGGGCCCCGCGCAACTGACGGAGACGTTCACCACCGGGAAGGGCGGAGTGGTACTGGCGCACCTGGTCTTCGATTCCGTAAAGCGCCGCTACACCGTGGCCGAGGCCACGGCGCTGCGCAATGAAGTGGCCGATCTGATCAATGGTCCCGCCATCCTCATCGATTTTGAGCCGCGGGGCGAGGCGCTGCTGCGTGACGGCAAGGTGAAGGAAGCGCTGGCCAGCTATCGCGCGCTAGTGGCGCTGAATCCCAATGCAGCCGTGCATCATTTGCAGGTGGCCAATGTGCTGCTTCAGGCCGGCATGGGCGAAGCCGCGCGCGCCGAGGCGCGACTTGCTGTGAAGCTCGACCCGAATTCCGCGTTGGCCGAGCGCGTGCTAGCCGAGATCTTAAAACACGACCTGGTGGGACGTGAACTGCGTCCCGGAAGCGACCTGACCGGCGCGGCCGACGCGTATCGCGCAGCCATCAAGCTCGACCCGGACGATCACACCGCGCAAGGCGATCTGGCGATCCTGCTCGAATACGATTCCGTGGGACGTCGCTATAGCGGCCAGGCGCACATGAAGGAGGCCGTCGCCGAATACGAGAAGCTAGGGCAGGACAAGCTAGCCGATCTCGGTCTCACCGACAATCTCGCTTTCTCGATCTTTTATAGCGGCGACTATAAGGGTGCGTACAAGGCTGCACAGGCGCTGAATCCTGAGCCTAAGGCGCTGATGTCGGCCTGCATGGCAATGTTGCAGAGCAGCAAGGCGGGCTTGGACGAAGCCAACAAGCGCGCCACGGACGACAACGGATTCAAAGAGACAGATCGCACCGCGGGTGAAATGTTGATGAACATGAGGCAGTATTCGCAAGCCGCCGACTTTTACCAGGCGGGCGCCGCCGGCGACGATGCCGCGCGGACATTGGGTCTCGCGAACATGCTGCGCGGCGCGATCCACCATGAAGACGCGCAGTTCGCGAATACTCCGGCCGACATCGTGAAGCGCTTCTCCATGGTGCCCTTCGATCCCGATCTGACTAAGGACCGCTTTGCCACGATGCTCAGCCGCAACGCCGTGAAGGTGCTGAACGCCATGGATGCCGACGAGCTGAAGGACGAGCTCGAAAGCGGCGAGAAGATGAACACGGAACTGGCACGCGAAGGAAGCTCGCTCGATGTGACGGAAGACATCGTGCTTCACATGCTCGACCCCAAAGGCGATGGCGACGACGCGACCGGCTACCGCGAAAAAGTGGAAGTCCTGGGCGGAAATACGATGACGGTCTACATCGTGAAGGAAAATGGGCAATACAAATTGCTCGACACTGGGGAAAAGCCGAACGCGATCGCTCTGGAAATGCTGGATCGCATTCAGAGTGGTGACTTGCGGGGCGCGAAGGCACTGCTGGATTGGATGCGCGAGGACCTGCATCTCGAGGGCGGCGACGATCCACTGGGCGGGCCGGTGTTTCCGCGCTTCTGGACGAAGGGTGAAGCACCGGACGCGCGACGGATGAAGCTGGCCGCCGCGGCGATTTTGGTTGGAAGCAAGCCCACAGTGGTACAGGGCGAGCCGATTCTGGAGGCTGCGCTGAAGGACGCGACAGGTGATCGCGAGCGCACCAACATTCGGATTGCGCTGGCTGTTGGGTATCTGATTCAGAACAACTTCACGAGCCTGCTCGAGGTTTCATCGCCGCTATTGAAGGACGAGCCGGAATCGAAGACGGCCTTCATCGACAACGTGCTGGCGCTGATGGGCTTGGGCAGGTACGACGACGCGCTGGCGTTGGCCGACGAGCGGCTGAAGTTGCTGGAGAACGATAGCGACGCGTACGAGATGAAGATGGAAATCGAAGCTAACCGCGGTAACTTTGCCGCGGCGCGGAACTGGGCGCAAAAACTTACCGACCTTGGCAAGGAAGACGCCATGCTGCTGAACAACGAGACCTGGTACGCGCTCTTTACCGGCAAGGTGGAACAGGCCGATATCGCGAAAGCCATCCGCGCCACTGAGATGCAGAAGGACGCGCCGTACATTCTTCATACCCTGTCTTGTCTCTATGCGGAAGTGGGAAACACCAAGGACGCGCGTGAGGTTTTGCTGCGCGCCATGGACGACTGGAATCTCGATGAGCCGAATGACGATGTGTGGTACGTGCTGGGCCGGATTGCGGAGCAGTATGGCGAGCGCGATATCGCCATCGCGGACTATCGCAAACTCGAGAAGCCGAAGGAGCCGCTTTCTCTTCCCACTTCAACTTGGAGGCTGGCGCAGATGCGGCTGAAGGCCATGGGAGCGGACGAAACAGCGGCTGCGAATTAGTGCGGCGCGCGTGTTGCGTTACTGTTGCTGCTGCTGCATCTGCTGCAGATCGATGAAAGGCACGGCGGGTTCGGGCGGCTGTTGTGCGCGTTCCACCAGGACGCTCCAGTCTTCGGGGATTGGCAGCTTGCGATCGAGCGCCGGCGGCTCGCTGCTGGCCCCGACCTGCACGGCTACATACAGCTCGCTCGCGGTGTTGCCGCGAAAGACGCCATGCGTGGGCGGGACATCGGCATAATCGCGGCCCACGGCAGTGCGGATATGGCGATGATGCGCGATGAGGTTGTTGGTGGGGTCAATGCCCACCCAGCCGAGTTGCGGCATTAACGCCTCGACCCAGGCATGCGTGGCGTCGGGTGTGGAGCGGTCGTGATCCTCGCGCCCGCGATAGAGATAACCCGAAACATAGCGCGCTGGAATGCGCACGTAGCGCAGCAGAGCGATCATGGTGTGCGCAAAGTCCTGGCATACGCCCTTGCCGCTGACGATCGCCTCGTCGATGGGTGAGTCGACGCGAGTGTGACTAGGCACGTACTCGAAGTAGTTGAAGAGGCGCTGATTCAGCTCGAGTACGAGCATCAGAGGATCGTCGCGGCGGGTGACGCCCATCTGTTGGGCGAGCAAGGTCACCGCCGGGGTTTCAACGGCGAAGGTGCTGGGCAGCAGCATTTCCCAGTAATCGCCTGAGGCGATGAGTTCATCGAGTTCGCTCCACGCTTCGGGCGCGAGGAACTCGGGAACGTCGGGAAGGGACTGTTGTTCGACGACGGATTCGGCCACGATGACGAGCTGGTTGTGTTCGCCGGGAATATCGAAATGCTGAATGTTGTTGCCCAGGTGGTCTCGGTAGCTGAAGACTCGGCAACGCGGGCTCACGGAGAGCGAGAAGGTGAGGCAGTGCTGGCTCGCGTCGGAGCGCGGGTGCATGCGCGTCTCCATGATGCTCTCTTTAATGGGGCTCGAGTAGCGAAAACGCGTGAGGTGCCGGATGGAATAGAAGTTCATGCGGTTTCCTCTTAAACAGTCAGCGCCGATTGAATGGAGTAGTGCACATAAAAGCGGTAAATGAGTTCATGAATGTGCAGGCATTGTCCGCGGATGTTGTGCAGAAAGGCAGCCGTATCGCCGCCGAGGATTTCGTTGATCGATGTGTAGCCCAGCATGGCGCAGAGCTTGCCGATGGCGGCCTTCAGCTCCTCGGGCGGACGTCGGCCGCCAGTTTGCTGAATGCCCTCGACTGCCTGGCGCGTGCCTTCGACGCAGTAATGGATGGCGTGGGGAAAGTCGCGGTTGAGCACCAGGAATTCGAGCATGCGCTCCGGCGAGAGGTCGGCCGTGTACACCTGGCAGTAAGCTTCGAATGCCGTGCAACAGCGCAGCAGGCCCACCAGTTCCAGATGGAGATAGCCTGACGATTCTCGCTCATGCGGCGGAAAGAGTTCGGACTGGTAGACCTCGAGCAACGTGGCCGTGGCGTAGGCGCGCTCAAGATAGCGTCCGAGGCGGATGAACTGCCATCCCTGACCGTGAATCATGCTGGTGTCGGTGGTGCCTTTGAAGAGGTAGATTCCGTCAATGACCGCGGCGAGCTGGTCGCCGATGTTGGCGGAGAACTGCGATCGCGTGCGTGGCAAGTGCATCTGATGGTAAAGACGGTTGAGGCGCTGCCACATTTCAGTGGAAATTTCTTCGCGCACCTGACGGGCGTTCTCGCGGGCCCCATTGAGGCAGTAAATGACAGAGGCAGGGCTGAGATTGTCGTAGACTAGCTTCTTCGCCATTTCCTCGATGCTGCCGTTCCAATCCATCTCTACAGGCTTGCCGAGCGCGGCCACCATGCGCTGCCATCGCATTTCCGCGTTAGAGCCGCCGGTATCGAGCATCAGGCTCATGGTCACGTCGAGCAGACGCACGGTATTCTCAGCCCGCTCCAGGTAGCGGCTCATCCAGTAGAGGCTGTCGGCAACGCGCGATAGCATGTTGTGTCTCTCTCTTCTGGTCCGATGTTCTTCCATGCGAACTATTCCAGAATCCATGTGTCCTTACTGCCGCCGCCTTGCGAGGAATTGACCACGAGCGAGCCTTTTTCGAGCGCCACGCGGGTCAAGCCGCCGGGCACAATGTTGACCTTGTCGCCAAAGAGAATGTAGGGCCGCAGATCCACGTGGCGCGGCTCCAGCCGGTCGTCGACGAGGCAGGGAGCGCGCGAGAATTCGAGCGTGGGCTGGGCGATGTAGTTGCGGGGGCTGGCCTCAATCTGCCGCGCGAACTCTTCGCGCTGCATGGCAGTAGAGCGCGGGCCGATGAGCATGCCGTAGCCGCCGCTTTCACCCACGGCTTTCACAACCATCTTGTCGAGGTTGGCGAGCACATGCTTGCGGTACTTGTCGTTGCTGAGTTGAAAGGTTTCCACGTTGGGAAGAATTGGGTCTTCGTTCAGGTAGTAACGAATCATGCGCGGCACGTAGGCGTAGACGGCCTTGTCGTCGGCGAGACCGGTGCCGAAGGCGTTGGATACGGTGACGTTGCCCGCCCGATAGGCATTGAACAGGCCTGCGCAACCCAGCGCGGAGTCGGAGCGGAAGACGAGGGGATCGCTGAAGTCGTCGTCGACGCGGCGATAAATGACGTCGACGCGCTTGAGGCCGTCGGTGGTGCGCATGTAGACGATGTTGTCGTGGGTGACCAGATCGCGGCCCTCCACGAGGTCGATGCCCATCTGGCGCGCAAGATAGGTGTGCTCGAAGTAGGCGGAGTTGAAGACGCCTGGCGTGAGCAGCACGATGTTCGGCTCGGGGCGGCCTTCGGGCGCGAGAGAGCGCAACGTTGCCAGCAGCAATTGCGGATAGTGCTCGATGGGCCGCACACCATAGCTGGCGAAGAGTTGCGGAAAGGTCCGCTTCATCACGCGGCGATTGGTGAGCATGTAGCTGACACCGGAGGGCACGCGGAGGTTGTCTTCGAGCACGACGAACTCGCCGCTGTTGAGGCGGAGCAGGTCGCTGCCGACTACAGCGATATAGACGTTGCGCGGCACCTGCAGGCCGCGCATCTGCCGCCGGTAGTGCTTGCAGCTGTAGACGAGCTCGCGCGGGATGACGCGGTCGGCGAGGATTTTTGCGTCAGAGTAGACGTCGCGCAGGAAGAGGTTGAGTGCGGTGATGCGTTGCGTGAGGCCGCGCTCGATGCGGTCCCACTCCTGGCCGGTGATAAGTCGGGGCAGCAGATCGTAGGGAAAGATACGTTCGGTGCCCTCTTCACGGCCGTAGACGGTGAAGGTGATGCCCTGGGTTAGGAAGGCGAGGTCGACCGACTGCTTGCGCCGCTGCAATTCGCCGGCAGGGAGAGTGGCCAGCGCTTCAGCTAGGGCGCGGTATTGCGCTCGCACCTCGCCGCCGGGCTCGCGCATTTCGTCGAAGGCTTGGTCGAGCGGGTAATCTCCGTAGAGAGGTTCAAGTTCCACTGGATGGCCTGCTTTCATAGTCGAGAACCCTCCTCCCAGTGGATTCAAGGCGCCGGCCAAGTGGCGGCGCCAGTTCTTGAGCAAGCTCCGCCTGCGCCCTATTCATTTGGTTCTAACACGCGGG
>JBEKEP010000036.1:0-35405 GCA_050013775.1 Occallatibacter sp. | reverse complement strand
CACGCCGTGATCCACGTAGCGCGCCATCTCCTGCGCGCGAATCAGCATGCACTCAATCTCGGTGTCGTCGATAGACGGAAAATACGAGCGGCCGTCGGCATAAATGTTCCATCCCGCGCGCTTGAACAGCGCAATGGTCGCGTCCTGCAAACTGCCCTTGGGAATTCCCAGTCTCAGCTTGTCAGCCACGGCTCACCTCCGTGCTGACTGCAATCGGCTTCGTAAAACAACTCACCGTGCCTTCGTGGCACACCAGCCCGTCGCCTTCCACCTCCACGCGAAACAGCAGCGTATCGTTGTCGCAATCGGTCGCGGCGGAAATCACGCGCAGCCGATTGCCGCTGGTCTCGCCCTTCATCCACAGCTTCTGGCGCGTGCGGCTCCAGAAGGTCACAAATCCGCTCTCCTGGGTCTTCGCGTAGCTCGTCGTGTTCAAAAAACCCAGCATCAGTACCTCGCCGGTGCGCGCGTCCTGCACGATCCCCGGTACGAGGCCATCCATCTTCTCAAAGTCGATTGTCGGTAAGTTACTCATCTTCGTTTCTGTTTCCCTTCAGATTTCTGTTTGCACATGAAAAAGCCCACCAGCGTCTTCGCCGGCGGGCTTTTGTACATCTTTCGATCTCTCTGGCCGTTTACTTCAGGCCATGGCAGTCCGCCGGCATGGATGTCCCATGATGATGGTGGTGGCCGTGATGGCGGAGGCTCTGCATCTGTTTCCAAACTACGGTCAAACCCCTGATGGTGTCAAATACTTCTTGCAGCATCCCGGAGGGTATCCATGCCCGATCATTCTTCACGGCCTTTTGCGTTCACCTGCGAGCGCGCAATGCAAGCGAAATCGGACGCGCTTTTTCGCGCATGGACCGCGCAGTTCGACCGTTGGTTTGCCGCGCCCGGCTCGGTGTGGATGACGCCCGAAGCCGGCGCAGCTTTCTTTTTTGAAACTGAGTTCGAAGGCCAGCGCCATCCGCATTACGGCCGCTTTCTCCGCCTGGAGCGCCCTCACCTAATTGAACTCACATGGGTTACCACCGCCACGGAAGGCGCTGAAACGCAGGTGACCGTCGAGCTGACGCCGCAAGGCAGCGGCACTCTGCTTCGCCTCGTGCATTCTGGCTTTCCCAATGAGGCGTCGAAAAAGCGGCATCAGGATGCATGGCCGCGCGTGCTTGAACACCTCGACCGCTCGATAGCCGGCGGTCAGTGATTTCTCAGCGAACGCGGCTACCCCCTCCTCAACTAGCGGTCTCTGACCGTTTGATTTTGTATCGACGGGGGTGCCCCATCCTAAACGCGTTTTGTGCGTTTAGGGTGGGATCGCACAAACCTCAGTTCGCTTTCTTGAACCCAGTACGAAAAGGGGTGCCCCGGGTCCGGGGTCCCCATGAACAGGTCCACGTTCATGGGGTGGGGATCTCGATTCTGAGACCCGGGAACTGCGGCCCGGTTGCGGCCGCGCTGCGGCAGGCGGAGAATGGTTGCGTGCAAGTTCGCAAGCTGTTCGCATTCCTCTTCGCCGCATTTCTGATCATTAGCCTAGCCGCGAGCCTGCGCCCCATCCCAGCCTCCGCGCAGTCCAGCGCCCCGCAAGCCGCGTCCAAATCCGAACCCGCTCCGCCGCCCGCCGCTCGCGTCGACATCAATCACGCCAGCGTGGACGAACTGCTCAAGATTCCCGGCATGACGCCCACCTGGGCCGGCCGCATCGTCCGATTTCGCCCCTACCGCACCAAGCGGGACCTTCTCGATCAGGGCGTGCTTTCCGCCGATGTCTACGACCGCATCAAGGATTGGATCATCGCCCATCGCGGCGAGCAGTAATAGCGGCTCCGGAGTCCCACGGCCTCGCGCCGATTGCGAAAACATTCTCATCCGCCATGCCTCCGGCCCATTACACTAGTCGTGAAAAGGAGGCGTTCCCTATGCAAGCCCGCATTCTCGGCACCACCATGCCGGTCCTCGAAGTTGATCTCAACCCCGATGAGAGTGTGTTCTCTGAGAGCGGCGAGCTCTCGTGGATGACCGCATCCATCGGGATGACGACGCATACCCAGATGGGCGGAGGCGGCGGATTCTTCGGCGTCCTCAAGCGCGCCGCCGCCGGCGCCAGCATCTTCATGACCGAGTACCGCGCCGTCCAGTATCCCGGCTCGGTCTCGTTCGCTGCCAAAGTTCCCGGCCACATTGTGCCCGTCGAACTCGGCCAGGGGCAGGAGTATCTGGTGCACCGTCACGGCTTCCTGTGCGCCACGCCGCAGGTCACCATCACTCTGGGCTTTCAGCAGTCGCTCGGCGCCGGCATCTTTGGCGGCGATGGATTTCTCCTGCAGCGCATTGGCGGCGCGGGCACGGCGTGGCTCGAGCTCTCCGGCGAGCTCGTCCAGAAAACCCTCGCGCCCGGCGAAGTCCTGCGCGTACATCCGGGCCACGTGGGCGCGTTCCAGGCCTCAGTCGGCTTCACCATCACCATGGTTCCCGGCATCAAGAACATGATCTTTGGCGGCGACGGAATCTTTCTCGCGCAGATGGTCGGTCCCGGCTCTATCTGGCTGCAGACGCTGCCCATCTCGCGCCTCGCTCACCAAATCTACGAGTACCTGCCCAAGGCTCCGGCGGCGGAGCAGGCGGGCGGCGCCGGACTGGTTGGCGGGATCCTCGGCTCGCTCATCTCCGGTGGCCAGTAATGACAAACGGAGTTGGCGGAGTTGGCGGTGTTAGCGTGATTACAGCCGTCTGGCGCCGCTAACCCCGCTAACCCCGCCAACTCCGCTAGCTCCGCTGTCGCATCGCAAGGATCGCATCGCATGAATGAATCCGCGCCAAAATCCGCACCAGGCTCCGCGCAAAGCATTCGCGGCAATATCATTTTTGCCTTTGCTCTTGCCTTCGCCATCTATGTTGCGTGGCTGTTGCGCAGTGTCCTGGTCCTGCTTTATGTTTCCGCTCTCTTCGCTGTCGTTCTTGCGCCGGTGGTGCGCGCTACATCCCGGCTGCGCATTGGCCGGTGGCATCCATTCCATGGCGCCACAGCCATCTTTTTCCTTTTGCTCATGGTGGCCGCCGCCTTCACGGCCTTTGGCTTTCTCGCTCTTCCGCCCGTCATTCGCGATTTGCAGGCGCTCAATGGAGAAATGCCCACGCGCCTGCCCGCACTGGTAGCCTGGCTCAGGCAATTTCCCCTCGTCGGTCGTCTGAATTCCGCCGAAATCATCAACTCGATTCAGGGCTCGGTGAACCAGACCGCAGCTGCATTGTTGACCTCGCTCACCAACTGGGCCGATGCGATCGTTCAAGTCGCCGCCGGCTTCGTGCTCACGCTCTATTTCATTCTCGAAGGCGAAGGCGCCTACCACTGGTTTCTATCATTCGTCCCGCCGCAGCCCCGTCAACGCCTCGACAAGACTTTGCGGCGCGCCGCCGGCCGCATGGAAAAATGGCTCATCGGCCAGGCCAGCCTCATGCTCATTTTGGGAGTGGCCAGCACCATCCTCTATCTTGCGCTCAATATCCGCTACGCCTACGGCCTAGGCGTGCTCACCGGTCTGCTCAACATAATTCCCGTGCTGGGCGCGATCATTTCCATCGCGCTAGCCATCCTGGTGGCAGCCATCGATTCCTGGGGCCGCGTGCTGGGCGTGGCTATCTTCTTTCTCGTTTATCTTCAGATTGAGAATTCCTGGCTGATTCCCCGCGTCATGAAACACCGCGTTCACCTGCCCGCGCTCGCCATCTTCGTCGCGTTGCTGCTCGGTTCCGCGGTCGAAGGCGTCGTCGGCGCCATGGTCGCCATCCCCACGGCGGTGCTCGTCGAGGTGCTGATCGACGAGTATCTCGTCAAGAAAAGTGAAGAGTAGGATCTTGCCGTCAGATTTTTGCGGCACTTACGCGCGGGCCGGCGCCCGCATCGCTTCCAGCACCGCGGTCAAATCTTTGCCCAGAGCTTCCTGCGCTTCCGCGGTCAGCTTTTCGTCATGGCTGGTCAGGTAAAACACGTCGATCGCAGTCTCGCCTTCTGTGTCGATGAGCGCGATCTTGATGTTGCACTGGTGCGAGCCGAACGTAAGCGCGATCTGGCGCAGCAGGCCCGGAAGATCCTGCGCGATGACTTGCAGAAGCGTGGAGTGGCTTGAGGCCTCGTTGTCGAATTCGAGCTTCGTCTGCACTTCGACCTTGAGATTGGTGGGATGATTCAAGTGGCGCCGCGCGTCCAGCAGTTGTTGTACTGAGAGCTTTTGCGCCACCACGTCACGCACATTGGCGATGAAGCGTTCCTTCTCGCTGGGATTCAGCTCGATGGTCCGGAACACATCGGAAAAAAGAAAGCTGTCGACGATCACGCCGGCATCGTTGGAGTAAGCTCCGGCGCGGACGATGTTCATGCCCCACGACGCCAGAACTCCGGCCACGTCGGCGAACAAGCGCGTGCGATCGCGCGTAATCACAGTCAAGTCGAAGAGTTGCCGATTGGGCCGCAGGTCCAGCTGCACCGGGTTCTCATCGAGATTCAGAGCCATCTGGAAGTGATGGCGAATCTGTTCGGGCAGGCGGGTTTGCAGGTAGCGCTGCGGCAGGCCTTCCAGGAATTGCTTCAGCGCGTCGTGTTGCGCCGGTGGAACCATCGAGCGGATCCGATTGAGCAGCGTGGGATCGATGGCGGCATGGTAGCGCGCCTCATCCACCGACCGATCCATGAAGTTCGCCGTGGACATGTAGAACTGCCACAGGTTCTCGGCCTTCCATGGCGTCAGCGCGTCGGGATTCACGGCCTTGATATCGGCAAAGGTCATCAGGGTCAGCATCTTCAGCAGTTGTGGGCTGCCGATCTTTTCTGAGAATGCCTTCACGTTGTCCAGGTCGAAGATATCTCTGCGCATGGCCACCGACATCTCCAGGTGGAGCTTGATCAGCTTCAAAACCGCCTCGCGCTCCTCGCCATCGAAGTCCAGACGGGCCAGGAAACTATCGGCCAGTTCCACGCTTTGCCCCGCATGTTCGCCGTTGCGTCGCGCCTTGCCCGTGTCGTGCAGCAGCAGCGCCAGCAAAAACAGATCCATCCGGTCGATCTCCGGCAGCAGTTGCGCCAGCCGCTGCTCGTAGTCGTGTCCCGGCGTGCGCAATCCGTGCACGTTGTCGATCGTCAGAAACGTGTGCTCGTCCACGGTGTAGCGGTGATAGCTGTCGCGGATCACCAGCGCATCGATGCCGTGGAACTCCGGAATCAACATCTCCAGAACTCCCAGCGCGTGCATCGTCCGCAGCGCATGCGCCGCGTGCGGTCCCAGCAGCACCTCGCGTAGCGCATTCCACAGGTACGGCCCCTCGGGAATCGAGATCGCCAGAACCGGCAGCGCGTCTGTAATGCGATCCTCGGCCGCCTGCGACAACGTGTATCCGTGCGTAGCCATCAGCGAGAAGATGCGCAGGATCGCCGCGGTGTCGTTGAACTGCGCTCCAGGCTGGATGTCGATGCGCCCCTGGTCGAGCAGGAAATCGGTTCCCGCAATCGGCGTGCGCCGCCGCCGGAACTGGCGGTAAAAACTCACCGGCGCCGGCAGATGTTCCATCAGCAGCGCCGCGCGGCGATATACCACCCGCGCATGACGGTAATAGGTGCGCATCCAGTAAGAGGGGTCGGCCGTGCCCCGCGTCTCCAGGCCGATCGACCGTGCAGCCGCCTCGTCCTGCGACTGCCAGTCCAGCGTGTTGTCGTCGCGCCCGTGCCGGAAATGCAAAAAACATCGCGCCGCAGCCAGAAAGTCGAAGGCCGCTTCCGCGTCGCCGCGCGCGCTCTGGAACACTCCGCCGCGCTGCCGCGGCCACTCCTTCGTCTCTTTCAGATGGAACAGAATCGCGAACCACACCGCGAGATGATAATCGCGCAATCCTCCGGGGCAATCTTTCAGGTTGGGTTCCAAATGAAAAATGGTATTGCCGAACTTCGCGTGCCGCGCGCGGGCGATCTCGCCCAGCTTTTGTGTAATCGTCGACCACTCGCTCAGCACCAGGCCGGGAAAGCTCACCTGGTGAAGCTGCTGGTAAAGGGGAAATTGCCCGGCCAGAAAACGCCGGTCGAGCGTGGCCAGCGTGAATTCCAGGTTGTCGGGCTCGAACCGTCCGGCTTCTTTCACAGTGCGCGAACTTGGACTGGCCCGCAAGCCGATGTCCCACATGCCCTGGATGATGGCCCGTACCGCTTCCCGCGAAGTCTCCTCGGTCTTCTCATCGGCAAAGGCGAACAGCACGTCGATGTCCGAGTAGGGGAACAGGTCCTTGCGCCCGTAGCCGCCCATCGCCAGCAGGGCCACGTTCTGCGCGGGCAAATCGGCAAAAGCCCTGCGCCACATCTCAATCAGGATGCGGTCCACCACCGCGGAGCGCCGCCGGATGGCCGCTGTGCCGTCTCCGGTGCGGTCGCAGGTCTGGCGCACCAGCGCCATCTCCCGCATATACTGCTCCCGAAGATCGTCCACTGCCAAAACGACTGCACTCATAGGGTTGTTTGGTTGGCCTGCCGAAGCAAGAAGGAATTGTTACAAGAATAAGCGATAAACGCCGGAGGCAGACGGTTTTCGTGTCGAAGTGAGGGATTCGCCGCGGATCAGACCCGCAACTACCTGCAATTGCATCCTCAAGGGTGCACGCAAGCCTACCCAAAACACTGTCATCCTGAGCGAGTCCGCCGCGGCGGACGAGTCGAAGGACCTGCGGTTGCCTTTCGTATCTTCAACCCGGCGCGGAAAGGGGTGCCCATCCTAAGCGCGCTTTGCGCGTTTAGGGCGGGATCGCACAAACCTGAACTGCGCGCCTTGGTCCCTCGGTCCCTTGCTCCCTGCCTTATTGCGGAAACGGCACAAACTTATCCGCGCACGAGGCCGGATTGCCCTCCGCTGGCGTCCCTTTCACCGTCGCGTCCTCGCCCGCAGGCACCTGCAGGTTCGTCGGCTCGGGGCCCAGCGTCACGTCGGCGTGATCCACCTGATAGGTATACTTCGCGTCGTCAGTAATTTGCACGCCGTTGAGCGTGGCTGCGATCCGGTAATCGTGCCCGTAGCCGTTGAATGTGATCTTGCCGCCGCCGCTCACACGCACGTTGTGGAGCGTAATGTCGCGCATGGTGGGTGGCGAGTCTCCCTGCAGCGGGCCGTTCGCCGAATACGCCGTGTCCATCGTGATGGGATTGGGCGAATTGCGGATGCACAGGTCGTCGTAGACCACGTCCTGGGTCAGGCCGCCGCGCGAGCCGTTCGACTTGATCCGTACGCCGGCGTCGGTCCCGTCCAGCGACAGATCGAAGACGCGAATTTTGCTCACGCCGCCATTGGTCTCGCTGCCGATCGACATGCCATGGCCCCAATAGAAATGATTGTGGCTGATGGTCATGTTCGTCGCGCCGCCCGGTCCGCCCTTGATGGCGATATTGTCGTCCCCGTCGCGGATATAGCTGTGCGTGATGGTCACGTTCTTCGCGCCGTTGCCGGGATCGATGCCGTCCGTGTTGCGCGAAAGCGGCTCCGCCACGTCGGTCTTCCGCTGCGGCGTGTCGATCTTCACGCCCCACACCGTAAACCCGTTCCCGTGATTGTAAGCAACGTGGAAATTCGGCGAGTTCTTGAGCGTAATCCGATAGAGCGTAAAGTTGTCGGAATCGTTGACCACAATCAGCCGCGGCACCTGCTGGGCGCCGCCGTCGCGTGCCTGCTGCGCAAGGTCCCACCACGAATATTGCGAGCCAAGGATCTTTTCGCCGCCGCGTCCGTCGATCGTGCCGTCTCCCATGATCCCCGCGTCGCGCGCGCTTTCTACTGAAATCAGCGGCTTGCAACCGCGACCCCCACCCTTGCTCACAATGCCGCAACTGCCCAGCGAAACAGCGAAAACCGCGGGATCGCGTGAGGCAAAAAGCGTCACGCCCAATCCCACGATCAGCGTCACTTCCGGTCGTAGCTCCAGCGGCCCGCTCAGAAATGCGTTGTTCGCCTCGTTCACGTGCAGCAGCACGGCGCGGCCCTTGCCGCATTTATCAATTGCCTTTTGAATGCGTGCGGTGTCGAGCTTTTTCTCGTCGGCCGGCGCCAGCGTGTGTCCGACACTCTGCAATTGCGCGTCCAGGGTGGTGCAAAGCTGCGGGAAAGATGGCTCAATAACGTTGCGCGTGTCCTGCGCGGCCAGGCACGAGGCGGCGCCGAATATCGCTGCAACCAGGTAGACGGACCGGGGAATCATGTGCGTTCTTCCTTTGCTGATGGTTACTGCTGCATCAACACACTAAAGCACTGCACTCTCTCAGAACAAGAGCCTTCCAGCTTGGAAACGAAACGGATGAACGAAGAGAAACAGCAATTCTGGAATGCTCCGGGAACGCACGAAGTGTCAGGGCACGGCTTCAGCCGTGCCGGAAACCCCCGCAACAGATTTCTGGGCTTTAGCCCCTGAGGGATTTGAGCCAAATCCGCCGGACCGCTCTCGAGGCATGCCCCGTCGTGAGACCGCGCGATTCCGAAACGGCCCAGGCGTACCGCCGGTCTCCCCAACCGCGCGCGCCCAAGCTTCATTGCGAAAGCGCGAGGCCGAAGACTTACAGCGCGTTTTCGCCGCGCTCGTCGTTGCGGATGCGAATTGCCTCGTCGACGTGGCTGATAAAAATTTTGCCGTCGCCAATCCGCCCGGTCCGCGCCGCCCCAACAATGGCCGAAATCGCCTTTTCCTTCAGATCGTCGTGAATCACCATCTCGATCTTCACCTTGGGCAGAAGATCCACGGTGTATTCACGGCCGCGGTAAAACTCCGTGTGGCCCTTTTGGCGGCCGTGCCCGCGGGCCTCAAGAATCGTCATGCCCTCAATGCCGGCTTCCAGCAGCGCATCCTTCACCGCATCCAGCTTGGAGGGTTGTAACACGGCTTCAATCTTCACCATAATCAGAAATTCCTCGTTCGATAGCGTATCAGGTCGGGCGACCCCTTGGCCGCCACCGGCTCAATCCTTGTTGCGCTTCCGATAACACCCCGGAGCCCTATCCAACTCCGCTAGCCCCGCTAACTCCGCAAGCTCCGCTTCTTTCTAGCCATTGAAATCGTAGCCCTCTTCCCCGTGCTGCGAGAGATCCAGACCCACCTGCTCCTGCTCGGGAGTCACGCGCAGTCCCATGATCTTATCCACAACGAAGAGCAGAATCAATGTGCCCACGATGGAAATCCCCCACGCCACGCCCACGCCCGTGAGCTGGTTCAGGATCTGGCCCCAATGTCCGTCGATGGCGCCGGTGGGAATATTGTTGCCCGCTGCGTCCTTTCCGTAGATCGGATTGATGACGCTGGCGGCAAACACGCCCGTCAATATTGCGCCTAGGGTGCCACCCGCTCCGTGCACGCCAAACGCGTCCAGCGAGTCGTCGTATCCGAACAGCGACTTTACCCCGAAGACCATGAAAGAGCAGAAGAATCCTGCCGCAAGGCCGATAAGCAGCGCGGACATGGGCTGCACAAAGCCCGAGGCGGGCGTAATGGCTACCAGGCCCGCAACCGCGCCGGAGATGGCCCCCAGGGCCGTCGGCTTGCCATTGTGAAACCACTCAAAAATTGTCCATCCCAGGGCTGCGGCAGCCGTGGCGAAGTGCGTGTTCACAAAGGCGCTTGTGGCCAGCGGGCTCGCTGCCAGCGCACTGCCGGCGTTAAAGCCGAACCAGCCCACCCACAGCAGGCAGGCGCCAATAAAGCTCAGCACCATCGAGTGTGGCGGCATGGCCGTGTGCGGATAGCCGAGACGTTTTCCCAGGTACAGCGCGCAAATCAGTGCCGAGACGCCGCTTGTGATGTGCACCACCGTCCCGCCGGCAAAGTCCAGGCTTGGAATGTGGCCGGCCGTAGCGTTCAGCAATCCGCCCACGCCCCACACCATGTGCGCCATCGGGCAGTAAACCAGCAGCGACCACAACGAAAGAAACACCGCCATTGAGCTGAACTTCATGCGTTCCGCGAACGCTCCGGTAATCAGAGCCGGCGTAATGACGGCGAACATCAGCTGATAGATCATGTACGTTTGCTCGGGAATGGTGGCCGCGTATTCGGTATTCGGCGTAAGCGTGACGCCGCGCAGGAACACGTGCTCGAACCCTCCGATGAACATGTTCCCGTGGCCGAAGGCCAGCGAGTAGCCCACCAGGGCCCAAAGAATGGTCACCAGGCCCATCATGGCGAAACTCTGCATCATGGTGCTGAGAATGTTCTTCCTGCGCACCAGGCCGCCATAAAAGAGCGCCAACCCCGGCCCCGTCATCAGCAGAACCAGCGCCGCCGAGGTCAGCATCCACGCGTTGTCGCCCGACATCTGCGCGTTCTGAACCGCCTGCTGCAGTGCGGTGATCTGCGACTGCGTCGCCGGCGCCTGCGTCGCCGGCGCCTGCGCGGCGGGTACGGCTGTTTGCGCCAGAGTCCACGCGGGAATCCCAACCAGGACAAAGAAAACCAACATTTTGAACCATTTGCGGTACATGAAATTTCGGCTCCAAAATCGTTCAGGCGCGAGAGCGCTGGATGCGTTGTCGTTGTCCGCTACCGGCCCAGGCAGGCCATGCGCGGCGCAGTTTTCAGGCAGCCGGAGGACCGCAAGCGGCCGCCGGAGAGATGATATAGAAAGCGAGACTGTGCTTTCGTATCATTTTCATAAAGGCGCACAAATAACGCAAGTCTTGCCCAAATCTGATTGCTTCTTCACGGAAATCATGCCGCACCCGCAAAAAATCGGGGCCATGAGCCTCGGAACCTCCGGAAACCGCACGGGCTGGCCCTCCGCCCTCTCCATCGTTCTCGTGCTGGCCTTCGCGGTCTCAGCCTTGGCCGCACCTCCGCGCCCTTCGGCATGCACCCGCGTTGAGCTCACCGGCAAAGTGAACGCCGGCCAGGAATGGAAAGCGTCTCTGGGCGAGGGCTGGATCTTTCGCGTTGTGCCCATCGCCCCCGGAACTGCCGGCTACACCGGCTGGGACCTGGTCGTCGATCGCGACCCGCCGGCAGGATTTCCCGACGCGCTTCTGCTGGCCACGCCGCCCTACAATTCCATCAATGAGCGGGAAATCGGCACCACCTACGGCCTCCGCGCACAGGATGCCATCGGCTGGAATCCGCGCAGCTTCCGCTTTCTCATCAATCCCGCAGACTTCCTCCAAGGCCAGAAGCTCTTTCTCGCGCTTTCCAGCCAATTGCAGACCCCATCCGGCAAAGCGCCCGCTGCAGGCTCAAAACCGCCCGGCACGCCTTCAAACGAAGATCCAGCCTTAGCACGTCTCACTCGCCAGCTCATGGACCTCCAATCCCGCGCCGCCGCCGGAGAATTTCACATTCTCGACGCCGGCCTCGCACCGGGAATCGCCGACCCTGAGCCTTTCGCGCAGAACTGGGCCTTGCGTGCGGCACGCATGCAAACCACGCTAGTGCCTCCCACCGGCTCCAAACCCACGCCCCGCGGAGAACTCGACTGGATGCACTTCACCATCACGCTATGGCTCCCCGCCGGCTGGAAACCACCGCACGATCTCAGCGCCACCCCCGCACCCTGCGCCCAATAAACCGTCAATAGTGGTTCGTGACTTGAGATCAGTCCTTAGCTGAACCGCCACGGTTCACGGTCCACGGCCCACGGTTCACGATATACTCGACCCATGGCGCCTTCCGTAGAGCGTGACCGCTATCTGTTCGGAGCCCTCGACAGCAGCGCAAAAAATCGCCTCAAGGTGAAAGAAGCCGACTATGGCTACGAGCAGCCGGAAGGCGTTTTTCTCACCACGCTCGATTTTGCCGTCAATTGGGTGCGCAAGAACTCCGTGTGGCCTATGACCTTTGGCCTCGCCTGCTGCGCCATTGAAATGATGTCCATGGGCGCCTCGCGCTTTGACATCGCCCGCTTCGGCGCAGAAGTTTTTCGCCCCTCCCCGCGCCAGTCTGACCTCATGATTGTGGCCGGGCGCGTCTCGCAAAAGATGGCCCCAGTGCTGCGCCGCCTCTACGACCAAATGCCTGAACCTAAATGGGTTATTTCCATGGGCGCGTGCGCCACGTCGGGCGGTGTCTTCAACAACTATGCCCTGTTGCAGGGCGTCAACCAGGTCGTGCCCGTCGATGTCTATGTTCCCGGATGTCCGCCCCGCCCCGAGCAACTTATCTACGCGATTACGCTTCTACAAGAGAAGATACAGCGCGAGCCGCGCAGCCTTTTAAAGACCTTAAACGCAGGCTGATTCCGGGAAATTCATCGCGCGATTCCAGAAAGTCAAATGCCCTTGGTTTTGATAGCGGCCTGTTGCGCGGCTTCATGCGCTTTTTCAGGTCTGCGGTGAGGTACGCCGCAAATTGCTTTGGCTCCCGGTGGAGTCGCAGTACCGGATCAAACATTGCCAATACACGGATCGACCATCTCGTTCGTCAATCGCCGGAACCTCATGGGTGCGAGTCCTCGCGACTTCATGAGGATGCCTGAGCGCCGTCGTGTTTCCTCTGTGCAGTTTCTGCGCCGCATGTTCCGTCCGGGACGATCGCGCGTGCGCGCGCTTTCCCCCTTCTGCCGGGCATCTTTCCCCTTGCACCTGCCCGGCAATCAAAAACTGTGGAGTTGATCTTTGGAGGTGAACCCTATGAACCCATCTATTTTTCACTGCCTCAAGCGGGTCGCATTTTCGGCCGCTCTCGCGCTCCTTCCCGTTGCTCTTGCGGCCCAGGCGCCTGCACCCGGAATGGGACACAGCGGCGGGTCGTCGGCTCCCAAGTGGGATATTTTCCTGGGCTACAGCTATCTGTCGCCGCACGGAACCGTTGAGGTCCCGCAACCCACTGCCGTTGGCACCCCCGAACCCTTTTCCTACGACGCCATCAATCTGGGCGGCGCGTTCAGCGGCGCCTACTTCTTCAATCGCTATTTAGGCATCCAGGCGGAGTTTGACATTCATCAGTGGGGCCAGCAGGGCGCCAATGGCAGCAACATCGGCACCCACGGCAACGATGATGGATTCACCACCGTCGCAGGCGGCGTCGTCTTCCAATTTCCCACGGAGCACTTTACGCCTTTCGTCCACGTTCTCGGAGGCGGCTCGCAAGTGGGCGGTCCGGACTTCAACCCCAACACCTGGGGCCCGAACGTGACTGCGGGCGGCGGCCTCGACGCGGAGACACCGTGGTTCAACCATCGTATGGCCATTCGCATCTTCCAGGCGGACTACCAGTACATGCATGCCAATTTCGGCACCCAGCCCTACGGTGGAACGGCCAGCATCAACGCGGCGCAGTTAAGCGCCGGCATCGTGTTTCATAACGCTCTGAACGAAACTCGTCCCGTCGTCGCCTTGGCCTGCACAGCGAGTCCGGAATCCGTCTTCCCCGGCGATCCGGTCACGGTCACGGCCAGCGCGGGTGAACTCAACCCCAAGGACCACGTGATCTACAGCTGGTCGGGCACAGGCGTCACCGGCAACGGACCCACGGCGACGGTAGACACCAGCGCTCTGGCGCCCGGCGAGTACACGATCACCGGAACGGTGAAAGAAGGCAAGCCCGGCCGTGAAGGCATGAAGCCCTGGGAGACGGCCACCTGCTCCGCGGGTCTCACGGTGAAGGCCTACGAGCCGCCGACCGTCAGCTGCTCGGCCAGCCCCGCAACCATAGCTCCCGGCGGCGCTAGCACTATCACGGCCGCTGGCGTAAGCCCGCAAAACCGCCCGCTCACTTACAGCTACACGGCCACGGCGGGCACGGTAACCGGCACTGGGCCGAGCGGGGAATACTCCTCGGCAGGCGCGCCCACCGGCACTGTGGGCATCACTTGCAACGTGTCGGATGACAAGAATCACACGGCCAGCGCAAACACCAGCCTGACCATCGTGGCTCCGGTCGCTCCGCCTCCGCCAACCTCGCAGGCGCTCTGCACCATCAGCTTTGCAACCGATCCGAAACGGCCCATGCGCGTCGACAACGAAGCCAAGGCTTGCCTCGATCAAGTGGCCCTGGACCTGAAGCAGCAGGCTGATGCCAAGGCGGTTGTGGTTGGCGAGCAGACACCGGATGAGGCGGCTATCACGGCCAAGCAGCAGGAACGCGCAGTCAAGCACCCGCACGCCACCGTCGATCAATTCGCGGCGCAACGCGCGGTCAACGCCAAGGACTACCTCGTTACGGAGCAGGGCATCGATCCGTCGCGCATCAGTGTAGCCACGGGCACTACCAACGGCCAGACAGTCGAAAACTATCTGGTGCCGTCCGGCGCGACCTTCACAAACGATGTGCAGGGAACGACACCGGTAGACGAGACAGCGGTGAAGCCACAGGAACGCAAGCCACTGCCGCAAAGGCACTGAGGAAGCAGGCCGCGGCGCAGCAGGCCGCGTGCCCTCGTTTCGACATGCAAGCTCCTGCGAACTCTTGCCCGTCAGGGCAGAGTTCGCAGGGCCCAACAAGATGCCCGTCCCCCGGGCGGAAACCCCGAGGCTGACCAGAATCCCGGCCGGCCTCGGGGCTTTCCGTTTGCGGCAAGAAGGCACGAACCCAAACCCGCGTCTTTCAATCCACCACAAAAAGGGGTGCCCCACATCTCGATTTTGAGATGTGGGAAAGCACAACCCCAAACCCACCCCTTTCAACACATCACGAAAAGGACAGGGGTACCGTCCCAGCTTCTCCCGTTTCGCTATTACCCCCAGTTTTGTCTATTCTTGATAGAGAACCTCGGGAGTTTTTCCTCTAGATGATCCGCTTGCGGTCTTTGCCTCTCAAATTGCGCTGCCTTCGCATTCCGGTCCAGCTCGTTTTTCTTTTTATCGGCCTGTCGTGCCTTCCGGCTTTGCACGCGCAAGCTGCATTCATCGTCATCGGTCCCGACGGCGGTGATGCGCGCGCCTTCGCCTCCGTGCCCGGCCAGCCCAATCATCTTTATCTCGGCACCACCAACAGTTGGCTCTACGAGTCACTCGATGAAGGCGCAACCTGGCATCGCCTGGCCAAGCTCGATCGCGGCGACGGTTTCGTCATCGACAACATCGTGGTCGATTCCGCCAATCCCTCCAAGCTCTACGTGGGCGCGTGGAAGGACACCGACGACGGCGGCTTGTGGATCAGCAACGATGCCGGCCACACCTGGCATGAAGTCGCTCTCTTCAAGGGCCGGCCGGTGCAAGCCCTCGTGCAAGCGCCCTCCGATCCGCACATCCTCTTTGCGGGAACCCTCCAGGGCGTCTATCGCTCCAACGATTCCGGCGCCACGTGGACCCAGATCAGCCCGCCCGACAGTCACGAGATCCACGAAATCGAATCTCTCGCCGTCGATCCAACAAATCCCGACATCGTCTACGCAGGAACCTGGCACCTGCCTTGGAAGACCACGGATAGCGGCAAGACATGGCGGAACATCAAAGAAGGAGTAATCGTCGACTCCGACGTCTTCTCCATCATTGTTGATCCCCAACATCCGCACGTCGTCTACCTCAGCGCGTGCAGCGGCATTTACAAAAGCGAAAACGCCGGCGCTCTCTTCAAAAAGATTCAAGGTATCCCCACGGAAGCGCGGCGCACTCGCGTCCTCATGCAGGATCCTGAAAACCTCCAGGTGGTCTACGCCGGAACCACAGAGGGCCTCTACAAAACCGTGAACGGCGGCAAAACCTTCGAGCGCATGACGGATGCGGATGTGATCGTCAACGACGTCTATGTCGATCCCGCAAACTCGAATCGCGTGCTGCTGGCCACCGATCGCGGCGGCGTCCTCGTGAGCGACGATGGAGGCGTCACCTTTGCGCCGTCGAACCAGGGCGTCTCCGAGCGCAAGATCGCGGCGCTCCTCGTCGATCGCAACGATCCGCAGCGCCTCTATGCCGGCGTAGTCAACGACAAGCAATTCGGCGGCGTCTTCCGCTCCGTCGATGCCGGCGCGCATTGGCAGCAGTTCAGCGCCGGGCTCGACGGCCGCGACGTCTTTGCTCTGGGGCAAACCAAAGATGGTGTCATCGTGGCCGGAACCAGCCACGGCATCTTTGTTCTCGGCGCAGCCGATCCTCCCGCCTTAAACGTTTCCGCGCCACCCTCGCCCGAAAATGCCACTCCAGATACGCCGGCGCCCGCGGTAGCCGCGCCGTCCGGCGACACGTTAACGTGGCAGCCGCGCAACGCCATCGCCAACACCTTGCTCAAGACGTCCACCGAAACGCATCGCGGCGCCAAGGTCAACATTGAGAAAACCGTCAATGCGCCGGTCATTCAATTGCAAAGTCTCGTCAACGCACTCGACGTCTCCGGTGACGTGTGGGTCGCGGCCACCAACTACGGGCTGCTCACCAGCCACGATCAGGGCGCAACGTGGCAGGGCGGACCGGTCATGGGAGAAGGCAACTTCCTCTCCGTCACCGCGCATGGCAACGATATGGTCGCCACGGGCGATGACAGCGTGGTCATCTCGAGCGACGCCGGCCAATCCTGGTTCCCCATGGGCATGCCGACTATGCTCACGCACATCCATCGCGTCGTGTTCAGCCCCGACGGCACGCTCTGGCTGGGTGCGCGCGAAGGCGTCTACTTTACGCACAACCTGGGCAAAACCTGGTTGTGGTTCAATCGTCTTCCGTTTCGCGATGTCGACGATCTTAGCTACGACGAAGCTGCGAAGCGCATCCTCGTCAGTTCGCGCACCAGTGACGAGATTTTTGCCATCGACCCCAGAACCCTGACCTGGGTCTGGTGGCCCACCGGCTACCAGATCGCCCTCATCCGCGTAGCCGGCGACCGCCTCGTAGCAGCCTCGCTCGACGACGGCGTCCTGCTAGGCCCCAAAGTCCCCCCCGCGCCCGAACCGCCGCCGGACCCAGCAACACCTCCGCAGCAACCGGGAAAATAAACCACAGACGCGGGCGCGTCGGTCTTTGGGAAGCAAACCCACCATGACCCGGGGCACCCCTGCCGGTGGTAAGTTCGCTTCCGAACGAACCACAACCGCACGTCGAGGCATCTACTCCGGAGTGTATTTGGCGATGAACCTTCCGAGCGTGCGGTTCCACGTGTCGAACTGGTCGTTCAGCGACTCATACGTGCCGCCGGGCGAGAGCGCGATACACATTCCAAGCCACGGGTCATTGACGTCGTCGTAATACGCCGTGCACCAACGGTTGTCGTAGTTCCAGGCGTTGATCTGCGCTATATCGAATTTGCCGTTGGCGGAAAAGCCCGCGACGAAATTGAGGTAGTCACACCGTCCGCCCTTGGGGTCGAACATCACGGTGACCGGTGTGTCCTGAACGTTGGTATCGATATGTGGCCTGCCGCTGTTAGTGCCGATGGTCACCTTCGCGGAGTAGCCTGCACCCTCGAGCCACGCAACGACCTCTTCCATCGTTAACCCGCCGTCGGGAATAGGGCGCAACGGCGCCTGCTCCGGCATGGCTTGCGCGGCAGGCGGGGCAACGTTGCTCGCTGCGCTCTCGGCGCTTTCCGCAGTTTCGAACGCAGCGCCACAACTCTTGCAAAACTTTTGCTCCGGCCCGGACTCCGCGCCGCAACGAGGGCAAGGCATATCGATGCTCCTGTCTATCGCAGATTGTATGCGGCGATGAACCTGCCGAGCCTGTTGTTCCACTCCGCGAACTGACCGTTCAACGCTTCGAAGGTACCGCCGGGCCAGAGTGCGATATCCATTTCAAGCCACGGATCGTTGACGCTATCGTAATAAGCCCTGCACCAGAGGATCTTCCCGTTCCACTCGTTCAGTTGCGCAACAGGGAACTTGCCGTGGCAGGAATAGCCGAACGAGAATTCAAGAGAGGCGCAGCGCCCGCTTTGGCAGCCGGGCGTCATGATGTTGAACTTGGTGCCCTGCGTCAAGGCCTCGATGTGGCGCTTGCCGTTCGTCCCGGTGACGATCTGCGCGGAGTAGCCGCCACTCGCGAGCCACGCAACGACCTCTTCCTGCGTTAATCCGCCATCAGGAATAGGGTGCAGCGGCGTCGCAATCGGCTGCGGCATGGCAGGAGCGGCCGCCACACTCTGCACGCTTTCCGCGGCGCCTGATGGTGCGCCGCAGTTCTTGCAAAACTTCTGATCCGGCAGGGACTCTGTGCCGCATCGAGAGCAAGGCATGGAGATTCTCCAGTTCTCAAAAGGGGATTCGCAAACTGTCTCTGCAAGATATCACTTCAGCATTTGCGGGCGCCCCATCCTAAACGCGCATGTTGCGTCGAGGATCGGATCGCGCGACCCTCGTCAAGCCCGTCGCCCTTCCGACTGACCACAACCCCCTGAATCCATTGCCAGAAAACCTTCCCCGCCTTTGCATATCATTACCCGCTCCCGGCGCACAATGGTTCCATGGGCGGCTCTCTTAATCCCGTATTGCCTCGAACCCTGTCATCTCGTTCCCTTGCTCCCTGGCCCCCCACCCCCCCCACCCCCACCCACCACCCCCCACCCCCCACCCCCCTCACCCGCCACCCCCGGGTACGAACGGAAAGGTTGGAGTTGGAGGCTAGAGGCTGCCGGGGTTATACCGCGAAAAAACGAGTTGTGAAACTGTGAAACAAATAAACATCTCAAAATCATCAACTTACGCAGACAACGCGCGCAGCTTCACAGTCTGTGCGTTTCTGTGAAACTGTGTCCGAAGATCCGGCCCGCCGTCAGCCTGTCGGAAGCAGGCGCTTCCGTCTTCCGGTCGTTCCCCAAACTCGTCCGTCCGGATCCGACAAGACAAACCCGCCATCCGCGTTGGGTTCGCAGAAGTGAGGTTCCAGGGATTTACGACGCTTCGGCTTCGCGGCGGCGACTGCGCCATTCTCGTGAGAGTCAGAGAGCGCAGGCAAGTACGCTACGGGGAAACCCGCGAAATCCGGATGCGGAATGGAAGGAAATGAATGGAAAGCCATGATGAAATCTCCCGGCAGAAGCGTTGCATTGTCCGCAACGGACCACGCCGTAGAGTCTATCGGCATTCCTTCTTCAAGTTCGGTGATGGCGGCCGCGGCGGCCTCGCTCACTCGCTGCCTTATTCCACTTTGAACGCCTTGTCCACAATGGAATTGGGGTCGCGGCCTGCAGGGAGCATGGTGAATAACGATTGGCTTGGGCTTGCGGTGCGCACCACGGCCACGTCGCCCGAAACGCTGTCGGCCACAAACAGCAGATGGCCGGCAGCGGAGAAGACCATGGCGGCCGGTCCGTCGCCCACGTGGGCTGAGCCAACGCGCTTGCCGTCGTCGATGGAATACACGGTGACTTCCTGCGAGCGCTGGTTGGCCACGTACAGAAACGCATTGTCAGGTGAAACCAGGCCGAAGACCGGTTCGGCGCCGATCATGTAGGTGTCGCCCACTTCGTCGGTGGTGTTGTAGATCTCGCTCACTGAATCCGAAAGGGAATTCGAGACAAAGATTTCTCCGCCATCGGGCTTCAACGCGAGATGCGAGGGTCCGCGGCCTACATCCATCAGCGCTTCCAGTGCATCCGGCTGATTGGGACGGGCCTTGGAATTTGCCAGGGCAATCACCATCACCTGGTGGCCAGCGGAGCACGCGACAAAAGCTTTAGAAGAATCCGGCAGAATCACGGGACCGGCCGCTCCGGGGCAGTCCCCGAATACCGCGCGCACATGGCCGTCCGCGGGGTCCATCACCGTAACGGAGTTGCCTGCCTGGTTCGCCACCACCAGCGTCTTGCCATCGGCGGCGAGCCGAGCGGCCACGGGCCCTTCGCCCGTGCCAAATTGCGCAATCTCCCGCCGCGCCTTCAGGTCGATGACAGAAATCGAATTCGATCCGGAGTTCGCAACATACGCGCGTGCGCCGTCCGCGTCCAAATCAATCGATAGCGGCTGCCGATGCACGCTGATCGTCGCCACAACGGTGTTGTGCTCGGCGTCGATCACGGAAATGGAGCCGTTCGCGCCCGCTGCGCCCGCGTTCACCACGTAGATTTCGTTGTGCGTAGGGCTAGCGGCCACGGCCACGGGATGCTGTCCCACGGCAAGCTCGCGGTCGATGCGCACGTTCACTACGTCCAGCACGGTCACGGTGTCGCTGCCGCCGTTGGTCACATAGGCGTATTCGCGATAGTTGGGAGGGTATTGAGGAAAATCGTGCGGCCGGCATCCGCTGAGCAACAGCGCAACAAGAACCATCGCGGCGAGGCTCGCTGCTTCAGAGACACGCGAAACCTGGAACCTGACACCTGTTCCTCGATTACTGTCCACGGCACACGGTCCACGGTCCACGCTTCACTCTTTCACTTCTTCACTGCCACCGGAGCATTCACGCCTCGCGCCAGGTTGCGGCCGACGATCGGCGCAATCTGTTCGATCTCGTTCATCATGGTGGCAAACTGCGCGGGAAACAACGACTGCGGGCCGTCTGAAACCGCGACCTCGGGATGGTTGTGCACCTCGACGATCAGCCCGTCTGCTCCCGCGGCAATTCCGGCCCGCGCCATGGGCAGCACGCTGTCGCGGCGGCCGGTGCCGTGGCTGGGATCGACAAGGATGGGCAAATGGCTCACGTGCTGCAAGGCAGGCACGATGCTCAGGTCGAGCGTATTGCGGGCATGGTCAGAAAACGTGCGCACGCCGCGCTCGCACAAAATCACCTCGTAGTTGCCCTCGCTCATTACGTACTCGGCGGCCATCAGGAACTCTTCGAGCGTGGCGCTCATGCCGCGCTTCACCAGCACCGGCTTGCGCAAGCGTCCCGCCTTCCTGAGCAGGGAAAAGTTCTGCATATTGCGCGCGCCGATCTGGATCACGTCGGCCCACTCTGCCACCAGGTCCAGCGTCTCGGTGTCCAGGGCCTCTGTCACGATGAGCAGCCCGAACTTGTCTCTGATTTCGGCCATGATCTTCAGCCCTTCAAGGCCCAGGCCTTGAAACGCGTACGGCGAAGTGCGCGGTTTGTACGCGCCGCCGCGGAAGAACTGCGCGCCCGATGCGGCCACCTGTTCGGCGATGGCGAAGGCCTGTTCGCGGCTTTCAATGGAGCAGGGGCCTGCAATCACGGCCAGATCGCGGCCGCCGACGCTCGCGCCGGTGGCAAAGCGCACCACCGTGTCTTCTTCTTTCACATCACGGCTGGCTAGTTTATACGCTTTTGAAACGCGGATGACTTCCGCCACGCCCGAGAGCGATTCCAGGTTCCCGCGGTTCACCTCGCCTTGGTTGCCAGTGATGCCGATCGCGGTGCGTTGCGCCCCGGGTAGGGGATGGGGACGAAAGCCTAACTGTTCAATATGGTCGCAGACCGCCTGGATCTCCTCCTGCGTTGCCTGCGCCTTCATCACCACCAACATGACACGCCCCCCGATCCCACAGTTTACCGGGTGGGAGAACGGAGGGCAATTTTCAGGCTGGATTGCCGGGCGTTTCGGGTGGCTTGGAGGTTCGGCCCACTCGCGGGCAAATCGCCAAATCCACAAACCTGAGGAATGGTGCGCAGAGGAACGGGTGAGGCTCAGCCTTGGTCGGAGTCGTCCCTTGCTGCAGAGCTTTTTGCGGCTACGACGGCGGGGGCAACAATCATACCGATGAAGGCAAGAGCAATGATGATGTCATGCATCGCGAGTTTCCCTGGGGCGGCATCCTAAAACCGCACCCACTGGAATCATCGGTGGGTGACCGGGAATATCAAATACCACTAAACCGTAATGTCGCGCCTAAAGTGCTATTGCGGGAGGGTCATTCGCCGGCTCAAGAACGGGAATCTTGCCGAAAGCGCAAAAACGCCCGAATAGACAGAACGCTAAATCTCTGACCGTGAAGGGGATTTGGCCGGATGCGGCTAGACGCCGGCGCGCTGTGCTTCCTGCTTTTGCGTGCGCCACTTCACGCCCACCCACGCCAGATAGCCGAGCTGGATGGCCCAGGTGACCGTGTAAGCCGCATGCATATAGAGATGATCGCGCAAAGCGGCAGCCGCATCGAGCTGGCCCTGAGTCAAATTCTGATTCCAATCTGCCGGGGGCGCGGAGAGGATCAGGTGAAACGTCCAGACCACGAGAGCGAGGGGGACGGCGAAGATGAATCCGATGGCGAGCTTTTTCATGTTTCTCCTATTTTTCAAGCGAACCCTGGGCGAAACTCAAGCCTCTAAAGCGCGTTGAGCTTCCGCGGCTGCGATCTTCTGTTGCTGCCGTTCGACACGGTAGCGCAACGCCAGGATCAGTACTCCCCACGCAAACCACGCCAGCATGTTCCACAAGAATGCACCCAACATCGAGGGCGCCATCCCCGAGTCTGCCCCCCCGCCAAATACTGGCGCGGGGTGCTGGGTTGGAATCACTTTCTGGAAATGCGTGGAGAAATACACAATGGGAATATCGAGTGCGCCGAAGATGTTGAGAACGGCAGCCACCGTCTGCATTTGCGGGCCTGCGGCGAAGCGCCGCAAGAGCAAATAGCTCACATAGATCAGCCACAGGACCAGGGTCGTGGTCAGGCGCGCGTCCCAGGTCCACCACATGCCCCAGGCGCGGCGTCCCCAGATGGGTCCAGTGATCAAAACCACGGTATTGAAAACTACCCCGACTTCAGCCCCAGCCAGCGCCCAGGCATCAAATTTCTGCGCCCGGCCGGCGTGCGCATGGCGCGAAGTCAGATATCCGATCGATCCCACCAGGCTGACCGCGAAAAACGCAAATGCCACCGATGCCGATGGCACATGGTAGTAGAAGATGCGAAAGAGTTCACCTTGTTTCGCGTCGTTGGGCGCGACATAAATGGCCTGATAGAAACCCCAGACCATCAAGGCTAAGGTGGCCAGAACGGAAACGCAGATTAGCAGTTTTTTCATGGGGAATCTCTAGCTTCCTTAGTTTACGACGCAGACGAGGTGGAGATGTGATTTAAGTCACTGGCTTTTCGGCCGTTGAACAGCGCGGAGTGTGTGCCTCTTCCTCGTACCCGCATCGCGTACCATGTTCTTGCCGGGACAATACATGCGCGACCACCTCGCCACATTGATCGACGACTTTCGCCGTTTCGACCGCGAGATTGCCGTGGTGCACTATCGTGGAAACCGGCGCCACGTCACAACATATGGCGATCTGGCGCGCCTCGCCGGCCGTTTTGCCGCGTTCCTTGCCCAGCAGGGCATCGTCCAGGGCGACCGCGTCCTGCTTTGGGCAGACAACAGCGCCGAGTGGATCGCCGCCTTCCACGGCTGCCTGCTGCGCGGGGTGCTCGCCGTTCCTCTTGATGCCGCCGGAAGCGCCGATTTTGCCGCGCGCGTGGCCGCGGACGTTCGCCCTAAACTCGCCGTAGGCGATGCGCTTCTGCTGGCTAAGCTGGCCGCGGCGCATAGCGGGCCCGAAATTGCTCCGTCTGCTTCCTCCACGCTAGCTTTTCCCCCGCTTGCCTTTCCTAAGCTGGACTTTGAGGACTGGCTCGACCATCTTCCCGAAGCGGAGATGGGCGCTATCTCGGGCATGATGGCGGACACTCCGTTGCAGATTCTCTTTACCTCCGGCACTACCGGCGAACCCAAGGGCGTGGTCCTCACCCACGGCAACGTGCTGTCCAGCGTGGGGCCCATCGAAGATGGCGCCCAGCCGTACATGCGCTACGAGCGGCTGGTTCATCCTCTGCGCATTCTGCACACGCTTCCATTGAGCCACGTCTTCGGCCAGACCATGGGGCTCTGGGTCCCGCCCATTTTCAGGGCCGAGCTGCACTTCGAGAGCCGGCTCGCCGCCCCGCACATCATCGAACTCATCCGCACGGAGCGCATCTCCGTTCTGGCTGCCGTGCCGCGCGTCCTGGCCCTCCTCAAGGCTCATCTGGAAGCGGCCCGTCCCAAACTGGCCGAGCGCGCCGCGCGCTCACAAAACCTCAGCTCCTGGCGCCGCTGGTGGCGCTTCCTCGGCGTGCATCGCGAATTCGGCTTCAAGTTCTGGGCCTTCGTCTCCGGCGGCGGCGCGCTGCCCGGCCCTCTCGAGCAATTCTGGAACGCGCTCGGTTTCGTGCTGGTGCAGGGCTACGGCATGACCGAGACCACCGCGCTCATCACGCTCAACCACCCCTTTCACGTGGCCAAGGGCACCATCGGCAAGCCGCTCGCCGGGCGCGAAGTCAAGCTCGCGGCGGACGGCGAAGTCCTGGTGCGCGGTCCCATGATCTCCGGTGCCACTTGGCAAGGCGGCGAACTCCGCCCGCGCCAGGACGAATGGCTGGCGACCGGAGACATCGCGGAGCGGCAGGAATCGGGCGAGCTGCGCTTTTTGGGGCGCAAGAGCGAAGTGATTATCACCTCATCGGGGCTCAATATCCATCCAGAGGATATTGAAGCGGCCATCGAGGCACAGCCGGAGATCGCGGCCTGCGCGGTCGTCGCCATGGAGACGCCAACTGGGCCGGAGCCGTGCGCCGTACTCGCCTGCCGGGGAACCGGTTGTAATGTCGCGGCGGCGATCGAACGCGCCAACGCCACGCTGGCTGAGTTCCAGCGCATCAGTAGGTGGGTTCTATGGCCTGAGCCCGACCTTCCCCGCACCTCAACCGGCAAAGTGCGGCGCAAGCCCGTGGCCGCGTGGTTGGCTCGCATCCAGGCCGCAGCGGCAACCACCAGCAGCGGCGCACTGGGCACATCTGACGTCGCCTTCGGACCGTCCTCCGATTGGCTACTCGCACTCATCGCGCAAATCACCGGCGAAGCTCATCCCGGAGTAGGCGACGAGCTGCGGCTAAACGAGGATCTGCACCTCGACAGTCTGGGCCGCGTGCAACTCTCCGCAGCCATCGAGGAGCGACTGGGCATCGTGCAGGGCAACGGACTGCTCGAAGAAGTACACACCCTCGGGGAATTGCGCAGATTGGTGGGCGGCGCGGAAGTTGCAGAAGTCGGGGACTCAGGGACTAATGACCAAGCGACCGAGAAGACTGGGAGCGAAGGAGCGAAGGAGCAGGGGAGCGAGAAAACAGGAACCGACGGAACAGGACAGCAACAGAGTGTGATTCCGCCCGCACCGCGAGTCCGCTTTGTCTATCCCGAGTGGCCGTGGTGGAAGCCGTTCCAATGGTTGCGCGTGGCTTTCCTTGAGGCCATTCAGCGGCCGCTCACGTGGCTCCTGGCCGCGCCACGCGTCGTGGGGCCGGCCACGCCCCTGCCGCCAGGACCGCTGCTCATCGTGGGCAATCACGTCTCGGCCTACGATGGCCCGCTGATTCAATACGCGCTCGCCGGCCCATTGCGCCGCCACATCGCCGTCGCCATGGCCGGCGACATGCTCAACGACTACCGGCACTGGCGCAATCCCGACTGGCCGCCGGGACACAAAGGCATCTGGCTCCTCGGACCGCCAGCTTACTGGCTGGTAACGGCGTTCTACAACGTCTTTCCTCTGCCGCGCCAGCGCGATTTCCAGTTGAGCTTTGCCCACGCGGGCAAGGCCATGGATCGCGGCTACAGCGTGATGGTCTTTCCCGAGGGCGCGCGCTCAGAGGGCCAACTGGCGCGCTTCCGGCCCGGCATTGGGCTGCTCGCCAAACAATCCGGCGTGCCCGTGGTGCCCACCGCCATCCGGGGCCTTGGCGACATGAGGTCGGGAAAGCGCCGCTGGTTCCGCTCGGGCATTCTCGAAGTGCACGTAGGCGAGGCCATCCGCTTCAGCCCTGAGGACGGCGAGGCCACGATCACGGCGCGGCTACACGACGAGGTCGAGCGGTTGCTCGGCATTGAGCCAGCAACTTAGCAAGTAGGCGAATGAGTCCCTGCCCCAGCCGACGCTACGCGTCTTTCGCCGCTGCGTGGTACTCGCGCCGAATGCACTTCAGATCTACCGTTGGCTTGGGGTACTGCATGTGCAGCGATTCCAGATGCTCCACGACGATGCGCGCGATGGCCAGGTCGCGAAACCATTTGTGGTCGGCGGGAATCACGAACCACGGTGCATGTTTGGTACTGCACCTGGACAGCGCCTCTTCGTAGGCGGCGGTGTATTCGTCCCAGAAGCCGCGTTCCTTGTAGTCCGCCTCGCTGATCTTCCAGTGCTTGCTGGGATCGTCGAGGCGCTCCTTGAACCGCTTCAGTTGCGTTTCCTTTGAGATGTGCAGGAAGAACTTGAGAATCTGCGTGCCGTTCGCGGCCAGCGTGCTCTCAAAGTCGTTGATCTCGTCGTAACGCTGGGACCAGACCTTCTTGGGCACGAGATTGTGCACGCGGACGATCAGAACATCCTCGTAATGCGAGCGGTTGAAGATGACCACTTCGCCGCGCGCAGGCGCGGCCTTGTGCGCGCGCCACAAAAAGTCGTGGGAGGCCTCCAGCGCGGATGGTTGCTTGAATGCCGCTACGCGGCAACCTTGCGGATTCATTGCACCCAGCACGTGGTTGATCACGCCGTCTTTGCCGCCAGTATCCATCGCTTGCAGGCAGATGAGAAGCGAATGGCCGTGCTCTGCGTAAAGCAGATCCTGGAGTTCGCGGAGTTTCTCCTGATCGTGGGCGATCTCTTTGGCCGCGGACTTGTGGCTCTTGTGGCCGTCCGTAAATGCGGGATCGATCTTCTTCAGCTTTACTTTGGATCCCGGTGCAACTTTGAACCGTTCCAGGGTTTTCATTTCGTTTCTTTTCTCCGCATGCAGCCATGAAATTGTTGCGCGCGGCAAGACTAGTCAGCATACTACTACGGCTCTAGCTGGGATTGCGCGGACGGTAGTAGCCGGTACCCCCGGCGACGGCGGATGTCCGGAGAGAAAGGCCGGCGCGCAACTTGAGAAAGGCAGGGAACAGGAACCAGGGACAGCGGATCAGGAAACGCTAATTCGCCGACGGCATCTCCGCGTGGTCGATAACCAGAACCTGCACCGGGCCTTTGGCTGGCTCCAGTTTCAGGCCGAGTTGCTCTTCGAGAGCGGTGAAGAGGGAGGGGCCGGAATCGGCAGCGGCCTCGTCTGGAGTCCACTGGAGCTTGAGATTGTAGCGGCCGGAGATGCCGGTTTTGTCCACGACGTCGCGGCCAACGATTATTGATAGCTGTTCGGCCAGGGTGGAGACACTGTTCGATGTTTGGACCTCGATGCGGTCACTTCCCCGATTGATGGACGTCCCGCTATCCTGCAGGGCGCCGAGCCTTGGTCCACCTTTTGCGACCACAAGGGTGTAGATGGGCAGTTCACGCGCTTCAGTGTGTGCGGCGAGTCTAAAGCGGTCGGCGAGGAGCGCCTGCACCATCTTCTCTTTCTGCTTACGGCCGGCTTCGGAGCTGAGACCCTTCAACTGCGCGTCGACTGCGGGATCGGCTGTGGCCTCGATATCGAACCGCTTGGAGCTGGCCCAGCTGGGAGCGCCAAGAATTCGGGATTCGGGTATTTCGAAGGACCACCAAATAAGGGTGGACAGGGACACATTGGTCGCACGGAGATGGCCGTCCGACGGTGAACTCGTGATGGAGACGTGGTCGTGCGGCTGCGGGTCGTGAAGATGGATGGCGGCAACATCGAAGACTGGGGCAGAGGAGATGGCCGCCGCTGGCGCAGTCTGCTGCGGTGCTGCGGCGCTGGCCTTGCCGTGCACGCCGATGAGAACCGCGACCGCCAATCCGCCCAGAAACAGCCAAGGCAGCAGAGCGCGCTCGCGGCAATTGAATCCGCATCCGCTACGTTTCCTCATTTGCGTAAGCTCGCCTCCGCGGGAACGCCCGCAGCCACTCCGACTGCCAGGCTCCCATGCCGACTGCTCTCATGTATACATCGCGAGATAAATGGATTAGCCTCTAATCTTCGCCCCATTTTGAGTGTCGGGGCATACCCTATGACGAACCAGACCCAGGCGGCGCTCGAACCTTTGCTCAAGCTTGCCGAGCAAGCCGCGAGTCCGCCCTGCGGCGCCTGCCGGCAGGTGTTGGCCGAGTTCATCCTGCCTGACGCGCCCGTCGCCTTCCCAACCAAAGAAGGCACGCGGATCATGCCCTTCAGCGAAGTGCTGCCGCTGGGCTTCGAGATGAAATTGAAATAGCGATCTATGCCGTCTTCGACCGGAAACCCTCATACGTCAGGTACGCGCCCAGCACCAGCAAAAATGCTGTCGCAATATACACGTACCCTCCACAATTGAGCACTGCCTGGAAGAATCCCTCCAGCCACCTCGTCGGCAGAAACAGATAGGCAATACCCTTGATGAGCGTCAACCAGCCCAATAGAGTAACGACGACTGCGATCAGGGGTTTCGACCACACATTGTGCGCGAGAACCATCGCCAGTCCGGCGAGCACGACGATCAGCGCGATCCACCGTATGGCCAGTGGGTCGTACACAACCGTAGCGACCGCAGCTGTATAGATCTGTTTGTGAAGCAGCATCGCCAGACCGCAGATCAGATAAAAGAGTCCAAGCAGCCGGCTGAGAAACAAAGTACGGAAGGCCATGGCGTTCCCCGTTTCGCAAAGGATGGTTGCGGACATCTTACGCCGCGGCGAAACACTCTATCGCCCTCGCCCCACGCTTCTCCCGGCTCAATACGTCCTTTTGCTGAATCCTTTGATCGTAATCAAGCCGCCCTTCGCAACGGCGGTAAAGCCGAGCGCGCACAGCCATGCGCCGATCCCGGCCATGGACTGCACCTTGGGCACGAAGATCAATGCCATCAGGAAAGCCGGGCCGCAAAGCGCGCCGAAGTACGTGAGGTAGCTGGCGTACAGTAGTTTCTTCGAAGGGGTCGCTTTGATGGACAAGTAGCATACGACGGCTGAGGCCACAGCTGTCGAAAGGACGAGTCCCAAGGCCCCGGTGGACTCTGACAGAACGAGGCCGCTGTAGGTGGTCGGCGAACCTGCGATGGAGATCCAGGGCATGAAATAACCCAGCAAGGCGGCCGCCGCGCCCGCGCTGGCAATTTTCTCGCCCAACGACATGGAAGCGATCAGCGACCCGCCCATTTGGACCGGCGAGGTGCCGGGAGGCGGTGCGGCGGGCGGGGCCGGATAGTTGAACGGCGTGGCGGGAGCCGGGCCTGGCGTGGCAGTTCCCGGGTTAATCGCCGGTTGAGCTTGCATACGAGTTCCGCATTGCTCGCAGAACGCGGCGTTATCGCTGTTTGCCTTTCCACAGGCGGCACAGATCATCGCACATCTCCCTTCAGCTGTTTTGACCCCATGTGATTTCGAGCGGCATACCGGAGTTGCGGATTTAAGCACATTCAGAACGAGAGGCGGATTGGGGGTAATGGCCTCGGAAGGGCTCCGCTACACGCTAAAGGCGCATCGCGAAGTTGCATCGTGTAGAAGGAATCCTAGGGAAATGCGCGATGCAGTGTCAAGCATGAAGTGATTCAGATCCGGCGTGTCGCGTCGCACCGCGGCGAGCCGTATGCGTTATTCTTATTGCCTTGCACTCCAGGGCGAAAATCATGCAATCGGACACCGCTTCACCGCTGCACATGATCGACATTCTCCGCAAAAAGCGCGATGGCGGCGCGCTGAGCGAACGCGAAATTCAATTTGTGGCCGGTGGTGCGGCCGACGGTTCCATTCCCGTGGACCAACTTGCCGCGTGGCTGATGGCCTCGTGGATTCGCGGGCTCTCGCTCGATGAAACGCGCGCTCTTACGCTGGCCATGCGCGACTCGGGCGTCAAGTTTGCGCCCACAAACCTGGGCAAGCGTACGGTCGACAAGCACTCGTCGGGCGGAGTGGGCGACAAGACCAGTTTTCTGGTGGCGCCGCTGGCGGCAGCATGCGGCGTAGCCGTGCCCATGATTAGCGGGCGGGCCCTCGGCCACACCGGCGGGACTCTCGATAAATTGGAGTCGATTCCCGGTTACCGCACCGCGCTCACACTGACCGAATTTGAAGCCGTGATTGCCAAGTGCGGCGCATCGATCATCGGCCAGACCGATCAACTGGCGCCCGCTGACCGCAAGCTCTATGCGCTCCGCGACCGCACCGGCACGGTCGAAAATCCGGGCCTGATTTGCGCATCGATATTGAGCAAGAAACTCGCCGCGGGATTGAATGGGCTTGTGCTCGACGTGAAGACCGGCTCCGGTGCGTTCCTGCGCAAGTTGGAGGACGCGGAGTTTTTGGCGGCGCTGATGGTGGCCACGGCCGAGTCCGCCGGAACTGAGACTGTGGCGCTGCTGACTGACATGAGCCAGCCGCTGGGGCGTGCGGCCGGCAACTGGATCGAGATCGTGGAATGCGTGGAACTGCTGCGCGGCGCGCGGCCGGCATGGAGTGAAGACCTCCGTGAGCTTTCGCTCATTCTCGCCGGATGGATGATCCACCTGGGCGGCAAAGCCGCAACGCCCGAGGCCGGTTACTCGCTGGCTGAAGCGGCGCTCACCGACGGCGCCGGACTCGCAGCCTTTATGAAGATGGTCGACGCGCAGGGCGGCGATGTCTCCGTCTTCGACAAGATGGAGGCGTTCCACAAGCCGGGCGCTACCCTGGATGTTGACGCGTGGATGAGTGGCTTCGTATCCGAGATGGATACCACCGCGCTGGGGTGGGCCGTGCAGCGCACCGGCGCGGGCCGCGAGAAAGCCGGTGAGCCGGTCGATCCGAACGCGGGCATACTCTTCCATGCGCGGCGCGGCGCGCACGTGGAGCGCGGCCAGCTTTTCGCAACCATCTACGCGACGAACGCGGAGATGCTCGTCGAGCCTGTGGCAATCCTCAAAGAGGCGATTCACTTTTCCAAAACCCCGCCCCACGCAGTGGCTCCGCTTGTCAGCCGCATCATCACTCGAGAAAATGCCGAGAACTATTTGCAAAATGCTGTAAATTAGTCGAAAGTCCTTCAAGAAAATCTCTCGACCCCGAAGGAGCAACCTTTTGGCACGATTCACCGGAGTGTTGGGAATTCTGGCCGTTCTACTGGCCGCGTGGCTGTTCTCCACCGATCGCAAACGCATTCGCTGGCGCACTATTTTCTGGGGCCTGGGGTTGCAGATCACCTTCGCCTTTCTGGTGCTTCGCTTCGGCTTGGGGCGCGATGCCATGGCCTGGGCGGGCGGCGTGGTCACCAATATGCTGTCGGCCACCTTTGCCGGAACGAAGATCCTGTTCGGCGAACTCGGACTGCCCAACTCCGGCGCTTTCGGCAAGCTTATCGCGCCGAACTCCGGCGCCATTTTTGCTTTTCAGGTTTTGCCCACCATCATCTTCATCTCCGCGTTCTTTGCGGTGCTCTATCACATCGGGGTGATGCAGAAAATCATTCGCGTGATGGCGTGGGTCATGCTCAAGACCATGCGCATCTCGGGCGCGGAAAGCATGAACGTCGCGGCCTCCATCTTCATGGGGCAGACCGAAGCGCCGCTCACCATCCGCCCGTTCCTGTCGAAGGCCACGCGCAGCGAACTCATGGTGATCATGACCAGCGGCATGGCGCATGTGTCGGGTGGGATTATGGCCATGTACATCTCCCAGGGCGTGGAGGCGCGCCACCTGCTTTCGGCCGTCATCATGACCTCGCCGGGAACCATCCTGATGGCCAAGATGCTGGTGCCCGAAACCGAAGTGCCGGCCACCGAAGGCAAGGTCGTGATTCCCAAGGACGAGCTGCACGCCGATGAAAACCTGATCGGGGCGATCGCTCGTGGCACCATCGACGGCGGCAAGCTGGCCATGAACGTAGGCATCATGCTGGTGAGTTTTCTGGCGCTGGTGGCGCTGCTCGACATGATGTTGAACTGGGTGCACGGCATGCCCTGGACGCACTGGGTACCCGGCTCACTCGGCCAAATTCTCGGCTTCGTGTTCGCGCCCGTGGCGTGGCTCATCGGCGTGCCGTGGCACGACTGCATGGCCATCGGCAACCTGCTGGGCACACGCATGGCGCTCAACGAGGTCATCGCCTACATCGCTCTAGGCGCGGAAAAAGCGAGCCTGGACCCGCGTTCCTTCACCATTGCCACGTTTGCGCTTTGCGGATTTGCCAACCTGGGATCGATCGGCATGCAGATCGGAGGCATCGGTGCGCTGGTGCCCGAGCGGCGCAACGACCTGGCCAAATTGGGCGTGCGTGCCATGCTCGCCGGAACCATGGCGAACCTGATCTCCGCGTCAATCGCGGGAATATTTCTGGGCTAGCGACGCAGTCGATGAAAGGGATTCAGTTTATCCCGGGTACGCGCCCATGATGTAGCCCTCGAGCGCCTGGATGGCGTGCTCCTGGCCGCTGATCACCCACTTCACCATGTCGCCAATGGAGATGACGCCCACCACTCTGTCGCCATCGAGCACAGGTAGGTGGCGGAAGTGGCCCTGGGTCATCAGATTCATGCAATCGTCCACGGTCTGCTGCGGGGTGACAGAGATCACCGGGCTGGTCATGATCTCGCTGACCTTGGTGTCTCTGGAGGCGTGGCCCTGGAGAATGCCCTTGCGCGCATAATCGCGTTCCGACAGGATGCCGACCAGCTTCGTTCCTGACATCACCATCAGGGCGCCAACATCGTACTCGGCCATCAGCGACAAGGCGTCGTGCACGGTCTGCTCCGGAGAAATGGGCAGAATCTTATTCAGCGCCTTGTTCTTCAGTATCTGGTCAACGGTGTCGGTGATCTTCATCGGTTCCTCCATGGGCCTCAGCCAGGGATATGCCGCGTGCCCCCCGGGATCTTGGGGGGCCTGTGCCGTGGAAGAGAAGTATACGCTGGATTGCATTCCCCTGTCGTACCCCCCTTTGCAGATCATGGGATGTGACAGGGATCACGAATTATTGTTCAGCGGACGTTCCCCAGTAGTTCGTCGTGGTTTGCCGCGCAGCTGGGCCTGGCGGAGATCGATCCGGCGGTCAGGCAGCCGCGTGAGCCCGCTTACGCCGGACGCGATAGACAACCGTAAGGAAGGCGACGGTTCCGCAGGTCAGAAAGCTGGCGCCGAGGCCGACAATGAGGGAGTTGTCGTGCTCGTAGACGCCATGCACCACCCCGATCACCTGCAGAATGCAAAAGCCGCCGAAGGTGACCAGCGAAATGCCCTCATCGCTTTTCTTGCGCCACACGGCAATGGCCTGAGGCACAAAAAGAGCCGCATTGCCCAGCAAAGCCAGGCCGAAGACAAACGTAACGATTTCTCTCATAAGACGGATCCCGCAGTACGGGGAAGTTTCTCCTGGTCGATCTTCTCATTCTTGAGCGCGGATGGGGCGCTTTCTACGAAGAAAGACGGGGGTGTTCAATCTCCGAAGCGTGCGAGGCTGCGAGCGCGGGCCCTAGCCGCTTCGTCTTCGCGATTACGCGGCGGCGCCTGAGTCTGAAGCTGGCTAAGAAGACGCTCGGAAGCGGCGGCGATTTCGTCGATGGCTTGGGCAAAAGCTGCTTCGTTGGCTTTCGACGGCTTGTTGAACCCACTGATCTTTCGCACAAACTGCAGGGATGCGTCGCGCGTTTCATCTGGCGTCGCTGGCGGGTCGAAATTGAAGAGCATTTTGATATTGCGGCACATGGGGAACCTCGCTTGATGATCGCAGAAAAACAGGGAGCAAGCCAGCGAGTCAGCAAGCCCTGACTCAGCAGTGGGTGGGAGTAGGGCGACCTCATCCTTCTCCGCTCCGCGAGGAACGGAAATTGCGACCGCGCCTCCCGGGAAGCTGCCCGAATCATCGATGAATCGGGCAGGCGCCGGAATCCGCCGAATCGTTCCTAGAACAATATTTTTATACCCAGTTGAATTTGGCGGCTGGTGTTCGCCGTTCCCGAGATGACCCCGGGTGACCCAAAGGCTGCGGCTGTGGTCTGATTGGCTGCTGTTCCCTGCGTGGGTCCTGCTGAATACACAACCTCGTTCGGCAGTTGAAGATTTGTGTGGTTCAGCACGTTGAAGAACTCGGCGCGAAACTGCACATGCAGTCGCTCTGTCACCTGCGTGGACTTGAGCAGCGAGGCATCCCAGTCCGCGTAGCCGGGACCGACGAGCGAATCGCGGCCCGCATTCCCGACAGTTCCGTAGGCCGGAGCGGAAAACGCATTGGGGTTGAAGAACTCGGCTACGCGCGCCGCGGTGCTGCCTCCCGGATACAGCTGTCCGGTAAAGCTCGAATTGAGGTTCGGCCGCACCGGGTTGCGCGAGTCGCCCGAGCCCGTGGGGTTGTAACCTAACTGCGGTGAAAAATGGAAGCCGCTGAACAAATTCGAGATGGTCGACAGCGACCATTCTGACAGCAACGCTTCCGTTGCGCGGCCGTCATTGGCAAACAGAGGCTTGCCGACACCAAAAGGTAGCTCGTATGTTGCATTGATTGCCGCTGCGCGGCGAATATCGGTGGCCGCGGGGCCGTAATCGAGATGCGGCAATGAAGGAACTTCGACGAACGCCGGGGTGTTGGATGAGACCGACGTGTTCCACGCCGAACCGTCGTCAAGGTTTTTCGCCCAGGTAAAGTTTCCTCGCAGTTGCAACCCATGTGCCAGATCATGCCGCACATCAACGATCAGCGCGTTGTAGTTGCCTGAGCCGCCGGCCACCCATGAGGTTGTATTGGCCACCGCAGTGTTGGCCTTGGTGGTGTTGGGGTAGTAGATTGTTCCGTTCGCCAGCACGGTATATGCCGGCTCGTTCAAGTCCTCAGAGAGAATCTGGTGGTAGCTGTGCGAGCCATCGTAGCCAACAGAAAGCGAAGTCGACGGAGCGATCTGCTGTTCGACTTTGAAGGTGTAGGCTAACAGCGCGGGCGTTCGAATACCGCTGTCGGCCGTGGACGGCGATACCAGCGGAGTGCTGCTGATCGGGTTCGCCACCGTGGTGCTGGAGTACGAATATACGGTGTTGAACGGCGCAGCCTGATCAAGCCGATAGTCGAGAGCATCGAGCAAGGAATGGTGCAGGCCGGCTCCCGCCGTGACGCTGGTGCGGCCGGTCCCGAACACATTCCACGCCAGGCCGACGCGCGGCTCGGGCAGAAAGATTGCGCGATTGTTGGTAATGGCGTTCCCCAGGATGGTGGGTGTGCTGGAGATCACGCCATTCGAAAATGTGTAGACACCGGCACGGCCCTGCGACTCACTCCAACCCGTCGAAGACTCGCTGCGAAATCCTGCGCGCACTTCAATCCGCGGAGCTATGTGATACACGTCTTCAATAAAACCATTCACGAACCAGGTGCGCCAGCCGAGCTCGGTGGTTTGCGGCGCGTAGGTGAAGGTCTTGATGGTACCGGCAAGGAAAGTCGTCAGCGAAGCGAACGATGCCTGCCCATACTGATCCTGCGCGAGATTGTCGTTCGACTGGAGGCGCTGCAGCCATACTCCAGCCTCAAGGCTGTGCTTACCCTTCGTGTAGTAGGCATGATCGTCATAAGTAAATAGGTTGCGCGTAATGCCGTTGTTCGCGCCCACGTTGGCGCCCGCCGTGGTGATTGACGAAGCTCCATTCGAGGCAGTCGATCCCGCAATCACAACGGCATAGGTGGGCACGCCGGAGCGAACGCTCGGCGCAAGCGCCTGCTGGGCGGCTGGAACGTAGCCATAGAA